>NZ_LMQJ01000066.1:0-302212 GCF_001424605.1 Bradyrhizobium sp. Leaf396
GGCTCACGGAGAGCAATCCGCCCTGCCCCTGACCTCTCGTGCACGACGCTGCCGCGTCCACCGCAAGCCCGGCTCGCGAACATGACGACCACACGATCGCCCCTCAAGGATGAGCCGGGATGGGCCACACATACGCCGTTTCCGAATTTCGGTAAAGCGGAATATTTTCTCGAAGAGGGCTTGACGCGTAGGAGAAACAGGCCTGAAGTCCTGCATTGTTGGCGACGTGATGCCCCGCAACATCTGTTTACATTCAGCAACATTCGGGCTGCCGAAAGGCCACGATCGCGCGGCTATTGAGGCGTGCTATTCCTTCTTCCTTCCAAGGGCCATGGGCACCGCCCGTACCGCGGTAAGGCCAATGGGTCTCAAGCCAATTCGATGCAGCCACACTTGTCCGACGCGATTCCCGCGCCATCCGCAGAGGAGGACCATTGCCCGACGAGGCCCCTGTTGCACGCCGCCCTCTCGCGCGCCGGATCGGCGTGCGCAGCGCTGTTGCTGGGCTGCACACTGGCTGGCTGCGCAGTCGGGCCTGACTATACCGGGCCGCCGAAGCTCGACATGCCCCGGGAGTGGAGCGTCAAGCCGGGATCGCGCCGCCAGACCGCTACGCTCGATCGCTGGTGGCTTCGCCTGCGCGACCCCGTACTCAACCGGCTGATCGAACAGGCAGTCGAAGCCAACCCGGATGTCGCCAAAGCCAAGGCTGTCGTGCGCGAGGCGCGCGCAACGGTGCAACAGACCAGCGCCGGCCTGCTCCCCTCCGTCAGCGGTTCTGCCTCGGTGACAGGCAACAAAACCAGCGCGGGCTCCGCCTCCGCCGTGGTCGATACGGCGCCCTACACGCTTCACCAGGCCGGCTTCGATTCGAGCTGGGAGCTCGACCTGTTCGGCGGCACGCAGCGGAACATTGAAGCCGCGGTGCGCGGGCAGCAATCGGCCGAGGAGGATTTGCGCGACAGCCTCGTCACGCTGATCGGCGACGTCGCCGCCTATTATGTGGACGCGCGGGGATACCAAGCCCGGATCGAGCTGGCGCGGCGCACATCTGTCTCGCAGCGCGACACCGAGAAGCTCACCCGCAGCAAGTACGAGGCCGGCAGCGGCAACGCCGTCGATCTCGCCAAGGCAACCGCGCAAGCCGCGAGCACGGAAGCGAACGTTCCCACCTACCGCGCGGCGCTCGCGGCCGACATCCATCGGCTCGGCATCCTGCTCGGACGGCCGCCCGACGCCGTCGCTTCGCTGATGGCACGGCCCATGCCGGTGCCGGCGCCGCGCATGCCGCTCCCCACGGGCCTGCCCGCCGACCTTCTCATCAGCCGTCCGGACGTTGCGAGCGCTGAGCGCAAGCTCGCCCAAGCCACGGCCCAGATCGGCGCGGCCGAGGCCGACCGCTACCCTGCGGTGTCGCTGACGGGCTCGGTCGGCACATCTGCGCTGCGCGCAGGCGATCTCGCAAAATATTCCAGCGTGAGCTGGTCGGTGGGGCCCTCGGTAACGGTGCCGGTGTTCGATGCAGGCAAGCGCCTCGCGACCGTCAGGATCGCGGAAGCGCAGCGCGATCAGGCGTTCGCCACGTTCCATTCGACCCTGCTCACCGCGCTCGAAGACGTCGAGAATGCGCTGGTGTCGCTGTCGCAGGAGCGCGTGCGGGCGGCCAAGCTGACTGAAGCGGCGAAGAACTATCGCGAGGCCGCCCAACTATCCCGGTCGCTGTTCGAGACCGGCAGTGCCAGTTTCATCGACGTGCTGGACGCCGAGCGCTCGCTCTATTCGGCGGAGGATTCGCTGATCCAGAGCAAGGTGTCGGCCGCCAAGGACTACATTTCCCTCGCCAAGGCGCTCGGCGGCGGCTGGACCGATCCGGTCGAAACGTCGACGCCCATCATCGTGGACACCAACACGGGACCTCACTTCCGGGAGACGGTGAAGTGACTGATATCATCACCGCCAGGCGCCTGAAAATCGCCGCGGCCCTGATTGTCATCGTCGCAACCGCCGTCTTGGCGGCCACACGTTTCCTCGGCACGTCGAGCAAGACGCAGTCCTACATTACTGCGCCCGTGATCGTGAGCGATCTGCGGGAAGAGGTGCTCGCGAGCGGCACTCTCAAGCCGGCGCGGCTGACGGCCGTCGGTGCGCAAGTGTCGGGCCGGATCACCGCGCTCAACGTGCGCGTCGGCGACACGGTCAAGGCCGGGGATGTCATCGCCCAGATCGACCCCGTCACCAAGCAGAACGACTTGCGCAACTCGGAAGCCGCACTGAAGAACTACCGCGCGCAGAAGGCCGAGAAGGAGGCTGCCCTGGTGCTGGCCGAGGCGAATCTCGCGCGCCAGCAGGCGACACTGGCGCAGCGCGCCACCTCGCGCAGCGATTTTGACAGTGCGGATTCGACGGTGCGGCAGACCCGCGCCCAGATCGCAGCTCTCGAGGCGCTGATCGTAGGCGCCGAAGCCAGCGTGGAGACGGCGCGGGTGAACCTCGACTACACGCGCATCACCGCGCCCATCGACGGCACGGTGCTCGCCACCGTGGTGCAGGAGGGCCAGACGGTCAACGCGGTGCAGTCCGCGCCGACCATCGTCGTGCTCGGCCAGCTCGAGACAATGACGGTGCGGGCCGAGATTTCCGAGGCCGACATCGTCAAGGTCCGGCCGGGACAATCGCTCTACTTCACGATACTGGGAGACCAGGACCATCGCTACGAGGCTCGGCTGGAGCAGATCGAGCCAGCGCCCGAATCGATCAAGAACGACGCGAGCTTCTCCTCGACCACGACGTCGAGTTCGGGCTCGTCCAGTTCATCAAGCTCGACCAGCACGGCAATCTACTACATCGGCGTCTTCAACGTGCCGAACAAGGACTATGCGCTGCGGACGTACATGACCGCGGAAGTGCATATCATCACCGGCGACGCGAAGCGCGTGAAGGTCATTCCGGCGCTGGCGGTGATGCGCAAATCCGACGGCCGCAGCACCGTCCGCACCCTGGACGCGTCCGGCGAGGTCAGCGAGCGTGAGGTCAAGACCGGCCTCAACGACCGCACCATGGTCGAGATCAGGTCAGGACTGTCCGAGGGCGAACGGGTCGTCACGGGAGAAGCAAACGAGCAGATTGTATCGCGCGGCATGCCGGGCGGCCCGCCGGGAGGCCCCTGAGATGACCGATTCCATCATCTCGCTCGAGAACGTCCGGCGCGAATTCACGGCCGGCGACACCAGCGTGGTGGCCCTCGACGGCTTCTCTCTGGACATCCGCGCCGGGGAGATGGTGGCGATCATCGGCTCGTCCGGTTCGGGCAAATCGACGCTGCTCAACATCCTCGGCTGCCTCGACCGGCCGACGTCGGGCACCTATCGCGTCGCCGGCAAGGACGCCTCCAAGCTTGATGCGGACGCGCTGGCGGCGCTACGCCGGGAGCATTTCGGCTTCATCTTCCAGCGCTATCATCTGCTCGGAGACCTCTCGGCTGCCGCAAATGTCGAGATCCCCGCCGTCTATGCCGGCGTCAATGCCCGCGAGCGCCGGATACGTGCGAACGCGCTGCTCGAACGGCTGGGCGTCGGCGCCCGAGGAGGCCATCGCCCCAATCAGCTCTCCGGCGGCCAGCAGCAGCGCGTCTCGATCGCGCGGGCGCTGATCAACGGCGCCGAGGTCATCCTGGCGGATGAGCCCACCGGCGCGCTCGACCGGCGCAGCGGCGAAGAGGTCCTGAAGATTCTCAAGGAGCTGCACCGCGAGGGCCGGACGATCATCATCGTCACCCATGATGCCGATGTCGCCGCCCGGGCCGAGCGCATCATCGAGCTGCGGGACGGCAGGATCGTTTCGGATCGCCGCACGGAGACCACGGCCGCGGCGGGGCCCGTAGCTCCCGCCGCCCGAACCACCACATGGGACAGCCGCCCCGGCTGGTCCGGCGCCTTGCGGCGGCTGCGCGAGGCGTCCCGCATGGCGCTGGTGGCGATGGCCGCGCACCGGCTACGGGCCTTCCTGACTATGCTCGGCATCATCATCGGGATCGCGGCGGTCTCGTCCGTCGTCGCGCTCGGCAACGCCTCGCAGCGCAAGGTGCTGTCCGACATCTCAAGTCTCGGTACCAACACGATCGAGGTATTTCCGGGCAAGGATTTCGGCGACGCCCGCGCCGCCAAGATCAAGACGCTGGTGCTCGGCGATGCCCGCGCGCTCGCCCGCCAGAGCTTCATCGCCGGTGTCACGCCGACCGTGTCGACCAGCACGACGGTGCGCTATCGCGGCAACGAGTCGAACGTGCTCGTGAACGGGGTCGGCGAAAGCTATTTTCTGGTCAAGGGCGCCAAGCTGGCGATGGGCCGCCTGTTCGACGCAGACGCCGTCCGCAACATCGAGCGGCAGGCGGTCATCGACGACAATACGAGGAAAACCTTCTTCGCCGACGACCAGACGTCCGGCATCGGCCGCGTGATCTGGCTCGGCAAGGTGCCATGCCGCATCGTCGGCGTGATCGCGCAGCAGCAGGGCGGGTTCGGCTCGAACCAGAACCTCTCGGTCTACCTGCCCTACACCACGGTGCAGGCTCAGTTCACCGGCGACCGCGCGTTGCGCAGCATTCTCCTGCGAATCAGCGATGAGATCTCGACCAATCTGGCGCAGGACGCGGTGACCACGCTGCTGACCCAGCGGCACAACACCAGGGACTTCGTCATCCTCAACACCGACGACATCCGCCGCACCATTACCAGCACGACGCAGACGCTGGCATTCCTGGTGGCAGCAATCGCGGTAATTTCGCTGGTCGTCGGCGGAATCGGCGTCATGAACATCATGCTGGTATCCGTGTCGGAGCGGATCAGCGAGATCGGCGTGCGCATGGCGGTCGGCGCGAGGCGCAGCGACATCCTCCAGCAGTTCCTCGTGGAGGCGATGCTGATCTCGTCCATCGGCGGCATCGCGGGCATTCTGATCGCGGTCCTGCTCGGCACTGCCGTCAACATCGCGGTGCCGGACTTCCAAATCAGCTATTCGCCGCTCTCGATCGGCGCGGCGTTCCTGACCTCAACCGGTATCGGCGTCACCTTCGGCTTCTTCCCCGCGCGCCGCGCCGCCTTTCTCGATCCCGTAGTGGCGCTGAGCCGCGACTGACCGTAGGATTGCACCATGACCGTAGTTCTTCGGACGAGACAAACGTCCTCAAATCGACCAACGATCGGCACTCCCGATGCGAGTTCGATCATGACCAATGGCACCCCGAACATCCTGGTCGTCGAGGACGATCGGCAGACCCGCGACCTCATCCTGCGCTATCTGGGCGAGCATTCCTTCGCGGTCCACGCGGCCACGAATGGCCGCGAGATGGACCGGCAATTGTCGCAGAACCGCATCGACCTGATCGTGCTCGACCTGATGCTGCCGGGCGAGGATGGCTTGAGCCTCTGCCGGCGGGTGCGCATGGAGTCCATGACGCCGATCATCATCCTCACCGCGAAGGGCGAGGATCTCGACCGGATCCTCGGCCTCGAGATGGGCGCCGACGACTATCTGCCGAAGCCGTTCAATCCGCGCGAGCTTCTTGCCAGGATCCACGCCGTGCTGCGCCGCCAAGCGAGCGGACTTGCCGCCGGCCCCACGGCAACGCGCCTCAAGTTCCAGGGCTGGATCATTGATCTTCGCTTGCGGGAATTGCGCGACCCCGAGGGCGCGCAGGTGCCGCTGACCAGCGCCGAGTTCGATCTGCTGCAAGCGTTCTGCGAACGGGCCGGCCGCATCCTCACCCGTGACAATCTGCTGAGCATGACGCGCGGCCGTCCCGGCGGCAACTTTGGCCGCAGCATCGACGTGCTGGTCAGCCGCGTGCGACGCAAGCTCGACCGCACCCAGGAGACGTCCGTGATCAGGACCGTTCGCACGGGCGGCTACATCTTCACGCCGGTGGTGGAGGAAGCATGAGCCGCTCAGCCGAGATCGTGGCGCTGTTCAGCCTCAGGCGGATCAGCGGCCAGATCGCGGCGCTGGTGCTGGTGTCGCTGGTCCTGATCCACATCCTGATTGCCGGATATTTCCTGCTCAGCCGGCCGAAGATGCTGACGGACAGACCGGTCGAGCAGCTCGAGTTGATCGTGGAGATCATCGACAACACGCCGAAAGCACAGCGCGCCATGGTGCTCGACAACATCCGCCGAACCTATCCGGCACTGAAGCTGCAATTGCGCGAAGGCGTCTCCGCCTCGCCCATGCCGGAGCGGTCGCCGCTGAACGTCCCCTCGCCGCTGGCCGGCAAGGTCGACCTCATTCGCGGTGCCACCTCCGACGACAACCGCCTCTGGTTCGATCTCGGCAACGACGACGTGCTCGAGGCCACGATCGGATCGCCCAAGATGCCAGCTTTCGTCAGCGGCCTCTGGACCTCCACGCTGCTGTTCCTGGTGGCGAGCGTCACGCTGCTCGGCATCTGGGCGGGCCGGGCGCTCTCCTCGCCTTTGTCGGCCTTCGCGCGCGCGGCAGAGAGCTTCAGCCTGAATCAGTCATCGCAGCCATTGCCGGAGAACGGGCCGGAGGAGATCAGGTCCGCAGCCAGAGCGCTGAACCGGATGCGCGAGCGCATCGGTGCGCTGATGAACGACAGGACGCGCATGCTCGCGGCCATCAGCCACGATCTGCGTACCCCGCTCACGCGGCTGCGGCTGCGCTCGGAATTGATCGAGGATCCGGCTCAGCGCACCCAGACGGTGCGCGATCTCGACCAGATGCAGTCGATGCTGGAGTCGGTGCTCTCGTTGTTGCGCAGTGAAAGCCCGGTCAAGCCGACGCTTGTGGACGTCGCCGCATTGCTCGAGATGGTGTGCGAGCAGTTTACCGACTCTGGCCACGCGGTGAGCTATTCGGGCCCCGCCAGGGCCGCCTTCGTGTTGCGGCCGGACGAGATCGTCCGCGCGGTCAGCAACCTCGTCCACAATGCGACGCGCTTCGGAACCCGGGTCGAGGTCGCGCTGTCAACATCGGAGGATCGGCTTGTCATCGAGGTTTCGGACGACGGCCCCGGCATTCCCGATGAGAGGAAGGCGGCGATGCTCGAACCCTTCGTACGCGGAGAGGACGCCCGCACCATGGACGAGACGGCTGGATTTGGCCTTGGTCTTTCGATTGCACAGGCGATCGTGACCGCGCATGGCGGAACGCTTGAACTGCTGGACAACGCGCCCACGGGCCTACGCGTCCGTTTGCTGCTCTTCGGCGCAAGTCGCGACAATGCGGGCACGTCTCGGACATAAAGCCGCGACATTTGTCGGGTTTTTGCTCCGCCCCGCCTCTGCTTTCCCGGAGTTCTCATGTCTTCTGCCGATCGGCCGGCGACCCGCCTAGCGACCAGGCTTGCCTTTCTCGTCGCGGGCTTCGGCATCGCGTGCTGGGCGCCGCTGGTGCCGTTCGCGAAGGCGCGGCTCGCGGTCGACGACGGCGTTCTCGGGCTGCTTCTGCTCAGCCTCGGCATCGGCTCCGTCCTCGCGATGCTGCTGACCGGCATTCTCAGCGCGCGCTACGGCAGCAGACCGATCATCATCGCAGGCGGGCTCGGTCTCACGCTGGTGCTGCCGCTGCTGGCGATGGCCGGATCCCCCACGACGCTCGCGCTGGCGCTGTTCGCCTTCGGCGCCGCGCTCGGCTCGATCGACGTCGCCATGAACATCCACGCCGTGGAGGTCGAACGCGCCGCAGGACGACCGCTGATGTCCGGCTTCCACGCGCTGTTCAGCATCGGCGGCTTCGCCGGATCTGCGCTGATGACGGCGCTGCTATCGCTGCAACTCCGGGCGCTTGTTTGCACGCTGATCTGCTCCGTCCTGATGCTGATCGCCATGCTCGTGACCTGGCCGCGCCTGCTGCGGTCCGTGTCAGTGCAGGAGGGCCCATTGTTCGTGCTTCCGCACGGATCGGTCCTGCTGCTTGCGCTGCTCGGCGCCGTCACCTTCCTCGTCGAAGGCGCGATGCTCGATTGGGGCGCGCTGCTCCTGATCGGCGCGGGGCTCGTGACGGAGGCGCAAGGGGGAGCCGGCTACATCGTGTTCTCGATCGCGATGACGACAGGCCGGCTCGGCGGCGACGCGGTGGTAGCGCGTATCGGGGACCGCGCGACATTGCTCTGGGGCAGCCTGATCGCGATCGCGGGGTTTGTGATCCTGCTCACCGCACCCTTTGCAGCGGCTGCCATCGGTGGTTTCCTGCTGATCGGGCTCGGCGCCTCGAACCTCGTGCCGGTGCTGTTCAGACGCGCGGCGCGGCAAAAGGTGATGCCTGCCGGCCTGGCCGTCGCGGCCGTCACGACCGCAGGCTATGCCGGCGTCCTCATCGGTCCGGCCGGCGTCGGCTTCATTGCACAGATCGGCGGGCTGCCGCTGGCGTTCGGGCTGCTGGCGGCGCTGATGGGCCTCGTCACGCTATCTGCGCGGATCGTCACGACGAGCGCACGTCAGGGCACGGCGACCTAGCCGCCCAACGCAGCCGCACGGCGCGGCAGCTTCCAGCCGGGCCGGATGAAGTGACAGGTGTAGCCGTCAGGATAGCGCTCGAGGTAATCCTGATGCTCCGGCTCGGCCTCCCAAAACTCGCGCGCGGGCGCGACCTCAGTGACCACTTTGCCGGGCCACAGGCCCGATGCTTCGACATCGGCAATGGTATCCTCGGCGATCCGCTTCTGCTCCTCGCTCGTGTAGAAGATCGCGGAGCGATAGCTGGTGCCGAGATCATTGCCCTGGCGGTTGAGCGTGGTGGGATCATGGATCTGGAAAAAGAACTCCAGCATGGTTCGGAAGCTGGTCCTGGCCGGATCGAACATGATCTCGATCGCCTCGGCGTGGCCCTCGTGATTGCGGTAGGTGGCGTTCTTCACGTGACCACCGGTGTAGCCGACCCGGGTGGAGACCACGCCCGGCTGCTTGCGGATGAGATCCTGCATTCCCCAGAAACAACCTCCGGCCAAGACTGCACGTTCTGTCGTCATCTGATGTGCTCCCAATCGATCGCTCTGTCGGTTCTGCAGCTGCCGCATCATATAGGCTTTCGGCGGCTAGTCCGAAAGCCACGCATTGCACGCGCGTCCACCCGGCGCTTCCGGGTGGACCGAGGCGAGCACGCGCCGCTAGCCCAGCTTGGCGTCGAGTGTGATCGCGGCGTTGAGCACCTTCGATACCGGGCAGTTCTTCTCGGCCTCGCCTGCGATCTTCGCGAAGCCGGCCTCGTCGAGGTTCGGCACCTTTGCACGCAAGGTCAGCGCGGACTTGCTGATCTTGAAGCCCTTGCCTTCCGGCTCGAGCGTCACCGCGGCTTCCGTCGAGAGCTCCTCCGGCGTGAAACCGGCCATCTGAAGGCCGAACGCCAGCGCCATGGTAAAACAACCTGCGTGGGCCGCCGCGATCAACTCCTCGGGATTGGTACCCTTCTCGTTCTCAAAGCGGGTCTTGAACGAATAGGGCGTCTGCGCCAGCACGCCGGATTCGCTCGTGAGATGACCGGTCCCGTCGCGACCGGTGCCCTTCCAGACTGCCGTTGCCTTGCGGATCATTTCAGTTCTCCTCGTTTGGTCTCAGTACCGGCGCTCGGTACCCGTCGAAGGCGGCAGCGGCGTGACCGCCTGCCCTCCCAAACCGGCGGCGCGCCGCAGCGGTTCCGTTAGCCCCTACACCGGGTCGAACGCCCGAATCGGCGGCAGATTTCCGATGAACCTCTCCACCTCGACGGTCGTCAGCTGGCCGGTGCAGCCCTGCGCCAGCGACGAGGTGCCGATATCGCGGGTGAGCACGTTGGGATTACCGTGAACGCAGAGCGGCGCCTCGTCTTCCGGGTCCATCGGATCGTACCAGGCGCCGGTCGGAAGCTGCACCACGCCGGGCGCGATGCCGTCGGTGAGATGGACCGCGGCGAGGCACGCGCCGCGCTCGTTGAACAGGCGGATGATGTCGCCGTCCTTGATGCCTCGCGCGTTCGCATCGATCGGGTTCATGCGCGCGACCTCTCGGCCGCGATGCTTTGCGGCCAGCGAGTGTCCGCCGAAATCGAGCTGGCTGTGCAGGCGCGTCGCCGGCTGGTTGGCGACGAGGAAGCACGGCGCCTCCGGCCTGGGCATATCGGTCTTCTCGAGCCAGACCGGGTGGCCGGGACAATCGGCATCGCCATGACTTGCGATCTTGGCCGAGAAAATTTCGATGCGTCCGCTCGGCGTCGGCAGGGCATGATTGATGGGATCTTCGCGGAAGCGGCGCAGCCGGCCACCGTCATCGGGTTGCTGCGGCACGACCAGGCTACCGCGCGCCCAGAATTCTTCGAAGCTCGGTGCTTCCAGGCCGCGCTTCGCAAGCGATGCGCGGGTCGGCTCGTAGAGGTGCTTTAGCCATTGTCGCGACGTGCGCCCTTCCGTAAACGGCTCGCGTGCCCCGAGACGTTCGGCGAGATCGGCGAAGATATCGTAGTCGTCGCGCGCAAGGCCGAACGGCTCGGCGATGCGGTGCATGGCGATCATCAGCGGATCGTTGGTGGAATAGCCGATGTCCTCGCGCTCCAGCGTCATCGTCGCGGGCAGCACGATGTCGGCGTGGCGGGCCGTTGCGGTCCAGCCGAGCTCGTGCACCACGAATGTGTCCACTTGCGCGAACGCCTTGCGCAAACGGTTGATGTCTTGATGGTGGTGAAAGGGATTGCCACCCGCCCAGTAGACCAGACGAATGTCCGGATAGCTGCGAGTTTCGCCGTTGTAGCGATAGGTACTGCCGGGATTGAGCAGCATGTCGGCGATGCGGGCTACCGGAATGAAATCGGCGACGCCGTTGCGCCCCTGCCCTAGTGTCGGCGCCGGCACGTCGTTGACGCGGCGGCCGTAATAGCCGATCGCTCCAAGCGAATAGCCGTAGCCGCCGCCGGGAAGACCGATTTGTCCGAGCGCTGCCGCCAGCACCATGCCCATCCACACCGGCTGCTCGCCGTGCTCGGCGCGCTGAAGCGAGTGTGAGACGGTGATGAGCGCGCGCTTGCCGGCAAGCCGCCGCGCAAGGTTGCGGATCGCCTCCGCCTCTACGCCGCAGATCGCCCCGGCCCATTCGGCGTGCTTGGGCTGGCCATCGCTTTCGCCGGTGAGATAGCGCAGGAAGACCGGCCAGCCCTCGGTGTAGCGATCGAGAAAGGCCTGGTCGTGCAGGCCTTCACTGACCAGCGTATGGACGACGCCGAGCATCAGCGCAGTGTCGGTGCCGGGCACGCAAGCAATCCATTCCGCCCCGGCCTCGACAGGCAGATCGTCGCGCAGCGGGCTGACCAGGACGAACTCGCAGCCGCGCCGGCGTGCCGCTGCCATCGCCCCGCGCTCGACATGCTTGCTGATCGAGCCGCCGGCCACCATGGAGTTCTTCAGCGCCATGCCGCCGAAGGCCAGCACGATGTCAGTGTCGGTCGCGATCTGCTCCCAGGTGACATTACGCTTGGTAATGTCTTCGTAGCCGGCCAGTATCTGCGGCAGCAGCACCGAGGACGCGCCCGAGGAATAGGAATTGACGGAGCGCACATAGCCGCCCATCGCGATGTTGAGGAAGCGATGCACCTGGCTCTGGGCGTGATGAAAGCGGCCGGCACTCGACCAGCCATAGGAGCCGCCGAACACGGCGCCCGGCCCGCGGGTATCGCGGATCCGGCCCAGCTCGTCGCCGAGGAGGTCGAGCGCCTTCTCCCAGCTGACGGAGACGAAGTCGTCGCGGCCGCGGCGATCGTCGGGGCCCGGCCCGCGCTCCAGCCAGCCGCGACGGATCGCCGGCTGGGCGATGCGCGCCTGGTGCCGGAGTGCGCCGGGAAAATTGTCGATGATGCCGTTCGGATCGGGGTCGCCCGCATAGGCCCTGACCTCCAGCCCGGCCGCGCCCTGACGCGCAGAGAACGCGCCCCAATGCGAGGTATGCGGCTTGAAGCCGTCCGACAGGTCGAGACCTGGGTCGGGGAAGCCAATCGTGTCGTCCATCATCTGATCCTTGTCCGGCGCCGCTCTGCGGCCGGGTGGTAATATACCGCTCCGTACCGGACGTCGTCGAGATCAGGGTTGACGGAAACGCTGGGCAGTCCCGCGCAATGACGTCCCTTGACGCTGAGACGTCGCCGAACGGGCTCGCACGCGCGGCAAGAACCTTCGCCTACATCACCCGCGTGCGCAGCAATCGACCAGCAAGTTCCAGATCCGCTGCACCTCTTCCCTCTTGTGAGCCTCCGGCCCCTTCTCCGGGCTTGGCCGATCATAAGCAGCAATGGCGGGCGCTTCCCGCGGCGCAATCCATCGCTCTGAAATCGGGTCGTACCATCTTCCCATATTCATCTCAGTCACGTCGCCCGGCTCACAGATTTGATCGCGATTGTGCGATGCGCCTCGTGCGGTCCTCATTCGAGCCGTTCGGCGACGCGCCACCCATTTCACCAATCAGAAGCTCGTAGGATCGTTCCCGCCGGCTTCGTCAGCCGGGCCGGTCTGGATGAAGAGTGCGCGGATGCCGCTCATGCAGCAACCGCGCCAGATCCTCGCGCTCCGCTTCGCGCCCCTTCATCGCGGTCTCGAACAGCGCTTCCTGAATGTCTCGGGGTATGTCGCCCCACACGTCCAGTGCGGCACGTCCGAGCAGGCTCGCAAAATGATCCACTCCATCACTCATTCGGCTCTCCCGATCTGCACATGGGAATGGAACAGCGGTGGCCGCACGGCGTTCCACTGCCATCATTGTGAAAGGAAGGCGTCTTTTATGGGATTCTTCACCAAGGACATCAAATCGATGGAGGACCTGCTGCTGCACGTGCTGCAGGACATCTACTACGCGGAGCAGCAGATCCTGAAGGCGCTGCCGAAGATGATCGACAAGGCGACCAACAAGGATCTCGTTGCCGGGCTGAAGGCCCATCTGGACGAGACAAACAAGCAGGTCGAGCGCCTCGACAAGGTGTTCGCGAAGCTCGGCAAGGAGCCGAGCGGCACCAATTGCCCGGCCATCGACGGCCTAATCAAGGAAGCCGACGAAACCGCCGGGGAGATCGAGGACAAGGCCGTGCTGGATGCCGCTATCGTGGCGAACGCGCAGGCGGTGGAGCACTATGAGATGTGCCGCTACGGCACGCTGATCGCCTGGGCCGAAGAGCTCGGCCACGACGACATCGTACGCTTCCTCACGACCAATCTGAACGAGGAGAAGGCCGCCAACACCAAGCTGAATACTGTGGCACTTCGCAAAGGGGTCAACGCCAAGGCGTCCAACGCGGCGTGATCGAATGCTGCTGATTGCACGTGGCGGCCCGGCCTTCCGGTGCCGCCCACGGGTCTTGCTGACGGGAGTGAGGCACGTGCGATCAGATGAATGGCTTTCCGCCGGTGACAGCCAGCGTTGCTCCGGAAGTGTAGCTCGAGAGCGGATCGGCCAGCATGACGTAGGCGGTCGCGAGCTCCGCCGGCTGGCCGGCGCGCTGCATCGGGACCTGCTTGCCGAAGTTCTTGACCCTTTCCTCCGACATGGTCGAGGGGATCAACGGAGTCCAGATCGGACCGGGGGCCACCGCGTTCACCCGAATGCCCTTCTCGGCCAGCATCTGGGCGAGCCCGCCCGTGAAATTCTGAATGGCCCCCTTGGTCGTGGCGTAAGCCAGCAGGCTCGGGTTCGGCATGTCCGAGTTCACCGAGGCCGTGTTGACGATCGCGGCTCCCGGCCGCATGTGGGGAACGGCAGCCTTGGTCAGATAGAACATGGCGTGGATGTTGGTCTCGAACGTCAACTGCCACTCCTCGTCGCTGATGTCGGCGATATCCTTGAACGTGGCCTGATGCGCCGCGTTGTTGACCAGGATGTCGATTCCCCCGAGCTCCTCGACGGCGCGGCGCACGATGGCGCGGCAGTGCTCGGGATTGCGGATATCGCCGGGGATCAGGACGACCTTGCGTCTCTCCCGTTCCACCAGCGCCTTCACCTCGGCCGCATCTTCGTCCTCGTTCAAGTAAGATATGACGATGTCTGCGCCCTCACGCGCGTAGGCGATCGCGACCGCGCGGCCGATGCCACTGTCACCGCCCGTGATGATCGCCTTCTTTCCGGCCAGGCGCCCCGCGCCCTTGTAACTCTCCTCGCCATGATCCGGTCGCGGCTGCATCGCCCGCGTCGAGCCGGGCATCGGTTGCTGCTGTGAAGGATAGGGCGGCTTTGGATAGTCGGTCATGGAAAACTCCGGGCGTTTGCTGCGCTAACGGAGCGCTGCCGAAAGCGTTCCTGCGTGGACTCAGTCGTCGCATAACGCGGCAGTTACCTCGGGCAACAGAGTTCCGGCTTGCCACGTCGCGCCCTGCGCCGGCTCTGCGCGGTCAAGGCGGTAGACGTGCCCAGGCTCCGCTCGCAGGAACCCGTACGAGAAAGGCACACCTGGATAGGCCGCGGCAATGCGGCGGTTGCCGCAGTCGACATCATCACGCCCGTCCAGCACGTCGCGAAACGCTTGGACGACAGCAACCATGTCGCAATCCTGCGGCAACAGGCGCAGCGAGCCGATGTGGCTCTCGTGCAGTACTCCCGCCTCGCCCAGCAGATTGGCGCAGGTCATTCTCGCAGACGAAGCGACAATTTCATTCAGACGTCGGCGCCTCGATCGCCAGCGGCTCGTATCCGATCGCGGGCACCGGCAAAAGATCTGGTCCGGCCCAGGTCCGGAAAGCAACTAGCTCGTCGAAACCGTCCCGCCGGATCAATTCACCTCGGCGAAGCCAAGCGAGGCTTTCACGCCCGGCGAGATCATGCAGGGCTGCCAGGGCGGTTCGAATGTCATGGTGACCTCGACCGCTTCAACGCCCGGAACAAGACGCGCGCTGTTGGCGGCGCCCTCCTTGAGGAAGGACGTGGCGGGACAGCCTCGCGTCGTCGTCGTCATGGTGATGTGCGCAACGCCATCGTCAACCGACACATCATAGACAAAGCCGAGGTCCACGATGTTGTGTCCGAGTTCCGGATCGATCACGACCTTCAGCGACTGCCTTATCCGCGCCACGACATCGTCGTCATCGGCCTTCATGCGAGCACCTTCACCGTCAGCTGATAGGCGTCCCTCTGCGGCGTGAAGCCGCCGCGCCACTGATGGCCGCGCTTGGTCAGCTCCCGAAACAGGAAGACCGGTTCGCGACTGAGCAAGGCGGAGAGCGTCTGCCCGGGCGCGAGCCGCTCCACCGACGCGAGAATCCGAACCATCGGCTCCGGCGGATCCAGGTCGCGGTTGTCGAGGCGAACGGCGGGCTCCGGCCAATCGTCATCGCTCAACGCCACGGGCGCGGGTTCGCCCGCTTCGAGCGAGCCATCGTGCGGCTTGAACAGGATCTCCCAGTCGCCGCCTTCGAGCTCGGCATCGCGGTGCGCGAAGCCCTTGCTCGCCATAACGTCGAACAGAGGAACCGGCTTGAAGGGAGCAAGGAGCCGCAAGCCTTCTCCGGGCTCCAGCCGTTCGAGCGCGGCCATGATGATCGAGAACGGCTCGCCGCCCGCACGCAGAATCGGCCGGACATCGACGTCGATGAAATCAGTCATGGCAGTCTCCTTTCAATTGCGCGAGACCAGAAGATGGGGGACTGTGGCTCCCAACGGCAGGCGTAGCGACTCCGCCACATCCGCAAGCCGCCTGGCCCTGACGAGCTCCTCACAGAGTCCGAGCGTTGCCAGCGTCACAAGCGCGACAGCAATGCGGAAGCCGAGCGCGCTGTCGATCGACAGCATGAACACGGCCGCCCAAGTTCCGGCAAAGAACAGGACGAACCATTTTGAGGCGCGACGTTCGGCGACGAGATCCTGTACGCGAGGCGTGGGCGCCCTGCCCATCACCGGGCCGTACGTCTCGAGCCAGGTCAGAAACGGGACAATCTTGTAGAGATTGGCGAGCACGAGACCGGTGAGCCAGCCGAACGCGACGAGGAAGGCCAGCGCTCCCGCATGCGACTGCAACGAACCGGCCGCGGCAGACGCTGCGCCAAGGATTGCAGCCGCAACGAGGTTCCCCAGCGACAGCAGGCTCATGCGCGTGTTGAGCTCGAGCGCACGGCGTTTGCGGGTGCGGTACAGACCGAATACGTCGCTGCCGTATGCGGCGAGCGATAGAAGGGCCGCAGCTCCTGCAAGCAGAAGCACAAGGTTCAGCCCGGTCGCGCGCCAGAGTGCAAGCACCCCGCCGACGACAACGACCGCCAGGGCCGCGGCTCCGCTGCGCCAGGCAAGCCGGCCTAGCTCCGCATCACCATCGGGCGCGAGCATGAACATCGCAAGTAGCCGATAGCTGACGCCCATGGCAGTGAACGTCAGCCAGCCGCCAAGCCCCGCAATCGCGTGGATCGAAACGCCCGATGGCAGCAGGTCCGGCCATAACGCTCCGACGCCCGTTCCGGACAGCACCAGCGAGAAAGTGCCGCCGAATGCGGCCGTGACACAGATGCAGGCGAGCCCGACGGCAGTAAACCGCGCAGCCGCCGGCAGCGGCCGGGCCGACCAGAGCGTCATGCCGAGATTGGCAACGACCAACGCGAAGCCTGCAACCAACAGGCCCGCGCCGAGCGGTAGCAGCCAGCTCGGCCCGTTGAGGTGGCCGCCGAGCGCCAGAAAGCCAGCGAGCAGGACAATCAGCCCAAGCGTCAGCAGCGCCAGAGCCAGCGGCGTCCAGCGTTCCGCATAGAGCGGCTTTGCGACCAGCACCGGCACAAACTGGAACAGCGCGCCGCACAACGCGGTGCTCAACCAACCGACGCAAACCATGTGGACGATGACGAGCGTATCCGGTCCGCCGATGTCGCTGTGCGGAAAGCCGAAGCCGGCAACCATCAGGACTTCTGCGAGCAGCAGCCACACGACTGCGAGCGCGAAGTAACTGACGGTCCATTTGCAGACGCTGGTTCCGATCACCGGCTTGCTTCCCATCGCCGGCACACATCCCGTGCCAGCGCTCAGGAACGGTAAGCAGCTGCAGTCACGACCTCTTTGTCGAGGCGCAAACTCTGGCGCCTTTGGCAACTCGTCGCGTCAGAGTTCAACACGCCCTTCTGGTTCTCGGGCATGCCGGCTCGCAGGAACGCTCGCGTCTCTTCCGGTCCATGCGGGACGGCTGCTTTCGACCGTTGCCGCAATCCGCACCTCGACGTCTCTCGGCTTCGCCAAGTAGGGCGAGGATGTGACCAGGACATCGGCCCCGGCCTCTGCATAAGCAGCGGCATTCGCCGCATTGACACCACCCGCGGCGGCGACGATCGGACGAGCACGCGTATAGGCCATGGATGCCATGCGCTTGACCAATGCAGCTATCTCGGTCGGCGAAAACTTCTCGGCCTGAATCACGTCGAAGCCGGCAACCGCCGCGGCAAGTGCGGCGTCGGCGGTCTTCACCTCGATCACCAGCTTCTTCTCCGGCGCCGCCCGGCGCAATCGCTGGACCGCTTGAAACAGCGGCAGTTCGCCGAGGAACGCACGGTGCTCGGGAAACACCAGCACGGTCTCGGACTGGCCGAGCCGGTGCATCACGGCGCCGCCCGCCTTCACGGCCGCCGCTGCAAAGCGCTTGGTCCCCGGCACGTTCTTGCGCGTGCAGGCGACCGCAATCTCGGGTGCAACCGCCCGCGCCGCAGCGATGATGACGCGAGCCTCGCTGGCCACGCCCGACCAGATCTCGATCAAGGTCTGCGCCACCTTCCAGCTCCAGAGCAGATCCGGGGCCGAACCGCGCGCTTGGAGGATCGGGGCGCCCTGCTCCAGCGCCGCCCCCGGCGAACGGTGCTCGGCTTCGCACACACGGTCGGCGAGTTCGGGCTCGTTCTGATGATCGGCGGCAACATTCCCGATCGCACCAAGGTGCTGTCGGTCGCGCTCTTCGATTGTGTCGAGACGTCCCGGTGGCGTGAAGCGAGCATGCTCGCAGGCCTCATGGTGATCTTCGCCTTCGCGGTGATCCTGACCATGGCAATCGCCGACAAGTGGGCCGCAAGGGGTGCGGCATGTTGCTGCCGGTACTCTATATCAGCCACGACATGGCCGAGATCGAGCGCTTCGCCGATCATCTGATGTTGATGGAGAGTGGCCGCGTCGTCGACTCCGGCCCGCTGCACAGCCTCCATCCGATACCGCTGGTCGGGAGCCGTGATCGGTACGGACATTGCTCGGCTCGACGGAACCGCGTAGATAATCCGACGAGGATGACCATGCCGATCGACTTTCACGACATCGACCCGAACCGCGTCGCCGCGATCCTCTATCGTCCGCAGGACGACGTCGACGCCCTGCTTGCCGAGTTTGCACAGAACCTCGGGCGGTCGGGCGGCCGGATCGGCGGCGTGGTCCAGCGCAACGTCAAGGATGGCGCCGACTGCCAGGTTGGCATGCAGGCCATCGACCTCATGACCGGCGCGGAGATCTCGATCTGCCAGCCACTCGGCTCGGGCGCCATGGCCTGCAGGCTCGACGCTGCGGGCCTTGCTGAGGCGGCGGTCGCCGTCACCCGCGCGATCGCGGCCGACGTCGATCTCGTCGTGATCAACAAATTCTCCAAGCAGGAGGCAGCCGGCGAAGGCCTGCGCGACGAGCTGGCCTGCGCCATCGCCGCCGGTATCCCCGTGCTCACGGCAGTGCCGGAAAAATGCCTGGACGCCTGGAATGATTTTACCGGCGGGATCGGCACAACTCTCTTGTGCGAGCGAGCAGCGATCGAGGGCTGGTGGCAGGAGCTGTCGTCACGGTTGAAACAGGCCCGCACGGCGCACGCGCCCGCCGATGCGCCTGCGGCGTTACTTGCCGATCATCACGTCGGATGACTTGATCACCGATAGCAGTTTTCACTGGCCGAGACCCCTATGACCCGTTGCTAACCTGAGTCAGCGTATGCCACGAGAGTAAAGCTTCCGGGGCACGGCTGCGGCCAACCGGTGCATTAGCGCAAACCCGGGCCAGACGAAGATCAATCTCAAGCTTCTCCATACTTTCCTACCCGCGGCCCAGCACGAGAGCTTCCAGAAAGCTACGGAATCGAACCGCTCTCCGTCCGCGATCAGCATGCAGGGTCGCGACACCATTGCCGACGAATAATGCCTGAGCCGACGAAGACCGCGCCGGTTTCGGATCAGAACCGACGCACTGGAAGCAGGCACTAGCGAGTTCTCTTGCGGTCGGCCCTCCTCTTAGCTGTAGAAGATACCCCCATCGACGTTAAGGGCCTGGCCGGTGACGAAGGCAGAATCATCGGACGCAAAGAATGCGACTGGACCGACCACGTCCTCCGGTTGTCCGAGCCGGTGCAAGTCCGTGACCTTCTCGAAATAGGCGACGCGCTCGGGATCGCGGAGATTGTTCATCCCCATCTCAGTCACGATGATGCCCGGGCATACCGCATTGACCGTGATGCCGTGGCCTCCGAACTCCATGGACGAGACCCGTGTAAAGCCGACCACGGCGGACTTCGACGCGGCATAGTGGGACTGTCCCGGGCCGCCTGTTCGGGCAGCGAGCGAAGCGATGTTTACGATGCGCCCGTACTTGCGCTCCTTCATGTGCCCAACCACAGCCTGGGTCATTTGGAACACGCCGCGGGTGTTGACGGCGAACGTCTGATCCCATGTATCGGTCGTCAGTTCGTCGATGGTCGCCAGCCTGAGGATACCCGCATTGTTGACGAGGACGTCGATGTGCCCAAAGCCCCCGACGGCTTCCGCCACGGCCCGCCTGCAATCGCCGATCGCGCTGACGTCGCCCAGCACCGGGATGCAGCGGCCGCCAATCTCCTTGATCTCGGCGACGGTCTCCAGAAGGACCTTCTCCTGCGCTGCGATGTCGGTCAGCGCGAGATCGTAGCCGCGTTTGGCAAGGCCGATGGCAATGGCGCGGCCAATTCCGCGGCTTGCTCCCGTCACGATCGCATGTCGGGCCATGTTACGTTCTCCCCTGTTGTTCGGACGAATTGTTCTTGCGGTGTAGAAAGATCAGGCGCGAGCAGACTTGCGGACCGGGAAGGTGTTCATGGCTTTCACGGTCTCCTCGAATGATACGAGGTTGGCGCCGGAGCCCAGACCCGTTGCGACGATCGCGGCGGTGGCGGTCGCAAGTCTGGCGCAGTCGAGCAGGTCCCAGTCGCGGACCAGACCCGCAATGAACCCGCCCGTGTAGGAATCGCCGCATCCCGACGTATCGCGGACCGCAACTTCGAAAGCCGGCACGGAGAATTGACGTCCGTCCCGCGTCATCACGAACGATCCGTCGGCCCCAAGAGAGATGGCACAGGCCCCCGCTCCCTTCTCAATGAAGAAGCGCGCACACGCGGCCGGATCGTCGGTTCCAACCATGGCATTGGTCTCATCGATGCTCGGCATGAAGAAGTCGACATAAGGCAGCAGCGGCTCGACCAGCGCCAGCGTTTCACGCCGCGCCTGGATGAGATCGAGCGTCGTCATGCAACCGGCCGCCTTGGCGTCGCGCAGCAATGCGACGGAAGGCGCTCCGTCCATCGCGAGCAGGGAGCCGACTCCGCCGAGATGCAGAACCTTGCTGCGGCAAGCCGCCTTCTGCGTTTCGGGTGCGATCCGCCAGCGCGCCGAGGCGCCCCTTGCATGCATGACCGGACGCGAGCCATCGGGCCGGATCGGCAGGATCGTGGCCGAGGTCGGGCTGTCGGCCATCCGCTCCATGAGAGAGATGTCGATCCCTTCACGCTCAAGCGCGTTCAGCATCCAATCCGCCTTCTCGTCGGAGCCGACTGCGCCGACCGCGAGCGCCTTGAGACCAAGACGTGCGCAAGGAACGACCGTTCCGCCGGCGGTGCCTGCGACTGCGAGCCGAATTTCTTCGATCAGCAAGCGGCCGCCACCGGGCGGAATCTCCGTCACCGGGACGCCTAGAATGTCCAGAATGTAAGTACCGCAGACGCTGACATCGTGAGTGTGAGCCATGATTTCTCGCAGGACAGTGGTTTGGTCGTGATCTAGCTCGACGGATGGCGGGTCTCGGGCTTGCCGTCGTTATCGCGCAAGCCGTACTGCCCCCATCGCTTCAGGATGCTGTCGATTTCCTCGTCCGGCAGCAGCGGAGGAGAGCCGAGTTGAAGACAGCCGTGATACTGCTTGGCAAGCACCTCGACCTCCACGGCGAGCCACAAGGCCTTGCGCAGGTTGGGACCGATGGCGATCAGGCCGTGATGAGCGAGGAGGCAAGCGCGGCGATAGCGAAGCGCGTTCAGGGCCGCCTGCGACAGCTCGGCCGTGCCGTATTGAGCATAGGGCGCGCAAGGGATGTCGTTTCCGCCGGCAGCGGCGATCATGTAGTGAATCGCGGGGATCGAGCGGTTCATGATCGCGATGATCGTGCAGAAGATCGGATGGGCGTGAACGACGGCGCCGACCTCCTGCTTCGACCTCAGGATGTCGAGGTGAAAGCGCCATTCCGTCGAGGGAACGTTGCCGGCCGACGCTGTCCACGAGCCGTCCCAGTTCATGGCCACGATATCTTCAGGCTTCATGCGGTCGTAGGGAAGGCCGGACGGCGTCAGCAGGATGCCGCCATCGGTTCGGACGCTGATGTTTCCGGACGTTCCCTGGTTGATGCCCTGCGCCGCCATCTCGCGGCACGCGTCGATGATGGATTGACGAAGTTCGAACTCTGCTTCGCGCCCGCTCATATGTTGGTCCCGTCCCCGTTCATGCACTTGCTCCGAGCTGGACCTGCCGGTCGACCAACAACCACGTCGCTCGGGCGGTCGCCAGCACCTCCTGCTCCGCATCAAGCAAGGCACTCTCGGCAAAGAGCTTGCGGCCGGCCCGCCCGGTCGGCCACGCCACCACCACGCAGCGATCTCCGGGACGCGGCCGACGATCGATCCGCGCTGCCATTCGTCCGAGCAGGGCCGTCTCGTCACCATTCAGTCCCAGGTGCCGGGCACCCACGCTGCAATAGCCGGTCGGGCAGTCAAGAGCAGCCCAGAGGAATTCGGGCGCGACATGACCGTCCTCGCCGGACAGACTGCCATGAGGCACCCAGGAGGCAGCGAACACGACCGGCTTGCCCGGGACTGCCCCTGCCTCGAGCGGACCTGCGAAGATCCGGAGACCGTCGCCATGGCTGCGTGCGGGGCCACAGACGAAGCATCCTGGAAGGTTGTGGCTCTGTTCGTCGTAGGGCGTTCTGCCGACCGCGTTTTCGGCGGTTTCGTAGCTCACCCTGGGAACGTCCGGCACATCGACGCGTGCTGCATGCGCCGTCGCGAGCGGCTTGCCGCTCTCGCGCAACTCGATCCCGCCGTCGGTCCCTGTCAGCACATCGAGCGGCCGCTCAAGCGGCGGCGGGGCGCGCAACGTCACTTCAGCGTCTCCGGCGACGTGCCTTGCGAGAGATCCGCATACATAGCCTCCGTTGCCGGAGTTGGGCGGCCCCCGGAAGCGTCTGTCGATGACCAGCGATACCATTGCAGTTCGTCCGCGTCGCTCATCGCCCCATCGAGAAGAACTCGTCGTTCGGACGCATGCTGGTGACATTGGCGAGGCGGTTCGACATGCCGAAGAATGCAGCGATGGCCGCAATATCCCAGACGTCCTCCTCGGTGAATCCGTGTGCCTTGAGATCTTGGATGTCGGAGTCGTCTACCTCATAGGCCCGCGCCGAGACCTTCATCGCGAAATCGAGCATCGCCCTTTGCCGCGCGGTGATGTCGGCCTTGCGGTAATTGGCGGCGATCTGGTCCGCAATCTGCGGATTCTTTGCGCGCACGCGCAGGATGGCGCCGTGTGCCACGACGCAATACTGGCATTGATTGGCGCTGCTGGTCGCGACGACGATCATCTCGCGCTCGGCCTTGGTGATCGGCCCGGGCTTGTCCATCAGAGCGTCGTGATAGGCGAAGAACGCCCGGAACTCGTCAGGACGATGCGCGAGTATCAGGAAGACGTTGGGGACGAAGCCGGACTTTTCCTGAACCGCCTCGATTCGCGAGCGGATATCCGTAGGAAGCGTCGCGATGTCGGGGACGGGAAAGCGGCTGATGGCGGGCGCAGACATGTTGCAAGCTCCTGTTAGACTGCCGCGAGCGCGACGAGCGATTCCTGATAGGCCCCGAACGCGTCGCGCTGATCGGCGGCGTACGGCTCGACTCGCACGAGGCTGGTATGGGCCGAGCAGCCCTGGCCGAATTGGGACGTGCCGATATCGAGCGTGAGCACGTTCGGATTGCCGGCGATTTCCAGGCCGCTATTGCCTGTCGGCGTGAACCAGGCACCGGTCGGAAGCACCAGTACGCCCTGACGGACCTTGTCGGTGATTTCAGCCGTCGCGAGGCATTCCCCGCGACCATTCCAGATGCGGATCGTCTGGCCGTCATCGATGCCGAGAGCTGCCGCGTCGTCAGGATGAAGGCGAGCCTGTTCACGGCCATTGCGCTTCATGGCCCGGCTCGACGCGCCGGTTTCGAGCTGACTGTGAAGACGACCGGCCGGCTGGTGCGAGATGAGGTGCATTTGGCCTGCGTCGGCGGCATTGCCGAGCCATTCAGCCGGCTCGATCCACGCGGGATGCGGGCGACAGTCGGCATAGTCCAGCCTGGCCAGAGTTTCGCTGCCGAGCACGATCTTTCCGCTCTCGGTCTTGAGCGCATGCGCCTCCGGCTCGTTGCGGAAGTCAGCCAGGAACGTATGCTCCGTCTTGACCGGGCAGCGGGCATAGCCGGCTTCCCAGAACGCATCGAAATCCGGCATCGCAAAGCCGAAGCGCTGCGATGCGTCACTGCGGCAGGCTTCGTAGAGATGCCGGACCCAGCCCATCTCGTCTCGGCCTTCGTTGAATCGATCGGCCATCCCGAGCTTGGCCGCAATCTCATTGAAGATCTCAAAGTCGGATCGAGCCTCGCCCAGCGGCTCGATCGCCTTCTTCATCGCCAGAATGAAATCCGAGCGTCTGTTGCCGGCGATGTCATTCCGCTCGATCGACGTGGTTGCGGGCAGGACGATGTCGGCGCGCTGGGCCGTCGCCGTGAACATCGGATCCTGCACGATGATCGTTTCCGGTCTGGTCCAGGCCTCCGATAAGCGATTGAGATCCTGGTGATGATGGTAGGGGTTGCCGCCAGCCCAGTAGACCAGCCGCGTGTCAGGATAGGAGCGTGTCTCTCCTTCGTAACTGAACGACGCGCCGGGATTGAGCAGCATATCGCTGATCCGAGCCACGGGAATGAAGCTGTCGATCGGTCGCGCCAACTGCGAAATAGCCGGAGACTTGCCGACGTTGATCGGGGCCCCGACGCCGCCCAGCGATCCGTAGCCGTAGCCGACGCCGCCGCCCGGCAATCCGATCTGGCCGACAACCGATGCAAGTCCGAGCGCCGCCCAGAACGGCTGTTCGCCATGATGGGCGCGCTGCAGGCTCCAGCTCACCGTCAGCATGCTCCGCGTGTCGACCAGGCGGCTTGCGAGCTCGGCAATCTGGCCTGCATCGAGCCCGCAGATGCCGGCGGCCCACGCGGCGTCCTTTCGACCGCCATCGGCCTGGCCTTCGAGATAGCGAAGAAAACGATCCGCGCCGCTGGTGCAGCGCGCGAGGAAATCCGTGTCGTGCCGGCCCGCCTTCACGATCTCGCCGGCAAGGCCTAGCATCAGCGCGGCGTCCGTGTTCGGCCGGATTGGCCACCATTCGGCATCGACCCAGTCCGGCAGATCGTCCCTCAGCGGCGAGACGTGGATGATCTTGACGCCGCGCTCGACGATCTTCCTGAGATAAGTCTCGAGGCGGTGGCTGCCGATTCCTCCGGCCTCGTTTTGCGCGGTTCGCGGCGACAGAGCGCCGAACACCACCAGCGTCTCGGTATGCTGCGCGATCGTGTCGAGCGTATTGGCGCGGCCGCCGCATGCGTCGTCGCTGCCCAGCGTGTGGCGCAGGATCACGGGACCCGCGGCGATGGAATAGGTGTCGACATGCCTGGTGAAGCCGCCAACCAGGTTGAGCATGCGCTTCAGAAGCGACGAGGCATGGTGCAGGCGACCCGAGTTGGTCCAGCCATAGGAGCCCGCGAAGATCGACGCATTGCCGAACGTGCCCGCCACACGGCGTACTTCGTCGGCGACCAGCGTCGTCGCCTCGTCCCAGCTGACAGCGACGAACTTGTCCCGGCCACGACCGCGGCGATCACTCTTTTCTCGCTTGTCCAACCAACCGGAACGAACCATCGGCCGCAGCACGCGCCGGTCGGGATTAGCCCATTCGGCAACGGAATGGATGATCGGGGAAGGCGCCGGATCGTGCTCGAACGGCTCGACGCCCACGATGCGATTATCCTCGACGAGGATCGTGTAAGCACCCCAATGGCTGCAATGCGGGACCCGCTTGATCCTGCTCATGCGTCGACCGCCACCAGATCGCGCCGGATTTGCGCGGCGAATTCGGGATAGGTCTCGGCGAGTTCGTCGAACACGCGGCCGCGGAGCAGCTCCAGCGTCGACCCGTCCGGCAGCGGGGTCTGCCGCGGCTCGGCGTCATGTTTAAACTGAAAGCCGGTCGCCTGCTTGATCTCGGCAAGATCATGCCCGGGGTGAATGCTCTCGAGTTCGAATCCCGGCCGTGTCTTGTCGAACCGAAAGAGACCCTTGCCCGTCAGGAGAGCAACGGGACCGCCGCTCCGAAAGACTCCCTCTGCGCTGACGCCGGGGGCACTGATGAAGTCCACATGTTCGACGAAGACGCGCGGCGTATGCTCCTCGCGGAAGAGGATGACCCGCGGCACGACAAAGTAGAGATAGGCCGACCCGAACGAGCCGGGCCAGCGCACGCTGGAGCGCGGATAATCACCGGCGCCGACGAGGTTCACATTGCCGAAGCCGTCGATCTGGCCACCACCGAGGAAGAACGCGTCGATCCGTCCTTGACCTGCACAATCGAACAGCTCGGCCGAACCGTTGGTAAAGAAATTATGCTCGACAGAACCGAGAATGGAGATGCGTGGACCGACGGCGCCGCCCGCTTCCTTCAGTGCGCGCAGAAGCATCGCACCCGCGGCAGGAATCGGAGAGGAGGCGCCTACAGCGACATGCCTGACCCCATCGAGCAGCCGCGCGATCGTGCAAATCAGCACTTCGCGAGGGAGAACGTCCGCCATCACGCCGGCTCCATCTGCGCCTGCGCCATATAGGCGGAGAAGCCTTCAGCCGTTCGCGCGGCCTTCGCATAGCGCGCGATCTCGGCGCTGTCGGCCGGATACTCGCCCCAAAGACCGTACGGCCACGCGCCCTTCGGTGCGCGCGCGACTGCCGTGACGTAGAGTGCCGGCAACACACCGGCAGCGCTCATCTCGTCGGCGAGCAGGTTTTCTTCGACGATGCGCTCTACCGTGACGAGAACGGTTCGCGAAGCATAGGCCATGGCGGCGAGCTCGCGGCGCCGCCCGATCCAGACATTGCCGAAACGATCAGCCATGGGAACGTGGAAGATCGTGACATCGGGCTTGATCGCGGGAATCAGCACGATCGGATCGCCGCCGTCCGCCAGGGGATTGTCGACCACGCGCCAATCGTCACGATGGCGGAGCAGATCCGTTCCAATCAGCCCTCGGAGCGGCATGAAGGGACTGCCCTTCTGCGCCGCCACCAGGCCCGCATGGATGGCGGGGCACGTCGCGTCCTTCAGTCGAACCGCGCCATCCTTGACCGCAGCATTGAACCGGGGCGCTCCACCCGCTTCACCGAGCGAGACGGCGCTGGTCTCCACCGTCCGGACGAGACCCGCACCGATAAGCTGGTCGACCTGCAATCCGCCGGTTGGCACGCAGACGAGATCGAGATCACCCGCACCATGCTCGATCATTGGCCGCGTCATGGCCATGGAGACGCCGGCGTAGTCGACCGGCAGCGCCACGCGCATGCCCGGCTCGATGTGCTTCGCCATTGCGCGAGGCTCGCTCAACACCATCATCCTCCCCGTCTTGTTCTATATTGTAGAACGCAATTCCAAATTAATCTAGGCGGATTTCGACGATGCTGTCAATCTGACTTCGCCGCCGGAGCCTTGATTTGCAGGACTTTCCCGTGCGCAGCCGACCGCAGCAGCGCATGATTGCGCCGCGATCGGGCGGCTCGACTTGACAAGACGATGCGCTACGCCAAGAATAATTGGAATAGCGTTCTACAATATAGAACATGTCGGGAGGAAAGAATGGGTGAGCCTGCGGCTCAGCGCGCGATGCGCTCCGGCGATGCGAACGTTCGGACATTGCCGACCGGCCGCCTCCGGGACCGCGACGCGATCGGATCGAGCATTTCCGTCCGCGAGGCGGTGAAAACCTACGGCAGCTTCCATGCCGTCGACCGGATCAGCATCGATATCGAGCCGGGCGAGTTCATCACGCTCCTTGGACCATCCGGCAGCGGTAAGACGACGCTGCTCAACCTCGTGGCCGGATTCCAGAGCCTCGACAGCGGCGAGATTCTCGTCGACGGCAAGCCGGTCCACAACGTACCCACGCACAAGCGCGGCTTCGGCATGGTTTTCCAGAGCTACGCGCTGTTTCCGAACATGACGGTCAGCCAGAACGTCGCGTTTCCGCTTCGCATGGCGGGTGTCGACCGGGCAACTGCAGAGCGCCGTGTCGCCGAAACGCTGGAGATCATGCGGCTGACGGAGCATGCGGCGAAATCTCCCTCCCAGATGTCGGGCGGACAGCAGCAGCGCGTCGCGATCGCCCGGGCCATCGTCAGGAGGCCCAAGGTCGTGCTGATGGACGAACCCCTCAGCGCCCTGGACCGGCGGTTGCGCGAACAGATCCAGATCGAGATCCGCGACCTTCACCAGACCATCGGCAGTACGATCCTGTTCGTGACTCACGACCAGGGCGAAGCCCTGACGATGAGCGACCGCATCGCGGTGCTCAACGCCGGCAAGATCGTTCAAATCGGCCGACCGCTGGACATCTACCGGCATCCGACCGATCGCTTCGTCGCCTCGTTCGTCGGCGAGAGCAATCTGATCGAGGCGGAAATTCTGCAGAAGCGCGGATCGACACTGACGATGAAGAACCGTGCAGGATACGTATTCAGCGCCGAAAGCCGGGATACGATCGACGTCGGGCGCGCAACTGTGCTCGTGCGTCCGGAACGCATCGCCGTGTCGAACGAGCCGGCTGCGAATTCCACGCCCGTCAGCGTCACGTCTGCGATCTTCCTCGGCGAGATCCTGCGGATCGAGGCGCAAATGGATGGGGGAGATCCGCTCCTGATCCGGTGCACCGACATGGCCGACCGGCCCCTGCCGGCCGTTGGGGATCGTCTGCATGTGAGCTGGGGCGCCGCGGACTGTTGGGTGCTCGCATGACCTCGGCATCGCTCGGCGCCCTGGCGGGGCGCCCTGGGACTCTCGATCTCGTCAGGAGGTTGAAGGATCCGGCGCTGCTGCTCCTGCCCGCGCTCGCGTTTCTGGCTTTCATCTATCTCCTGCCGCTGATCGATCTCATCCGTATCAGCGTGAGCGGGCCGTCGTGGTCGTCCTACTTCGAGCGGGTGTTTGCGATCCCGCTCTATTGGGATTCGCTCGTCCGCACGATGCAGATCTCGGTCACCGTCGCAGGGCTGTGCCTGCTGTTCGGATATCCGACTGCGCTGCTCATTCACCGCAGTCGCGGCATTGCCCAGGTCCTGATCGCGACTGCGATCGTGCTGCCCTATTTCATCGCCATCCTGATCCGGACCTACGCCTGGATGGTCCTGCTCGGCCGCAACGGGCCGGTCAACAAGCTGCTGGTTTCGATCGGCATATTGAGCGAGCCCGTGCAGCTGCTCTTCAATCGCGGCACCGTGCTTCTCGGCATGACCGCCGTGCTGCTGCCGCTGATGGTGCTGACGATCTATTCCAGCGTGGCGCGCCTTGATCAAAGCCTGACCCGCGCGGCGCTGGCCAGCGGCGCCGGGCCCATTGCGGCGTTCTGGCGCGTGTTGCTGCCGCTGACCTTGCCCGGCATGGGCGCCGGCTTCCTGCTGGTCTTCGTCGCGGCGATCGGCTTCTTCATAACCCCTACGCTGCTCGGGGGACCCGGTGACCAGATGTTCGCCATGCATATCACCCAGCAGGCAGACTCGGTCACATCGGAAGGCTTCCTGCAGGCATTGGGCGTGGTGCTGCTGACGATCACGCTGGCGGTCGTCGCGGTGGCGGGACGCTTCCTCGGTTTCGAGTTCATATGGGGTGGCCGCAAGCTGACCGAGGCAACACCAAGAACCACTGACCGCCCCGCAGCCGATGTCGGCCGCCGCAGCCTCAGCGCCACAGCTGCCGACTTTGTCGGCTGGCCGCTTCTGAGGCTTTTCGGGCGGCTGCCGGCGAGCTTCGGAACTTGGACCGTTCGTCTCGTGGGCGGATTGGTCATTGCCATTCTCATCCTGCCGATCATCGTGGTGATGATCATTTCCTTCAGCAGCGCAAGCTATCTGACGTTCCCGCCGCCGGGCTTCTCATTCCGCTGGTACGAGCAGTTCTTCTCCGACTCGAACTGGATGCGGGCATTCTGGACATCCTTGGTCGTCGCGGCGATGTCAGCCGGCATCGCGATCGTGCTGGGCGCCTCGGCCGCCCTCGGCATCGTCAGAAGCAGCATTCGCGGCAAATCCGCCATCATGCTGCTTCTCGTAAGTCCGATCATCGTCCCTCCCGTCGTGCTCGGCCTGTCGCTGTACAGCCTGTTCCTGCGTTTCGATCTGGTCGGCTCCGTCTTCGGCCTTGCCGCGGCGCATGCGATCGGCGGCCTTCCCCTTGTCGTGGTGATCCTGTCCGCATCGCTTCAAGGCGTCGATACCAGGCTCGAACAGGCCGCCGCCGTCCATGGCGCATCGTCCCTGACGGTATTCCGCCTGGTGACGCTGCCTGCCATCATGCCGGGCTTGGCTGCAGCGACATTCTTCGCCTTCCTGCACTCGTTCGACGAACTGGTGCTGACGCTGTTCCTGTCGAGCGCGGAGCTGAAGACGCTCCCGCTCATGCTGTGGGGCGACATCAACTATCGGCTCAATCCGGTGCTGGCCGTGGTCTCGACGCTGGAGGTGCTGCTGGTGGTCGCGGGGCTCGTCCTTGCGCGACCCGTTCTCGCCACGTCGCGGAAGGCGACGTGACACAGATCAACTTCAACTGGAGGAAAGAGAAAATGCTGGGAATGAAACGCTGGCGATTGACGGCTTCCGTATTGGCTTCGGCCCTGTTCATCGCGATGGGGACGGGCCTGGCTCAAGCGCAGAGCAACGTCGTGATCATGCAGGATCCGGGCGGCGGATATGGCGATGCATTGCGCAAGGTCATGTACGATCCGTTCGAGAAGGAGACCGGCATCAAGGTGGTCACCGTCCAGGAGGCCCGCAGCGGCCCCCGCATCAAGGCTCAGGCCGAAGCCGGCAAGGCGCAATGGGACCTGACGTTCATCTTCGACCAGGAGACGAAGTTGCTCGGCGACTGCTGCCTGGCCGATATCGACTATTCCAAGCTGTCCGACGCGGCGAAACAGACGCTGGCGGCGATGCCGGACAATCTGAAGCGCAAGAAGGGCGTGGCACTGCAGGTGATCGGCGTCGGCCTCGTCTACAACAAGGACAAGTACAAGGGGGCAAACGTACCGACCACGTGGGCCGACTTCTGGGACGTGAAGAAATTTCCCGGACGGCGCTGCATGCCCGCCTGGCCGCGTTTCGTATTCGAAGCGGCGCTGATGGCCGACGGCGTGGAGAAGAGCAAGCTCTACCCGATCGACATGGAGCGGGCGCTGAAGAAGGTCAAGGAAATCAAGCCACACATCGCCAAATGGTGGACCACATCCGCACAGCCGCCGCAGCTCCTGCTCGACGGCGAGGCCGACATGTGCATGGCCTACACCGGCTCGATGAGCAAGCTCGCCCTGGAGGGCGCCCCGATCGAGCTGACCTTCAACCAGGGCTTCGTCTACTACGATTTCTTCTCGATCCCCAAGGGAGCGCCGAACTACGATAACGCGCTGAAACTGCTTTCCTGGCGGCTCGATCCCAAGCGCGCAGCGCAGCTCACCTCGACCTTCCCGGTCGCGCTTCCCTCCCAGGTCGTGTTCGAGGCAGCGACGGACAAGAAGCTCGCCCGCTACTGGGCCAACAATCCGGACAACGTCTCGAAGGCAATCGAATGGAGCCCGGACTATTGGGGCGCACCCTCGCCGGCCGGAAACTCCACCAATGAAGAGTACGGCCAGGAGAAACTGAACGCCTTGCTGGCGCAATAGGCAGGCTGATCGGCCCCGATCCAGGAGGATCGGGGCCGATCCCACACGCGGGCTGTTGCGGATCGCGCGACCATGCTAGACGCGGTGAAAGATCATTCTATTTTGGCTTGTGGATGGATAAGGCTTTCACCAAGGGGCTGCGTCTCCTGGAAGCACTTGCTCTGAGCGAGCAGCCCCGCGGGGTGACGGACCTCGCGAGCGAGCTGAAGCTCACCAAGAGCAACGTGCATCGGCTCCTGATGACTTTGCAGTCCCAGGGCTATGTGCGCCAGATTCCCCCGCACAGCACCTACGAGCTCACGACCAAGATCTGGGCGCTCGGCAGCCATGTCATCCACCGGATGGATCTCATCAACATCGCGCGGCCGGCAATGACGAAGCTTGCCGAGATCACCGGCGAAACCATCCACCTGTCCGTGCTCGAAGATACCGACGTCGTCTACGTCGACAAGATCGAGAGCGCTCACCATATCCGCGCCCATACGAGCGTTGGCATGCGCGCACCTGCGTTCACCATGGCGACAGGGAAGGCGATGCTCGCCCATATGCCAGATGACTATCTGGAACGCTTCCGGCCGCATCTCAAGCGGTATACGGAAACGACGCGAACGACGATCGAGGAGCTGCGCGAGGACATCGAGCTGGCGCGCACGCAGGGTTACTCCTCCGTCCTCCATGGCGAGTGGCGCGAGGGCATCGCAGCCTGCGCTTGCGCCATCCTCGGCCGCTCCGGCGAACTCGTCGGGGCGATCGGCGTATCCGGCCCCGACACCCGCATCAAGCGCAAGCAGATCAAGGAGTACTCGGTCCACGTAATGGAGGCAGCCCGGGCCATCGGCGCAGCCCTCGGCTATTCCAACAGGCCGGCGGCGCACCCTGCCCCGAGAAGCGATTCGATGCCGTCACATCAACCACGACGCACCCCTTGATCTTGCCGGCCGCGGTGTCCGTAGCAGGCAGTGGCGCGATGCGCTGCCGAATCCAATCAAGATTCCAAGTTCGTGCTTCTCATTGAGACGTTCCTCCCGAGATCCTTCTATTGGTGGACCAACTACGTGGCGGATTCGATGGGGGCTTTCTGTACGGGAACGCCTCAGAAGGACCTGGTCGTTGCTGAAGAGGGCATCATAGATGTCATGAGAGCTTTTCTGTCGAGCAATTGTCAATCGCTCAAATGACTACGACAATCTTCCCGACCGATTGTCGGCAGGCAAGACGCCGGATCGCCTCACCGCCCTCCCGCAGCGAGAACTCGGCCGTAATTCCTGGCGATAACAGGCCTTGTTCATACCAGTCCTGGAGCTGACGCCGGTTAGCAACGATCCGCGGATCTTCCGACAGGGTGAATGTTCGCCAATTGATACCCAGCACGTCGCAGTTCTTCAGGAGCGGAAGGTTGAGCGGCAACGACGGAATGCCGGCGGCGAAGCCAAGAACGAGATAACGTCCGCCTTCTGCGACACTTCGGATAGCGGCCTCCGCGAGCCAGCCTCCAACGGGATCGATGATCACATCGGCACCATTCGGACCGACTGCAGCCTTCAAACGTAAGGCAACCTCGCTGCGTTGCTTTGGCATCTCCACCGGATAGGATACCCCCTCAGCAGCCCCGTGCTGACAGGCGAAGGCAAGCTTCTCTTCCGACGACGCTGCGGCGACCACGCGGGCTCCGAGATTGCGAGCAACCTGAACCGCAGCGATGCCGACACCTCCGCCGGCGCCGAGCACAAGCACCGTCTCGCCTGCTTGAAGCCGGGCGCGGGTATGAAGCGCATAGTAGGCCGTCTCGAATGTGAATTGCATGACCGCGCCGTCGGCCAAGGACATGCCGTCCGGAATCGGAATGCAGCGGTCGACGGCAACGGCGACCAACTCTGCCATGCCCCCTGTCCCGGTACGGGCGGCAACGCGATCCCCGACGCTGAACGCCGTCACGCCCGGTCCCACCGCTGACACGAGGCCAGCGACTTCGCCGCCCGGTGCGAAGGGGCGAGGTGTCTTGACCTGGTAGCGGTCCTGAATGGTGAGTACATCCGGGTAGTTCACGCCGCACGCCCTCACCGCCACGAGGACTTGGCCGGCTCCGGGGACCGGATCTGGTACATCGAGCAGCCGCAGGCCCTCGGGTCCGCCCGGTTCGCAGCTCATCAACGCCCGCATCTGGTCTCTCTTGGCTGAATCCTGCGGCGGAGAATGAAGCGGAGCTGGCTCGCCGCAATGACGAAAACGATCAGACGCATTGACCATCGACGCCAGGGGAATGCTGGCGTGACGGCGATCCGGCCGTTAACATGATGCGTCATGTCGGGAACCTCACAGGCCAGAAGCCGATCAGCTCAAACGCCGCCGCGTTCGGCAATCGACACCGGCTATGTCGGCCTGGTGCTGAGCGGTGCGCGGGAGGCCGGGCTCGACATCAATCGGCTCCTGAGACGCGCGGGAATCGCGAACGGTCAGCTTGACAGGCCGGGCACCCGTCTGCCGCAGGAGCAGTTCGCGCGCATGATCGCAACCTTGACTCGCCAAACGCGTGACGAACTCTGGCTGCTGTGCAGCAGGCCCATCAAGCCCGGCACGTTTCGCATGATGTGCCGCCTGCTCATCCGCTGCACCAACCTGCGCGAGGCCATCAGGATAGGTTGCCAGTTCTATCATCTCGTCGTAGACGACTTCGCCGTTCGACTCGCCGAAGGCGAGCACGACGCCTCGGTCTACGTGACCGACAGGATCGACCAGCCGAACCGCCGGCGAATGGTCAATGGCGCCATCCTGTTGTTCACCTACGGCCTCATGTGCTGGCTTGTGGGCCGTCGTCTGCCCCTGATCACCGTGCATTACGTCTTCTCGGAGGAGCCCTTCAGCTCCGAGCTCGAGCCTTTCTACCGGGCTCCCATGCTGTTCGATCAGCCGCGCACCGAAATTCGCTTCGACGCCGAGTTGCTCCATCTGCCGATCATGCCCGACGAAGAACGGCTGCGGCGGTTTCTAGCCTCCATGCCGAACGCGCTGCTCGTGCGCTACAGGGACGACAGCAGCGTTGCCGAACGCGTTCGCGCCATTCTGCGCCGCAACCTCAAACGTCCCATGTCGCTCGAGGACGTCGCGGAGACGCTCGCCGTCTCGCCGCAGACCCTGCGCCGTCGCCTGATCGAGGAGGAGCAGTGCGGCTTCCAGGAGCTCAAGGATCGCGTCAGGCGCGACATTGCGACACATATGCTCAAGAAATCCCGCCTGCCGCTCGAGGAGATTGCGCTGTCGCTGGGGTTCTCGGAGCTCAGCACGTTTCACCGTGCATTCCGGCGGTGGACAGGGCTGACACCGGGCGAATTCCGCGAGCGTCACGCCGCCGCGGCGGACGCGCGGTAGGATTCCGCCAACCCGATTGGCATGCTTGGTCATTTCAACGGCCGCGCCATTGACCTGATACTACCCGCCAATGGGCCACCGACGTGGCGTCAGCGGGGAAGAAATGCCGATCTTGCGTCAATGGGCCGAGCGTCATCCTGAGAAAATCGCAGCGCGCGTCGCCTTCTCGAAGGACATCCTCACCTATGGCGAACTCGACCGGCGAGCGAACGGTGTGACCCAGATCCTCGTCTGGATGGGCCTTACCGTCGGCGATGGCGTCGCCATCATGCTCGACAACGACCTCACCTATTTCGAGCTTCTCTGGGGCGCTCGGCGGCACGGCGTCTATTACACGCCCGTCAGCACCCATCTGCAGCCCGACGAGGCCGCCTACATCGTCCGGGACAGCGGCGCGAAGATATTCTTTGTCGCAGCGCGCTTCGCCGACACCGTGCGCGCGCTCAAGGCCAACAATACTAACCGGTGCGCCATCTTCGTGATCGGCGGCTCCGATGACGGCAGCTTCGATTATGCCGCCGAGCTCTCGCGTTTCGACCGCATGATCGAAATCGGAGACGGTCCCGTGGGCAAGGACTTCTTCTACTCCTCCGGCACGACCGGGAAGCCGAAAGGCATCAAGCAGCCGCTGTTCTCTAGCGTCCGGCAGGCCCAGGCCTCCGGCGACTGGGTCCGCAGCAATTTCAACTTTGCGCAGGACACCGTGTATCTTTCGCCCGCACCCCTGTATCACGGCGCGCCGCTGCGCTTCACCATGCGCACGCTGGAAAGCGGCGGGACCGCCGTCATCATGACGAAGTTCGCGGCCGAGCCGGCGCTTGCCGCCATCGCGCGCTACCGCGTCACCCACAGCCAATGGGTCCCCACGATGTTCTTCCGTTTGCTGGCGCTGTCCGCCGAGATACGCGCCCGCTACGATCTGTCATCGCATCGCTGCGCCATCCATGCCGCCGCACCCTGCCCGCCAGTTCTGAAGGAGCAGATGATCGAATGGTGGGGGCCTATCGTGTGGGAATACTATGCAGGCTCAGAGCGCAATGGCGCCACCTGTATCTCGACTGCAGAATGGCTCGCTCATCGCGGCTCGGTCGGTCGCGCCTGCGTCGGCACCATCCACATTCTCGACGAGGCGCAGAACGAGCTCGGACCTGGCCAGATCGGCGACGTCTATTTTGACGGCCCGCAATTCGTCTATCACAACGATCCCGAGAAGACCGCGCGATCCCGCAACGCGCTGGGTTGGTCGACCATCGGCGATGTCGGCTATGTCGACGAAGAAGGCTATCTCTATCTTACCGACCGTCGATCGCACATGATCATTTCCGGCGGTGTCAATATCTACCCCGCCGAGATCGAGCACCGCCTGGCCTTGCACCCGCAGGTCGCCGACGTAGCGGTATTCGGGATTCCGAACCCGGAATATGGCGAAGAGGTCAAGGCAGTCGTCCAGCTCAAGAATCCGTCGCAGGCCTCGCCCGCGCTCGCACAGGATCTGATTGCGTTCTGCCGGGCGGAGCTCTCGCACGTGAAATGTCCGCGCTCGATCGACTTCGAGCTCGAACTGCCGCGGCAGGAGAATGGGAAGCTATTCAAGCATGTGCTGAAGCAGCGCTACCTGCAGCCCGCCTGATACCCCTCGACCAACCAGACAAGGAATGGAGCATGAATAAGCTCATCGCCGCGACCTGCGCAATGGCATGCGCCGTCCTCTCCCCGATCGCATGTGCCGAGAGCGGCAAACAAGGACCAGGCGTCACCGAGAGCGAGGTCAAGATCGGTCAAACCATGCCCTATAGCGGCCCGGCCTCCAGCTTTGCGGCCATCGGCCGCGCCATGACAGCCTATTTCCGCAAGGTGAATGACGAAGGCGGCGTCAATGGCCGCAAGATCAACCTGATTTCGCTCGACGATAGCTACAGTCCCCCGAAGGCCGTCGAACAGACGCGCCGGCTGGTGAAGAGCGATGAAGTCCTGGCGATCGTCGGGACCTTCGGCTCGCCGACCAACTTCGCCATCCAGAAATATCTCAACGCCAAGAAAGTCCCGGGCCTGTTTCTCGGCACCGGCGCCAATCGCGTCTCCGAGCCCGCAAACTATCCGTGGTCGATGGGCTGGCAGCCCAACAATCACGCCAAGGGCGTGATCTATGCCAAATATGTTCTGAAGGAGCGCCCCAACGCGAAGATCGCCGTGTTGTACCAGAATGATGATTTCGGGCGAGACTATGCCAAGGGGTTTCGCGACGGGCTCGGTGACAAGGCTGCCTCGATGATCGTCAAGGAGCTTAGCTATGAGATCTCCGAGCCGACCGTCGACTCTCAAGTCCTGACTTTGAAGGCTGCCGGAGCGGACGTATTCCTCGACATCTCGACGCCGAAATTCACCGCCCAGGCCATCAAGAAGATGGCCGAAACGAAATGGGAGGCACTGCACCTGCTCAGCGACGCTGCCGGTTCGATCTCGAGCACGCTGGTGCCGGCGGGGCTCGAGAACTCGAAGGGAGTGATCACGGTCGCCTTCCGCAAGGATCCGAACGATCCCGCCTGGGCTGATGATGCCGGCATGAAGGACTATCTGGCCTTCATGAAGCAGTACATGCCCGACGCCAATCCGTCCGAGACCTATCACGTGTTTGGTTATGCCACGGCTCAGACGTTAGTCCACGTATTGAAGAACTGCGGCGACGATCTCACCCGCGAGAACCTGATGAAGCAGGCGGCGAGCATCAAGGACCTCGAGCTTCCGATGATGCTCCCCGGCATCAAGCTCAATACCAGCGCGACCCGTTACACGCCGATGAGCCAGGAACAGCTCATGCAATTCGATGGAACACGATGGAAGCCCATCGGCGAAGTGATCGACGCGGAGAAATAGCGGCGAAGCAGAGCGACGCCCGGTCGAGCCGGGCGTGCATCTTCTAGCCGGATATCAGCGCTAATCCGTTGCGCGCAGAACTTCTCGCGCGATCGTCATCTTCATCACCTCGGTCGTGCCCTCCGCTACCTGGGCGATCCGGCTCTGGAAGTAGAGCTGACCGAAGCGGTTCTCCCTGAGCACCCCGAGCCCACCATGGATCTGGATGGCCCGGTCGATCACCCTGCAGGCGGCCAGCGGCGCAAAGCACTTGACCATGGCCGCCTCCTTGCGCGCATCCATGCCGCGATCGAGCATCCAGGCTGTCTTGTAGACCATCAGGCGCGACTGCTCGAGATCCATCTCGGATTCGGCGAGCATCCATTGAATGGCCTGCCGCTCGGCAAGCGGCTTGCCGAAGGTCTCGCGCTCGCGCGCCCGTTTCGCCGCCTCGCCCTGCGCCCAGCGAGCCGTACCGGTCAGTCGCGCGCCGATCACCGTGCGGTTGCGATTGAGCTGGTCCATCATGTAGCGGAATCCCATGCCTTCCTGACCGAGCATGTTCCTCGCCGGCACCACGCAATCCTTGTACTGGTAGTCGCAGCTTCTCCCCAGATACGTGCCTGGCGCCATGGTCTCGTATTCACGCAGCACGGAGACGCCGGGGTTGGGATAGTCGACGAGGAAGAGGCTGATCCCCTCGTACCCCTTCCCGGGGTCGGTTACCGCGTAGCACAGGAGATATTTCGGCGTGATGCCCGGATGGTTCGGCGGCGGCGCCCAACGCTTGATGCCGTTGATGACATAGCTGTCGCCTACGCGAACGGCCGTCGTCTGGATACCGGCCGCGTCCGAACCTGCTCCCGGCTCCGAGATGTTGATGTGATAGAACTTGTCTTCCTTGAGGATCGGGTAGAGGTAGGCCTCTCGCTGCCATTCAGGGGCGACGTACAGTGCGGGATGTGGATCGAGGAATCCCGACCAGGTCGCAAGCAGGCCGTGCATGACGGGCGATCTGACGATTTCCTCATAAACCAGGCACTTCGCGATGGTCCCGAGCCCTTGGCCGCCGGCCTCCTTCGGGACTGCGATGCCCCTGAACCCGTACTCGCGAAACTTGCGCACCACGTCCATGAAGATGTCGTGGGGAACGGCGTAGTCGTCCGTTCCCCATCGATCCTCCAGTGGCCGGCACACCTCGTCCACGAACGCGGCGGCACGCGCCTTGATATCTTGCTGCTCCCTAGAAAGTTCAAAATCCACTGCGATCTCCAACCTTTGCTCAGTGAAGCGAGCCTAAGACCCCTGTCTCGCGGCCGTTATGGCGCCGTAGGCCAATCTGGTTGGCCGATTGGATCATCGGGCCGGCTGCCCGTCCGGCGGCGTCGGATGCCGGCGTCGGCTACCAAGGAGGACTTGCAGGGATGCAGTCCGCGGGTAAACCGGTTGAATCAATTCCGGTTCGGCCGACGATCTGGAGAGGTTCGCGCAGCGGACCCGATCCCGAAGAGCGCTCACGGGCGGTGTTCTCTCGCCGCCGTCCGGCACTGGCTGAATATCCCGATGTTCTCGCGCGAGCCGGTCAGGCCAGGTACAATGCGCATAGCCGCGTTCCAGGGAGACCCTTTCAGGATCCCCGGCGTATCGCGCTCCGGATCGACGGCGACATAATGCGGCGGCAGCCGCGACGCTAGCGGTCCGAGCCGACCGTCGGGAGACCGAACCTGATTGCAGCCATCCGAGCCATTCGAAGGTGGTAAAGCGCGCCCAAAGCGCCGACGCGCGTCGCTATAACCACAGTTCCCCTACTTGGACCACCGGCGCAAAGAAATCGGCGGCCTGCAATGATCGTCGACCACGGTCGCTTCTGACCCGTCCGATTCCATACACCCAAGTCCCAGAGCGGAAGTAGCGGTCTCGAAGCCTGAGCAGACTCGTCATTCAGTCACCTGAGCCTGATGTCGAGCCAGCCCAGATCGTTTACCTCGATTTGATCGCCCTCGCCGATGACGACTGTCGTCGTTTCCGCTTCCACAATTGCTGGACCTTCGATCCTGTTCCCCGGACGAAGCTGATCGGCGGCGAAAACATCAACTTCTCGCCATTGGCCGAAGAACGCCTTTCGACGTTCTCTTGGTTTGCAAGGCGCTTCGGTCTCCTGCCCACGCGCGACTTGTCCGACGCTCGGGACAGCGCCTAGGGCAGAAACCCGCGCATTGACGAACACCACTTCCTGATCCGGGGACGAGTAGGTGTATAGCTCTTCGTGGCGACGATGGAACTGATCCTCTATCCGATCGACGATGTCGTCCGACGCCCAATCAAGATTGTTTAGCGGGACATCAATCTGGAAGATCTGCTCGCCGTACCGCATCTCGGCGGAACGTTCGATTGCCACATCGCCGCCAAACCACGACTTCAGGCGACCCGTCGCCTCTCTTTCCAGGTTGGCGAAGATGGCCCTGACCTCCTGGGCCGTAATCCGTTGGCCGGCGCTGTAATGCGTATGGCTCACCTCGTACCGCAGATCGCTGGTCAACATGCCCCAGGCGGACAGGACTGACGCCGCCGTCGGCACGATAATGCGCTTGATTTCAAGTTCCCGCGCAACTTCGGCCGCGTGCAGGCCGGCAGCGCCACCAAAGCTAAGCAGCGCGAAGCGTCGCGGGTCGACACCGCGACGCAGGGTCATCAGACGGATACCGTCCGCCATGCGCAGATTGACCATTCGATAGATTCCAGCCGCTGCATCGTCCCGCGACAGCTCCAGCGCTTTCGCAATACGATCCACTGCCGCTTCTGCGGCTGCACGATCGAGCGGCCGCTTTCCGCCCATGAACGCAGACGCGTCCAGATATCCGAGAATGACATTGGCATCGGTAACCGTCGGTTCAACACCACCGTTGCCGTAGCAAGCCGGCCCTGGCACCGACCCAGCGCTCTCTGGCCCGACGCGGAGCGTACCACCCGCATCTAGAGTAGCAATCGACCCTCCACCGGCGGCGATGCTCGCGATATCGAGACTCCTTAGCGCGATACGTTGACCGGCGAGCCCTCCCTCAGCGGACAGCGACGCGCGACCATCAGTAATCAGCGAGATGTCCGTGCTGGTTCCTCCCATGTCGAAAGGGACAAGGTTGGGAATTCCGAGCTGTTCCGCACAGCGCCGGGATCCCGAGATACCACCCGCGGGGCCGGAAAGTACGGTGCCTGCAGCGAGCCGCGCGGCTTCCTCAAGCGGGGCCATCCCGCCATGCGAAAGGATAACAAAAAGGCTGCTGGTCAGGCCCGCGTCCCTCAGCCGGGCTTCCAGATTGGTCAGATAGCGCCGCACCAGCGGAGCAACGTAAGCGTTCACGATCGTTGTTGAAGCGCGTTCATACTCCTTGATCTGCGGCAACACATCGCTCGACCGAGAGACGTTGAGCTCTGGAAGCTCGCGTTTCAGTCGTTCGACGGTCGCAATCTCGTGCGCTGGATTGCGGTAGGCGTGCAGGAAGCACACGGCCACGGAGCTTGCTCCGGCGGCGCGGATCGCCGAGATCGCCTTACCGAGGGAGTCTTGATCGAGTGGAATCAGCACCTCGCCGTTCGGCCTGACGCGCTCACGTACACCGAAGCGTAGTTGGCGCGGAACCAGGGGGGCCGGAGGTGGGATGCGGAGGTTGTAGCGATCTTCCTTCAGACCCTCGCGCATTTCGATGACGTCTCGATGGCCTTCCGTCGTGAGTAGCGCGACCTTTGCCCCCTTCCGCTCGAGCAATGCGTTCGTCGCCACTGTTGTCCCGTGCACCAGGCGGTCCGTCCTGGCGAGCATCTCCGCTCGTGGCATCTTCAGCCGGCTTGCGAGTTCCTCAAGTCCATTCATGACGCCTACAGACTGGTCCGCCGGCGTTGTCGGCGATTTTGCGAACACGGTGTTGCCGTCGCGATCGACCGCGACGAGGTCAGTGTACGTTCCGCCAACATCGATTCCGATGGTAAACATCTTCAGGCTATCCATTAAATCGTCGTGAGCTTTGTCGTCAGGCCCTGCATCAAGTCGCCTTCGCGCGCTTCAGCAGACCGTTGACCAGGGGGGCCCCATCCTCCGCCGCCTGAGGAGCGCACCTCGAAGCAGTCGCCGGGAAGGACTTCGATGCCGACCTCCTTCGTGCGCAGCACCCGCGGCGCGCGGCCCTGCGACACGAGAGTGTACTGATGGGGAAGGCCATCACTGCCGCCGAGCATCCCGCATGCGCCATGCTTCGTGCCCTCGCCTGCGGTGTTCGCTCGCGCAGGCTTCGCCGTTTCCACGACGAGATCCAACGACACGCCCAGGCCGCCGCGAAACTTGCCGTCTCCGCCGGAGTCCGGACGAAATTCGTGATGCCGGAAATAGAGCGGAAAGCGGGCTTCATCGACCTCGATGCTGCCGAATTTGATACCCCCGACCGTATGCCATTCACCAATCGATGACCAACCATCGCCCGCCGACGACGCCCCTCCTCCGGGCCTGGCCTGGAACAAATGCCAGATAAAATTGCGCCCTGTCCGCGGATTCTCACCCTGGATGGCGATGCGGAATCTGCGGCTCCACCCGGCCATCGCACGATCCGGACACGACTGGGAAAGTGCCTTGACGATAGCCTCCACAATTTCATTCGAAGGATGGCTGGTGCACATCGTGACCGGCCGGCCGGGATCTGCCCATACGATCGTGCCCTGTTTGGCAACGACCTTCAGCGGCCGAAGTGCGCCGGCGTTCTTGGGAATATCCGCATCGATGAGATAGGCAAAAGCCATGACGACCGCAGCCTGCATATTGGCGTGCGACGAATTGACAAAGCTCGTCGACTGAGGGTCCGACTCCGAAAGATCAATCTCGATGTCAGATCCCTTCTTGGTCACCTTCGCGGCGATTCTGATATCGCTTCGACCATGACCATCATCGTCGAGATACGCTTCTCCATAGAACGTACCGTCCTGCCATGTCGCTAGGACTGCCCGCGTCTGTTGTTCGGCAGCATCGAGAATTGCTTCGACGGCGGCCTCGACGACCTGTCCACCAAACTCGTCGAGCAGCCGCCTGACACGGCGTTCGCCGAGGTGCGCCGCACCAATCATCGCAGCAAGATCACCGCGGAAATCTCGAGAATTCCGCACGTTGAGTGCCAGCATGTCGAGCAGGTCGTCACGAAGTCTGCCCGCTTCATAAAGCCGGATCGGCGGTACCCGCAATCCTTCCTGCCAAATGTCGGTCGCGCCCGGATTGTAGCCGCCGTGGGTCGCCCCGCCGATATCGCTCTGGTGTGCACGCACGATGGTCCAGTACAGCCTCCGTTCCCCATCGAAGATTGGCACGAACGCGGTCAGATCGGGCAAGTGACTGCCACCATGGTAGGGATCGTTGAGCAGCAGAACGTCGCCTGGCTTGATGTCCTTGAAGCGCTCCTCGATCGCAAGCGTCGCCCAGGACAGCGCGCCGACATGAACCGGAATATGGTCCGCCTGCGCAATCAAACGCCCATTCACGTCGCAGATCCCCAGCGAGAAGTCACGGCTGGAGTTCAGGATCTGCGAGTAAGATGTACGCAGCATCGCTTCGCCCATTTCGTTCACGATCGAACTTAGACGATGCTGGACAACGGAGCGGGTGATGGGGTCGATCTTTGAGGTCATCGCAAGCCTGCTGGTAGAAATTAAAATCTCAATCCGATGTCAAGCGGGCGCCAGTCGGAACAGTTCGCGCTACAGGGAGCTTGATCAGCCGAACGCGGCGACCTCCTCCAAGGACTCCGCGGCCGCCTTCACAATCGTATCGACGTCAGCATCGGTCATCGGCAACGACAGCGCCATCAGGCCATAGCTCGCGACGAAAATCCCGCGATTGAGCAACCCGGCGGTGAAAACGGCCTGGCGCTTCGCTTCCACCTCGCTCGAGTAAGCCGAACGATAATCCCGGACGTTGCGGTCGGTGAAATGAACCTTGAGGAGCGAGCCCAATCCGACTGCGGTCCCGGCAACGCCAGTCTTGCGGAAGGCCGCATTGATGCCGTCGCGTACCGCAGTGCCGATCCGATCGAGGCGTGAATAGGCTGCTGCATCGAGCAACATCATGGCGGCAAGACCGGCGCGCATGGTGACGGGATTGGCCGAGAAGGTGCCGCCGTGCGGGAGCGCCGGTTTGCCGGAAGATGGATCGAACACCGCCATGAACGTCTTGCCGCCGGCGACCGCGCCGACCGGGAAGCCGCCACCGATGATCTTGCCGAGCGTCGTCAGGTCCGGATCGATGCCCCAGAGCCCTTGTGCGCCCTCATAGCCGAGACGGAATGTGATGACTTCGTCGAAGACAAGCAGCGCGCCGACTTCCCGCGTGACCTGACGGAGCGCTTCCACGTAGGCTCGATCCGCCGGAACCAGACCCGCCCGGTTCGGCATAGGATCAACGAGTACACAAGCGAGTTCGGGACCATGCTCGCGGATCAGGCTCACGGCCGCTTCGACGTCGTTGAACGGAATGGTCACGACGTCCGCGAGCACGTTGTCGGGCGTGCCTTTGGCATAGGCTACCGATACCGGGGCGTTGCCTCCCCAAGCCGCGGGTGTCGGGTCGAGGCTGACTTCAGCGTAGTCATAGGAGCCGTGATAAGCACCCTCGCACTTCGCGATCTTCGGGCGACCCGTGTAGGCGCGGGCCGCTTTTAGCGCCATCATTACCGCCTCGGTGCCCGAATTGCAGAAGCGGACATGATCTACGGATGGAAGCCTTGCTGCCAGCAACTCCGCGAGTTCGACTTCGGACTCCGTCGGCATGCCGAAGGCGGAGCCCAGAGCGAGTTGCTTGGTCGCCGCCTCGATCAATGCGGGATGAGCGTGGCCATGGATGAGAGACGTGAAGTTGTTGATGCAGTCGATATACTCATTGCCATCGACGTCCCGGACACGGCAGCCGGCGCCCGAAGCTGCGTAGATCGGGAACGGCTTCATATAGACGGTGGTTCGCGTATTGCCACCCGGCAGGCTCTTGAGCGCTCGTTGATAGAGATCTCGCGATTGAGAATGATTGGCGGGATACATCTTGCCTCCTTGATCCTGGGTTCAGCGCCCCAGATAAGCTTCGCGAACGCGCGCATTGTGCTTGAGTTCGTCTGCCGGTCCTTCCAGCACAATGCGCCCTGTCTCCAGCACATAGGCACGATCGGCGACCGAGAGCGCGAGTACCGTATTTTGCTCCACTACCAGAATGGTCAGACCGGTCTCGCCAATGCACCTGACCTGTTCGTAAACCTCTTCGGCAAGCCGCGGCGCCAAGCCGAGCGATGGCTCGTCGAGCAACAGCAACTTGGGGCGGGCCATCAGAGCACGTCCGATCGCCAGCATCTGCTGCTCTCCGCCCGACAATGACCATCCCAGTTGTCGTCGGCGCTCCTTAAGGCGCGGAAACAATCCAAAGACGCGATCGAGATCGGCCGCAATCGACTGCCTCCAACGGCGCCAGCTGACGGTCGCAAGGGTCAGGTTCTCCTCGACCGACAATCCAGGAAATATCCTTCGGCCTTCGGGCGCCTGCGCAATGCCAGCGGAAACGCGTGCGTCGGTGGGCCATCCGGCGATCGAGCGTCTCTCGAATCTTATGTCTCCCGACGAAACTCGGTTGAGGCCGGAGATCGCATGGAGCAAGGTCGTCTTGCCGGCGCCATTGGCACCGATAAGCGCGACCGTTTCGCCAGCTTCGACCTGGAGGGTCACTCCCTGCAGCGCCACGATATCGCCATGCGCGACCACGAGATCGTTACACGACAGCATGAGCATATCCTTCGCCCAGATAAGCAGACAGCACGGCCGGATCTGCTTGTATCTCCGCTGGAGTTCCCTCGGCGATCTTGCAACCAAAATTGAGAACGAAGATGCGCTCGGCGAGCCGCATGACCATCCCCATATTGTGTTCGATCAGCACCACGGCGAGTCCGTGCATCGCCCGCAACTCCGCCAGGCGATCGATTAGTTGATCGACCTCGCCTGAATTGAGGCCGGCCGCCGGTTCGTCCAGCAGGAGGACGTGCGGCCGGCACGCCAACGCACGTGAGAGCTCCACCATTCGGCGCCGACCGTACGAGAGCGACATAATGGCTTCGTGCGCCACGTCTGCCAATCCCATTTGCTCGATGATCTCCATCGAGAAGTCGCGCAGGTCAGACTCGCTTAGGCGGCCGCGTATCGCCGCACCCGTCATCACGTTTTCTAGCACGCTAAGGCGTGCGAATACCCGTCCGTGCTGGAACGTACGGCCGAGGCCGGCACGAATACGCTTGTTGGTGGCCATCCGCGTGATCGCCTGCCCGGCGAGAAGCACCTGCCCTTCATCTGGCATCGCCAGGCCAGTCAGAACGTTCAACAGGGTGGACTTTCCAGCGCCGTTAGGCCCGATGACAGCGACGAACTGCCCGTTTTTGACGGTCAGATCCACGTCCGCTAACGCAGCGAGACCTCCATAGCGCTTGTGAATGCCTCGTGCTTCCAAGGCGTTCATGACGTCGCCTCCGGAGCGCGAGCAGATGCGAGAAGCGGAGTTTTAGCTGACCGACGGCTCAAGCGTTGGCCGAGGCCAACGAGACCCGTGGGCAGAAACACCAGAATCCCAAGCACCAGCAGGCCGAAGAAGAAGAGGTAGGCGGTACCGAGAAAGCGCAACCATTCCGGCAGAAACGTCAGCAGCACCGCTCCGAGGACAGCACCGACGATTGTGCCTTCGCCGCCGACGATCAACATGGCGAGGTATGTGATCGAGTGCGCATAGGTGAAATCCTCCGGCGCAACGAAGCGCATGTGCAGGGCAAACAGGCACCCGGCAACGGCAGCGCAGATGGCGGAAAGCACGAACGCTTCAATCTTGATCCGCGTCGTATCGATTCCGGTCATCTCGGACGCGATCTCATCATCGCGCACAGCTATCATTTCGCGGCCCAGGCGGGACTTGTGCAATGCGGCCGCGGCGGCGGCGATCAGCGCCAGAACCATAAGCGCAAGCCACAGGAACTGGTGCTCCCCGGAGAAGCTGAACGAGCCAAGCGCCAATCCCGGGATCCGCGCGATCCCGTTGGTCCCCCCTGTCATCGCAATCCAATTGGACGTTACGATATAGAACGACACGTTGAGGCCGAGCGTCGCCAGTGCCAGGTAGTGCCCGCGCAGGCGAAGCAATGGGTACCCGATCAGGCCGGCAGAAATGGCTGTCGCCGCAATCGCTACTGGCGCAGCGAGCCACGGTGACCATCCGCAAGTGGTCGTCAGGATGGCCAAGCCATAGCCGCCCATGCCAACAAAAGCCGCATGGCCAAGCGAGATCAAACCGGCATAGCCAAACGCAAAGTTGAGCCCAATCACCGCGACCGCGGAGATCAGCGAGAGATTCAACAAGCGAAGATGATATTCCGGCAGGACCATACCGGAGATCCCGCCGAGCACAATGATCGCCGTCGCGATCTGCAGGGGAATGCGCATCGCCATCCTCTCAGCCTCGATCCTGAATTTTCTCGCCGAACACGCCTTGCGGACGCACAAGCAGAAAGGCGATCATTATGCCGAAGGAGATCAGATCCTTGTACGCAGACGAGACATACGATGCGCCGAGGACCTCACTCAAGCCGACGAAAAGGCCGCCCACGATCGCTCCCGGCAGGCTCCCAAAACCACCGATGATGGTCGCGGCGAAGGCCTTCAATGCGATCGGATCCCCCATGTTGACGTCCGCGAACCACATCGGGCCGAGCATCAATCCCGCGACGCCCGCGAGTACCGCGGCGAGGATCCATGAGAACGCCAGCAGGCGGTTGACTTTAAGACCCATCAATCTGGCAGCCTGTACATCCTGCGCTACGGCTCGCATGCCCACGCCAACCGAAGTACGATTGAAAAGAAGCCATAGCCCGGCCACCATCACCGCGGTCACCGCGACCACCGCCAGGGCATGCAGGGAAATGATCGCACCCCCAAGCGAAACCGCGCTGTCCTCGACGGGAGATGGCAGCCGGAATGGCCATGATCCAAAGGATAGCAAGGCGGCGTTCTGCATCGTGATGCTGACGGCAACGGTCCCGATGATGATGGTCACTATCGAACCGCGCCGCAGAGGCAGATAAACCGAGACAAAGAACAGGGCCCCGAACAGCGCCATGATGAGGAGCGCCGCACCATAGGCGAAGGGCCATGGCAGCTGCGCGTTGACGAGCGTCGCAACGCCCGCGAACGTTCCAAACATTACAAACTGACCGGCGGCGAAATTGACCACGCCGGTAGCAGAGTAAACGATCACGAAGCCGATCGCAGCGAGCGCATAGACGCTACCGATCGCCAGACCGTTGATGATGAGCTGAACGAAGTCCGCCATGACGTTCCCTGCACGATCCCGGTCTGCGGCCGACTTGTCGGACCGCAGACCAACTCGTTTCGAATGATCAGTTGAGCGAGACAGGTTGGACCAGTTCCAAGGTCTTGGTGCCCGGCTTTGCCTTCACGACCGCGAGGTCGCGAACCCCATTGCCTTTGTTGTCATACGAGTAGACGTGGCCAATGCCCTGCCACCCCTTGACCGAGGACAGCCATTCGCGCAGCGCCTTCGGGTCGGTTCCGGCCTTGCGCATGCCGTCCGCCATCAGCATCGCACCGTCATAATACGCGAGCCCGTAGGGATCTGGATCAACCCCGAATTTCGATTTGAAGCGCTCCACGTAGTCCTTCATCCGGCCGCCGACGCTGACGTCCATGAAGGCATCGACCACGCCCCAGACCCCCTCGAGATCCGACGGCGAAAGAAGCTGCGTCGCCGCGGGCACCAGCGCAGCAGAGGACGTAACGAGCGGCATCTTGAAGCCGAGCTGCTTCGCCTGGCGGAGGACCAGCGCGCCATCCTGCGGATAATTGAAGATCAGAATGGCATCGGCGCCTTTATTGCGGAGACTGAGGAGCTGCGCGGAGAAGTCCTTGTCGTTCTGGCCATAGGCTTCCATGCCGGCGACCGCGATCCCGGCGGCCTCGAAGCGCTTGGCGGCAGTCTGCGCACCGCCCTGACCAAAGTCGTTCTGGATGTAGAGAATTCCGGGCTTCTTTGCCTTGATGACGTCGACTGCGGCCTTCACCATTCCTTCGGCCGAAACGCTGTCCGCCGGACGGATCCGGAACATCCATTCGTTGCCTTTATCGGCCACGACGTCGGCACCGCCGGCATACATCGCCGGTACCTGAACTTTGCTTAGCTCGGGCGCCGTTGCGAGATTCTGCGTGGAGTAGCTCGACAGGAAGAAGAATGCTGGCTTGGTTTCCTGGGCCAGCTTTACGAACGCGTTGACAGCAGTTCCGTTGGACGCCTGCGTGTCCTCGAACACGATCTTGATATGGCGACCGTTGATGCCCCCGGCCTTGTTGATGTCCTCTTCGGCCATGGAAAGGGAGTTTTGATACTGTTTGCCGGTCAGGGACAGTGGCCCCGTCATCGGCACAGTCGCGCCGATCAGGATAGGGCTGCCCTGCTGAGCCTGAGCCACACTCACGAACGACAGCATCGCCGCTCCGATCGTCACGCCGAGACCAGCCTTCCGCGTAATCTTCATGTCGCCTCCTAGAATGAAAAAATCTCTCCATCGCACCCAGCGGATTTCACGAGGGCTTGACAGTCGTTCCGTTTTTCGGAACATAATCCCGAATTATGAAACGGTAAACGGCCGCCTCGCCAGGAGTCAAGCCGTTCATTTTTGCTTGCGTCGCACAAAGATTGATCGGATCACATGCAAATGGATGACAACTCGCCCGGCCCGCTGGCTCGATACATCGACGTGCTCGAAGTGATTGCCGCCTTCCCCGGCGCGATCACGCTCGCCGACGTCTCATCGATCCTCGAACTCCCCAAGACAACCGCACATCGACTGCTGAAAGGGCTGGTTCGATCAGGGCTGGCAGTCGAAGCGGAAGCAGGACGCACCTATTCCGTGGGCGATCGGCTGACGCGTTTGCTTCATGCAAGCGCGGACGATGGCTGGTACGCGTCGCTCGCCGGTCCCCACATTCATGCTTTGACGGAGGCGACCTCCGAGACCTGCTATCTCGCACGCCTCGTTGGGTCGCGCGTCCTCGTAGCCGTTTCATATTCGCCCGATGTGAGGTGGCGCGGATATGTTCAGCCGGGAATCGAGATGCCCGTGAATGCCGCAGCGACTGGCAAGGCCATCATGGCCTTTCAGAGCAAGGAGCTGATCGCTGAGGCCCTTTCAAATGAGCTTCCCAAGCCGACCGTCAATTCGCACACCAGCCGAAAGTGGATTGACCAGGAGTTCGCAAAAGTCAGAAGATCGGGCTACGCCACTTGTATCGGGGAGATCGACGAAGGACTTGCGGCACTTGCGGTCCCCGTCACGCTTTCGGATGGCACAGTCCTTCAATCCGTCGGCATGACCGGGCCGCTTGAGCGCATCATGAACAAGCAGATGGAGGAACGGCTTTCGGCTCTCCGGAAGACTGCAGCAGCTCTCTCGAAAGCCCTATCCCGAGGAATGGCTGTAAATCGTCGGCGTTGAGACTTCGCGACGAAGGGCGCTGCAGCCGCTTTGCCCGCGGCCGAGCCAGAATAACCCTCAGTCGATCGGCGCGCGCCGGGTATGCCAATCCGTCACCGACTGGAAGGCATGCCCGGCGCGGGCGAGCACATCCTCCGATAGATGCGGGCCGACCAATTGCATGCTGAGCGGCAGGCCGTCCGACGCCATGCCATTCGGCAGCGTGATGGTGGGGCTTCCGGAGAAGTCGAACACCGCGGTGAAGCGAAGGATGCTGAGCAGCACAGTCGGATCGGCGCCGTATTCGCCCATCTTGGTCAGCGTTGGGATCGGCACGGGCATGGTGGGAATGAGCAGCAAATCGACCTCACCGAACAAGGCCGCGAGGCTTCCGCAGAACTTCAAGCGCTCGTGATGGATCTGCGCGATCTCGACGCCGCTCATGGATCTCCCCTGCTCGATCAGCTGCGCCAGATCGGGGCCGTACTCCGACTTCCGCGATGGATAGGTCTCAAGATGCGCCTCTGCGGTCTCGATCGAGCACATCGGAATCCACATGCTGACGAGCTTCTCGTATGCGGGGAACTTGATCTCGCGGATGTCTGCGCCGAGCTCCGCAAGCGTGCGTTCAGCTTCCAGCAGCGCGGCGACAACCTGCGGATCGATACCATCCTGGGTGTAGCTGCGGTCCACGCCGATCCGCAAGCCGCGAACGCCGCCGCCAATCCCGGTCAGATAGTCCGGTACCGGCTCCTGCAGCGCCGTGGGATCGTTGACATCGGCGCCCGCGATGGCGCCGAGCATGGCGGCCGCATCCGCCGCGCTTCGGCACATCGGCCCGACATGGTCGAGCGAGTCCGCGAGGGGAAAAACGCCGTGACGGCTGACGCGTCCCCAGGTCGGCTTGATGCCGGTCAGCCCGCAGGTAGCGGACGGAAATCGGATAGAGCCGCCGGTGTCGCTGCCGATCGAACCGAAGCAGAGCCCCGCCGACGTTGCCACGCCCGATCCGCTCGAGGAGGAGCCAACCCAGTATTCGATGTTCCAAGGATTGAGCGGAGCCTGATCGTTCGGATGGTGACTGGTGTAGGCGCCCTCGGTCATCTTCAGCTTGCCGAGCGCGACGGCGCCGGCGAGTTCGAGCCGGTCCACGATCGTCGCGTTGAAGGACGGGATAAACTTGGCGTGGATCGTGGTGCCGCCCGCCGTCGGCGCAAAGGTGGTGTAACAGAGATCCTTTAGTCCAATCGGCACGCCGTGCAGCGGCCCCCGCCAGATGCCTTTCGCGAACTCGGCGTCATGGCGTTTCGCATGAGCCATGGCGCGATCGGCGAGTACGAGTGCATAGCTATGGAACCTGCCGTCGAGCTTCTCAATCCGTCCCAGCATGGCCTCGGTCACCTTCGACGGCAGGAGCTCACCCCGGCGGAACAGCCCGGAGAGCTCTGTGATCGACTTATAGTGAATTGGATCTGCTGACATCTGACAGCCCTGTTGTTATCGGAAATGGCTTCGCCCCACGTGCCGCGCCCCCGTTGCTGCGTGGCTCCGGATGCGTCTAGAACTGCACGCCGCGCGTGAGCGCACCGTCGATCACGAGGTTGGTCCCCGTGATGAAGCTCGCGGCCTTGCTGGCAAGGAATACCGCACCGTTCGCCATTTCCTGCGGCGTACCCATGCGGCCGGTCGGGTTAAGCGCGAGCGCGGTCTTGTAAAGCTCGGGATTGCCGTCCTTGATCTGATTCCAGACCCCGCCCTCAAAGTAGGTGTTGCCCGGCGAGACCGAGTTGGCGCGAATGCCCTTGCCGGCAAGCTGGAAAGCCAGCCCTTGCGTGTAGTGGATGATCGCGGCCTTGAACGTGCCATAGGGGCCGCTGGCGAAGTCGACTTCGCGGCCCGACACGCTGGAGATGGTGACGATCGCTGCGGCCTTGCTCTTCTCCAGATACGGCATTGCTGCATTGACCAGCCGCACGGTGCCCATCATGTCGGTCGAGAACTCCTTCTCCCAGCTCTCCTCGTCCTGCCCGATCGACAGCGCGCTGACATTGGCGACGACAATATCGATGCCGCCCAGCTTGGAGGCCATATCCTCCACCCAGGCTTTGAGCGCCGGTCCATTGGAGACGTCGACCGAGCTGCCGAATGCAGCGACGCCCTTCGCCTTGATCGCGGTGACTGCGTTGTCGACGTCAGCCTGATTGCGCGCGCAAATGCCCACATTGGCCCCCTCGGCCGCGAAGGTCTCGGCGATCGCCCTGCCAATGCCCTTCGTGCCACCAGTGACGAGAACCTTTGCTCCCTTGAGTCCCAGATCCATGTTCATTCCCTCCCAATTGACGCTTGAATACGCCGAAACGGCCTTTCAGAGCAGCAGCTGTTCGCGGACGTTGTCCTCGTTGACCTCGCCGCCGGCCAGCGACTTCGTGATCCTGCCCTTCTCCATGATGTAGCAGCGCTCCGCGATCGCGAGGATCGTGTCCAGGTTCTGCTCGACGAAGATGATGGTCGTTCCGAGCTCGTTCCGGAACGACCTCAGCGCCTCGCAGATGTGCTGGACGATCGACGGCTGGATGCCTTCGGACGGCTCGTCCAGAATCATGAGGGACGGATTGCCGATCAGCGCGCGGCCTATGGCCAGTTGCTGCTGCTCGCCGCCCGACATGGTGCCCGCGGCCTGCCGCCGACGTTCTTTCAGCCGTGGAAAGTATTCATATACGAGCTCCGGCAGCTTCTTGCTGCGCGGGCCACCGATCAGTTCGCCGACCAGAAGATTCTCGTCGACCGTCATCTGTGGAAATACGTCACGCCCTTGCGGGATGTAGCCGAAACCCGCCCTCGCCCGTGCGTCGGCCTCCAGCGCTGTGACGTCCTCCTCCATGAAGCTGATCGTACCGCGCCAAGTTTGTAGCAGGCCGATGAGACAGCGCATCAGGGTCGATTTGCCGACGCCGTTGCGGCCGATCACGCCGACAATCTCGCCGCGCGAGACCGACATGGTAACCCCCTGCAGGATCGGCGTTGCCCCGTATCCGGCCCACAGCTCCGATACGTCCAGGATCCGGTCGGTGGGATTGGGCTTAGTGAGCATGGGTCTTACCGAGATAGATTTCAGCGACCTTCTCGTCCTGCAAGATGCTCTCGAGATTGCCCCGCGCAAAGATCTTGCCGAGATGCAGCACCGTGACGCGCTGCGCGACCTGCCGTACGAAGGCCATGTCATGCTCGACGACGAGCACCGTCATTCCCTCGGCATTGAACGATTTGATCAGCTCGCCTGTCTTGTAGGTTTCTTCCGGCGACATGCCGGCCGTCGGCTCGTCCAGCAGCAGGAGCTGCGGCTTCAGCGCCAGCGCCATCCCGATTTCCAGCCATTGCTGCTGACCATGCGACAGCGCACCGGCGAGTTTGCCGCTGTCCGGTGCGAGGTTGAGCAGCGTCAGCAGGCGATCCTCCTCGGCGATGCGCTCCGCGCCGGACAATCGTTCCTGGAGCGCCGTCTGGATGTTCTGTCGAACGGGCAATTCCTTGAACACGCTCGGAGCTTGCATCTTGATGCTCATGCCCCGCTGCACGCGCGCATAGGGACGCTCGGTCGTGATGTCGACGGTATCGAACAGGATGTTGCCCTCGGTCGGCGGATAGAGCCCTACGATCAGCTTGAACAGCGTGCTCTTGCCGGCGCCGTTGGGCCCGATCAGACAGTGGACCTCGCCCGCATTGACCGTGAGATCGACCCCGGAGACGGCGGTCAGCCCGCCGAACCTCTTGGATACGCCCTTGACTTCGACCAGCGCCACGATCAGGCCTCTTCCGACTGCAAGCGACCGGCCTCCGTGACGACGGCATCGTCACCTCGACGTCGGTCGCGCCACCAGTCCGCAACGAGTTTACCGATGCCGAGAACAAAGCCCTGCGGCGCCAGCATCACCGTTGCGAGCAGCAGCGCCCCCATCAGCACGAGCGCGGCCTGCTGGCTGTAGACGGTGATGGTCTGAAAGCCGAACAGCAGCAGGAACGATCCGACCAGCGTCGCCGTCAGGTCGCTCCGTCCGGAGAACGCCACCCATACGATCGGCATCGCAGCCGCAGGGAGGCCGATGCTGGAGGGCGTGATGAACTGCCCCCACGACGTGTAGAGCGCACCGCTCAACCCCGCGAGGCCGCTGCCGATCACGAAGGTCAGAAGCTGATATTTACGGACATCATAGCCCAGCATCTCCGCGCGTTGCGGATTCTCGCGCGTCGCCACGATGACGTTGCCGACACCCGAATTCAACAGCATCCGCAGCGCCAGATATACAATGACGATCAGCGCGACCAGGACGTAGTAAAGCGCCGATCCCTCGATGTAGAAGTCACCCACGGTCAGCGGGTCCATGCCCTTCATGCCATTGAAGCCGTTCAGCCGCGCCGGACCGATATGCCATTCGGGCCCGGCCGTCTGGCCGAGGAAGAAGGCCAGCACCAGCGTTGCGGACAGCGTCACGATGCCGAAGAATATCCCGTTGATGCCGCCCCAGATCATGAAGTAGCCGAGGATGCCTGCCGCAATCATCGCGAGGGCGACCGAGAGCACGAGCGCGGCGATCGTCGCGGTGCCGCCGCCCATGTTGATCGCGAGCACGCCGTATCCGTAGCCGGCGATGCCGAAGAACAAGGTCTGGCCGAACGAGAGCATGCCGCCATAGCCCCACATCAGGCAGAGGCCGAGCGCCATGAAGATCCAGATCAGGAAGTAGGCGAAATTGCCGACGTCGTAGGAGTCGGCGAACAGCGGGTAAGCCAGCGCTCCCCCCAACACAACGAGGAAGCAGGTCCAGAACATCCTGCCGCGCCCGAGCGTCTGTGGACCTTCCAGCAGCTTGAACATCAATGTTTCCCCCTAGCGCCCACGACGAACCAGCACGCTTGAGAGCCCTTCGGGCAACACGCGAATGATCAGGATGACGGCCACCAGCATGCCGATCTGTCCGATGATCTGACCGTAGCTTGCGTTCAGCGTCATCCGGATCATCGCCAGGAGCACGGCCGCCGGCGCCGTTCCGAGCAGCACGTTGGCTCCACCGATGACGACGGTCACGAAGCTCTCGACCACGAAGGTCGCACCCATGGTCGGGATCAGCGTCATGGTCGGCGCGTACAGCGCCCCACAAAGCCCGGCGAGGCCGGTCCCGATCCCGAAGCTGATTGCATAGATCCTGCCGGTGCGCGCGCCAAGCGCCTTGGCCATCGCCGCATTCTGCATTGTCGCGCGGGCAATCACGCCGAACCGCGTCCTCATGAAGATGATGTAGAGGCCGACCAGCACGGCTACCGCGCAACCGAACAGCACCAGGCGATAGGTCGAAAACGTGTAGCCACCGATCGCAAAACTTCCCTCGGGCGTTCCGATACCTCGCACGGCGGAGCCGACGATCAGGAGCATCGATTGCGTCACGATGAGACTCAAGCCCCAGGTTGCGAGCAGCGAATCCAGCGGCCGCTTATAGAAACGCCGCACGACCAGGAACTCGACGATCACACCGATAAGGCCCGCGGTCACCGCGGCCAGGATCTGGGCGAGCGCAAGCGGCACGCCGAGGTTCACGAGGCCAACGGTGACGTAGGCGCCGCACATGATGAACTCGCCATGCGCCATGTTGATCACGCCCATCATGCCGAACACGATGGCGAGACCTGCGGCCGAGAGAATGAGGAACGCAAACACGTCGGCGAATTGATAGAATACCGAGAACACTTCAGCCGACATCCTGATCCCCTTGCCGCTCCCGGCGCCGCATCGTTGCGGCGCCGGCCTTGTTCAAGATCGTGACATTCAACACGAGCAAGATCTGTGCCCGAGCATCACGATTTCTTCGGCAGATGGCTCGGCGTGTACTGATCCTTGTCGTTCTTCTTGGTCAGATCGCACCCGATCTCGCCAAGCCAGTAAGGCTGGATCGTTCCATAGTCCTTTTCGACCTTCACCTCGTGCTTGGGCCCGACCGAGATCAGCCGCATGCGATGCGAGGTGTGCTGGCTCTTGGGATCGATGCAGACCTTGCCTTCGGGAGCGTCGATGCAGGCGTCGCCGCTCGCGATCACCTTCCGCATGTCTTCGAGCTTGATCGACTTCGCCTTCTCGACCAGCGACTTGTACATGTAGAGCGCGTTGTAGGCGTTGTACCCCATGTCGTTGATGTAGAGCTCGTCGGGGAACTTGGCGCGCCAGCGCTTCTTGAATTCGGTCGCCTCGGGCGTGTCTATCTCCTCGAACCAGTTCGCGGTCGCATGCATGTTGTTCAGCGCCGGCGGCTTGAACCGCTTGTGCTCGAAGCCAAGCATGACCTTGATCGATGAGCCCATCGGCAGGTTGAGATTGGCCGCCGCTGCCTGCTCGAAGAACGAATCCTGGGCGGCGCCGACATTGATCGTGAGCAGCCAGTCCGGCTTCGCTTTCTGGATGTTCTGGATGGTCTGCGCGAACTGCGACACGCCAAGCGGAATGAACTCCTCGCCGACGACCTGGCCGCCGAGATCCTTGATGATCTTGCGGTTCCACTCTGCCGATATCTGACCGAAGTTGTAGTCGGCGGCGATAACATAGACCTTCTTGCCGAACTTCTCGACCATCCAGGGAATCAGCGTCGAGAATTGCTGCTCGGGTACCGCGCCCATGCTGATCATGCTGGCGTCGCAAACGCCGCCTTCGTACTGGTTGGTGTAGAAGTACGGTGTCGAGGTACGATTGACGATCGGACGCAGAGCTTCGCGCGAGGCCGAGGTGATACCACCGATGAGCACGTCGACCTTGTCGCGATTGAGCAGCCGGCGTCCGAACTCCTGGTAGCGCGCATTGTCGCCCTGCGGATCAAGGTGGATGAGCTCGATCTGCCGACCCAGGATACCGCCGCTCTTGTTGATCTCCTCAACGGCGAGCTGTGAGCCGTGCAGTTTCGGCATGCCCATGAAGGCAAGGTCGCCCGACACGTCCTCGAGCAGGCCGACCTTCAGCGGTGGCTCGGCCGCCTGGGCAAGACTTGTCGATGCCGCCGCGCCAAGCATGGCGCCGAGCAAAACCATCCTTAACTTGCGTCTCGAACTCATCGTGATGTCCCCTCTCATTGGAATCGGTTGGATGTCATGGCTTGAGGTAATTCTTGAGGATCGACGCACCCATCGTGTATTTGGGGTCGACCATGTTGCCGAGGCGCATGCGGCCGGCCTGGCTGAGCAGCATGTAGGCGTCGATCTCGTCGAACCCGTAATCGGCCGCCATCCACCGCACGAGTTCGCGATATGCGATGCGCGCTGCGTCCTCGAGAGGACGCGCGCTTCCGATCGTCATGATGAAATCCTCGGTCTCAAGCCGGGGCCAGGCAAAGCTCCAGTTCTTGATCAGGTCGACCTGCAGCGTGACGGTCGCGCGCTGCTCCAGCGCCACTCCGGAAAGCTCGCCGTCGCCTTGCGTTGCGTGGCAATCACCGACGTAGAGCATTCCGCCGTCGGTATGGACCGGGAAATAGATGATTGCACCCGGAGCGACGTCGGGCAGATCCATGTTGCCGCCGTGATAGTCCGGCTGCAGCGAGGAGATCGCCTCGATCTCAGGCGAGACGCCGATGGTCCCGATGAACGGCTCGTAGGGCAGCGTGAGCTTGTCGTTCCAGCGAATGCCGTTCCTGTCGACATGCAGCTTCTTCACGCGTTCCGGGAGCGGCGGATTGAGCAGCGCGGTCGAGCCCGTCCCAACCAGTCCGCCGAATTCCGGAATAATGCAGGTCGTGCCAGCGGGTTGTTCGCCCCGGGTCTCGACGTCGCGGATGTAGATCGCAAGGCAATCGCCCTTCTTGGCCCCCTTCACCGCGATCGGCCCACATTGTGGATTGAGATAAGGGAAGTTGAGCTTGGCGGTGGGACTATCAGTCTCTTTGGTCAGCACGCCGCCAAAAGCATCTTCGGTCTCGACGACGACCACCTCGCCGGGGTCGATCGACAGCGTCGGCTTGGCATAAGGGCCGTAAACGTAGTGGAAACCGCCCTGCTGCTCGATCGTCAGACTATGCGTTGCGCCCGCCGCGCCTTTGGCGACAGCGCGCTTGGCCATGATGGATGTCTTCAACCAGTCTTCGGACATGTAGTCGGCTCCTCGGCTCAAATCGCGGGATGACGCTTGTGCCAGTCGGTGACGCGCTGGAACGCATCACCTGCGCGAACGAGGCCAGCCTCGTCGAAATGGCGGCCGACGAACTGGAAGCCGACCGGACCACCATTCGCCGCGAAGCCGCCGGGCAATGTCACGGTCGGACTTCCCGTCATATCGAAAGGGCACGTGAAGCGAAGCAGGCCGCCGATCAGCGAGGCGTCCTCGCCGAGCGCCGCCATCTTTGAAAGCGTGGGCGCCGCGAACGCCTGGGCCGGGACCGCGATGAGATCGACCGTCTCGAACAGCAGACGCACCGCGCCGCGAAACGCTTCACGCCGAAGCACGATCTTCTGATAGTCCATGCCGGATTGCTGCCGGCCGAGTTCGAGCAGGCCCGCAAGGGCCGGACCATACTCGTCCTTGCGCGCTGGATAGGTCTCCTCGTGCGCCACCGCGACTTCGATGCCACAGAGCGGGAACCAGTCATCGATAACCGCCGCCGGATCGGGGAACGCAATTTCCTTGATCTTCGCACCGAGATCAGCCGCCACCCGCAAAGCCTCGGCCAGCACTTTGGCTGAATCGGCGTCGGTGCCCTCGCTGGTCCATCGTCGATCGACGCCGATCGTCACGCCGCGCAGATCCCCGGTCAGGCCAGCAAGATAATCCGGCACCGTCAGCGGCACCGACGTCGTATCCTTGGGATCCTGCCCCGCGATCACGCCAAGAATGGCGCCGCAATCGACCGCGCTTCGCGCCATCGGACCGATGTGGTCCAGCGTCGCCGCGAGCTCGAATGCGCCGTAGCGGCTGACTCGTCCCCAGGTCGGCTTGAGCCCGGTGACACCATTGGCCGCGGACGGGAAACGGATCGACCCGCCAGTATCGGTGCCGAGCGAACCGAAGCAGAGGCCCGCGGCGGTGGCGACGCCGGAGCCACTGGAAGATGCGCCGGGCCACAGATCCGCGTTCCACGGATTTTTCGGCGGGTCGATCTTCGGGTGATGATCGGCGTAAGCGCCCTCGGTCTGCTGCAGCTTGCCGAGGATGATCGCGCCGGCGTCCTTCAATCGTGCGACCACCGTTGCGTCCTCGGTGGGACGGAAGTCGCGGTGGATCGTCATGCCATGGGCCGCAGGTGCACCCTTGGCCCAGCAGAGATCCTTGACCGCAACCGGCACGCCATGAAGCACGCCCTTGATTTTTCCGGAAGCGATCTCCTGTTCGGCCGTAGTGGCATCAGCGAGCGCCGAGTCAGCCATCACATACGCGAAACTCTTCAGCTGGCCGTCGAGCTTCTCGATCCGCTGCAGCATCGCCTTGGTGGCTTCGACCGGTGACAACGCCTTCGCCTGGATCTTCTGCCCGACTTCGACGAGCCCGAGATAGTGGAGGTCTGTTGCCGTCATCGCTCTTCATCCTCTGCTCGACATGACGCACGATCTCCCCCGAGCACGCGTCACCGTTCTGGCGATGCGGACGCATCGCCAGCTTTCCCCGGCGGCAAACGAAAAAAGCCACCCGTCCCTCCCGAATGAGGTGACGAATGGCTCAAATGCCGCGGCTATGATCTGTCGCTTCAGGGTCCGTGATCGAACGAAGCACTTAGTGCAAGGAGCTGGACGTCATCGGCCAGTTCGGCGCACGCGAGGTTCGACAGGTAGCCCTGTATGAGAAAAGTCTAAGTAACTGCCCATCGCATTGTCAACGATGCTGTCTGCCTAAATTTAGAGAGTGCTGCGCAGCAAAGCGGCAAGCCACTTGCCCTTTCATCGGCGATGATGATTTCATCTCCGCGTTTCCGCGATCGAAAGCCGTCAATGACCAAGCCGTCTGTTCCCGTTGGCATCATCTGCTCACAGTCCGGGCCTTATCAGGCAATGGGCCGCGAGATCCTCAAGAGCGCGATGATGGCAGTCGACGAGATCAACAACCATGCGGAGTTCGAGTTCGCGATCGCACCCCATATTCGCGATCCTCGCGGCATTGTTTCCGAATACCATACGGTGTGCGACGACCTCATCCGCAATGTCGGCGTCAAGCACATCATCGGCTGCTACACCTCCGCCTCCCGCAAACAGGTGCTTCCGATCGTCGAGCGCACCGATCGACTGCTCTGGTATCCCGCCCGCTACGAAGGCTTCGAGTGCTCTGACAACGTGATGTATGTCGGCGCGTCGCCTAATCACAATGTGCTGCCGCTCGTCCGCTACGTGCTCGACAATCTGTCGCGGGAGATCTTCTGCGTCGGCTCCAACTACGTGTGGACGTGGGAGACCAATCGCGTTACCCGTGAATTGGTCAGCGCGGCAGATGGCCATATTCTCGCCGAACGTCTGCTTGAGCTCGGGGAAAGCGCCGTCGGTCACATCGTCGAGGAGATCGTCCGCCGCAAGCCGCCGATCGTGTTCAATACGCTGGTCGGAAGCTCGAGCTACGATTTCATCCGGGCATTTCACGCAGGTACCAAGGCTGCAGGGCTGCAGATTCCCATGCTGAGCTGCAGCCTCTGCGAGCCGGAACTGGCGATCGTCGGGCCGGCGTCGGCCGGCTGCATCACGTCGTCGGCATATTTCGAGAGCATCCGCCTGCCCGAGAATCGTGCCTTCGTCGCGCGCTGGAAGGCGCGCTATGGCGAGGAGAGCAGTCCCTCCGTCGACGGGCAATCCGCCTATGTCGCAGTCTATCTGCTGGCGCGCGCGCTGCAGCGCGCGGGCACGTCCGACATAGCGGAGGTGCGGCGCGCAGCGGCCGGGTATCGCTACAATTCGCCGCAAGGACCGGTGTGGATCGACGGCGGCAACAATCATTGCGTCCTTACACCGCGGCTTGCCGTATCCAATCCGCAAGGACAGTTTGATATCTTCTGGGAAGCCGACGCGCCTGTTAAGCCTGATCCTTACCTGACGCAGCTCGACGTGGCCGTCAGCCCCTTGAGGGAAGCCTCGGCGGGCGTCTTGCCAAATGCGCCGCATTTGCGGGTTGTGAAATGAGCAGACCGTCTTCGTTTTCGCTGCGCGGACGCAAGGCACTCGTTGCAATCAAGGACGAGCGCGACGCGACTATCGTGCGGCGCCAGTTCGAGCGTCTCGGGATCGAGGGCGTCGCGTGGACGCCGGCTGAGCCCGTCGGCTTCACACCGGATCTGTCGCTGATCGACGACGAGTTCCTGCCTTTGCTGCAACCGGCGCAACGCGCGTCCCTGGCGCGATCACCTGTCATCGCGCTGCTCGGCACAGAGACCCCGAGCCGCCTGAAACTGGTGTTCGAACTCGACCCCGCTTCATTCCTGATCAAGCCGTTGCGATCGGCAGGCATCTATGCAGCGCTCGTCATGGCATTCGAGCGAAGCGAACGCACAAGCGAACTGAAGCAACAGATTCTCAAGCTGGAGCACCGTTTGAAATCTCGTCGCGTCGTGCTTGCCGCCGTCCTCAAGGTCATGCATTTGCACGCACTCGCCGAGCCGGCCGCCTTTGCGCTGATCCGCAAAGCCGCGATGGAGCAACGCAAGACGATCGAAGAGCTTTCGGCGGAGATTACGGCAAAAGGCATGCTCCCGCGTGCAGCAGGCTAGAGCGCCTTCTGTCGGGGCGGGGACCGGGCTGCAATCGTCTATGCTGTGCTGCCACCCTTGCCTTTGGATTGTCAGACAGGAAATAAGCCGCAGCACGCGCATCGCGTAGCGCGGCTGACGCCTCGTCTGATTGCTACCCCTCGGCCAAGCCTTGGCCTAAGCTTCTGGCTCGACGCTGCTCCGGCCAAGCGCGGAGCAAGGGTCCGCCTCCAAGCCGAGAACGGGTCGTTCTGCCCTTGCTGCAGTCGTCAGCCGGCTCTCCAAAGCTGACTCGCTGTGCAAATGACGGCGAGACTCTCCTTGATGCCCTCTCAGCGCAATCGGCCGTGAAGGCCGACAGACCTTTCATCTGTGGGTATGGAGCAAGCCTTTGCTCTGCCAAACCGGTCAGGTCACGGTAGGAACCGGCCGATGCCTTCGCGGATACAAGCGAGGATTTCGTCCTGCCGCTCCTCAAGACGGGACACCGGCCCGCCGACGCCGAGGACGAGGTTGCGTCCGAAGTCACGCTTTGGCAACAGGACTGCGATCACGCCGGCATCCTGAACGATGATGTGTTTTGAGAACATGTAGCCGTCGCGCCGGATGCCGTTAACGATCTTCATCAACGCGTTCAGTTCGAAGTGCTCCTCCCGCGGGCAAACGGCGTTGATGCGACGCAGGAGCCTTTCAATCTCGACGTCAGTATGACCACTGAGCAGCGTGCGTCCGATTCCGCTGATCGCAAGCGGCCTGACATCCCCTGGCTTCACTTCGAAGCGCAGGCGCTTGCTGGTTTGCAGGGCGTGAATGTATTGTGCATGCAGATCGGACTGTGTGCTGATGCTGACGAGCTCGTCGAGTCTCCCATGGACGAAATCGACGAGCGCAAGGATGGCGCTGTCGCCGAAGAGCCCGGTGTCCAGCCATCGGCCCATCTGCGCGATGCGCATCGTCGGCATGTAGGTGCGATTGTAGCTGTCGTAGAACAGATATCCCAGCATCGCCATGCTCTTCAGCAAGGCCGCGGCACTTGACGTCGGATAGCCGCACTTCGTCGCGACTTCCTTCAGGGAAATCGGACGCTTCACATCCTCAAAGTATTCGAGAACTTCGAAGATCCGCTTGGCCGACTTGATGCTGGAATCCATCATTTACACGTAGGTGGAAGTAAATTCCGGGGCGCGGACCAATACCTCGATATACTCAAAGGGCCGCCTGCGCGAAGCCGCAAACTAGAGCCATTCGGCTTCATTCGCAAACCTGTTTTCCATATATATGTAAATAGAACTACATATCTGTAATAGATGGACTCCAGGCCGCGCCGCTCCTAGTGTTCTTTCAGGCCGATAGGCCGCGGCGTCGTGGCCGCTCAAAAAACAAGACGTCCCACCACAGGTGGGCGCGCTGCAGGGAGACGTCATGGAGCCGGGAATGAATTTTTCTGCTGCGATCAACTGATCTCGACAGGTCGTGCACCAGCTCCTCGTCGCCACGTCGAAGCTCCCCGCGACCATTCTCCTTGAGATCACTCATCTCGTTTCACGACGGCGACACTGGCCAGGCCACTGTGCGCAGCGGCGGTAACACCTTCTCAAAACTGAACAGGGATTTGCGGCATGGATTATCGATTGCCTGAAGGCAGCTGCGATTGTCATTTTCACATCTACGGCCCCTTCGATCGGTTTCCGCCCGGAAACGAAGGTCGCTTTACCGCTGCAAAACCATTCACGATCGAAGACGCCTTCGCCATCTGGGATGAGCTCGGTATCACGCGTGGGGTCATCGTTCACGCCGTGGGATCGGGCGAAGACAACGCCGTCACCTACGACGCGCTGCATCGCTATCCCGACAGGCTTCGTGCCGTCGCAATCCTGCGGCCCGACGTTTCGGATCACCGGCTCGATGAACTCACCGACGCCGGTTTCAGGGCGGTGCGCGTCACCATGATCCGGCAGGACGGCAAACCGGTCTCGACACTCGGCACCAGCTACGACGATCTGGTCAAGCTCGCCCCTCGCATCGCGGAGCGAGGCTGGCATGCTCAGCTCTGGATCGAGAGTTCGGATCTGGCGGCCGCCGCAACCGAGCTCGAGAAGCTGCCGCTGAACTACGTGATCGATCACATGTCGCGGACCATGGCCGACAAGGGCCACGATCATCCGGATTTCCGTGCCTTCACCGATCGGCTGAAGACCGGCCGTTACTGGACCAAGATCTCGGGCGCGGACCGCAACACGCGTATCGGCCGTCCCTATGCGGACACGGCACCTTTCATGCGCGCCATCGTTCAGGCTGCGCCCGATCAGGTCGTGTGGGGCAGCGATTGGCCCCATGTCGGCCACAGCGCCGAGACGATGCCAGATCTTCAGGATCTGCTTCGTCTGCTGCACGAATGCGTCCCCGACGAAGCCACTCGCCGAAAGATCCTGATCGCCAATCCTGCGCGTCTCTACAACTTCTGACAGAACCGAGGGTACCTTGGACAACAGCAAGAAGCTGCCGCTCGAAGGCGTGATCGTCATCGACCTCGGCCAGGTTTATCAGGGTCCGTATGCCGGCTTCCTGATGGCGCAGGCCGGCGCGACCGTCATCAAGGTGGAGCCGCCAAACGGTGAGCCGGTGCGTCATCGCGCCCGCATCAGCAAGGGCAACGCCGTACCGTTCGCTATGCTCAACGCCAACAAGCGCAACATCAGCCTGAACCTGAAGTCGCCGGACGGAGCCAGAGTCCTGAAGGAGCTCGCCTCCAAGGCTGACGTGCTGATCGAGAATTATGCCCCGGGGGTGCTGGATCGGCTGGGCGTCGGCTATGCCGCGCTCAGCGCCGTCAATCCGCGGCTGATCTACGGCTCGGCCTCTGGCTACGGCCTGTCGGGTCCCAGCCGGGACAATCTGGCGATGGACCTGACCATCCAGGCCGTGTCCGGCATCATGAGCGTGACAGGCTTTGCCGATGGTCCCCCGGTCAAGGCGGGGCCAGCCATCACCGACTTCATCAGCGGCGTGCATCTTTACGCTGGCATCCTCACCGCGCTCTACGACCGGGAGAAGAGCGGCCGCGGCCGCCTGGTCGAGATCGCGATGGTCGAGGCCGTCTATCCGGCAATGGCTTCGAACCTCGCTGATGTCTTCAACCGCAAGGCCGCCGCCCCGCGTACCGGCAACCGTCACGGCGGGCTCGCGGAGGCACCCTATAACGTCTATCCCGCATCCGACGGCTATGTCGCCATCATCAGCGTCAACGAGTCCCACTGGACCGGACTGACGCGCGCGATGGGGCAGCCGGAACTGGCCGACGACGCGCGCTTCAAGACGGTGCTTGACCGTTTGAAGCACATCGACCTGACCGACCAGATCGTGTCCGACTGGTCTTCGCAGCTCACGCGCGACGAGATCACCGAGCTCTGCCGCGTCAACCGGGTGCCTTGCGCCGCGGTTCGCGACCTGCGCGAGGTGATCGAAGACAAGCATCTCCACGTCCGCGGCATGCTGCGCGAGATCGCGCATCCCGAATACGGCGACATCCTCGTTCATCGCAGTCCGCTGGTGCTGCACGATACCGCGGCGCCGGACTACGTCCCGTCCGCGCGTCTCGGTCAGCACAATGGCGAGGTGCTGTCGCAATATCTCGGCCTGTCCGACGGCGAGATCGATGCGTTGCGCCGCGCTGGCGCCATCGCACAAGCATGACGAACGTCACGGGGCGAATGCCCTGGTCCGCGAATTCAGGGGGAGATCACAATGGTCAAGCTGTTTGAAAGCATTGCATTCCGTGGCGTCGAGCTGAGCAACCGCATCGTCGTCTCGCCGATGGGAATGTATTCGGCCGAGAACGGCTACGTCACGCCGTTCCATCTGGTTCACTACGGCAAGTTCGCCATGGGCGGGGCCGGCCTCGTCTTCGTCGAGCAGACCTCGGTCACCCGGAAAGGGCGCATCACCAACGGCGATCCCGGATTGTGGGAAGACGGCCAGATCGACGGCATGCGTCAGATTGTTCAAGTCATCAAGTCGCATGGAGCCAAAGCGGCGATCCAGATCAATCACGGCGGACGCAAATCCAGCCAGCAGCGCGCATTCCGGGGCAATAGCCATCTGACCGATCGCGATATCGAGATGGGAGAGGAAACCTGGGTGCCTACGGGCCCATCGGATGTCCCGTTCTCCGAAGGCTTCCAGACTCCCATTCCCCTCAGCAAGGAAGGCCTTGTTGGCGTGCGGGATGCATTCGTGGCGGCGGCGCGCCGGGCCATGCTTGCGGGCTTCGACGTGATCGAGCTCCACATGGCTCACGGCTATCTCCTGCAATCGTTTCTATCACCACTCGCCAATTTCCGGGCCGATGAATATGGCGGCAGCCTCGAGAACCGGATGCGGTTTCCGCTCGAAGTGACGCGCGCGGTGAGGGCTGCGCTGCCCTCCTCGACGCCGCTCTTCGTACGCATCTCGGCGACGGACTGGATTGATGGAGGCTGGGAGATCGAGGACAGCATCGTCTTCTCCCGTAAGCTGAAGGAACTCGGCGTCGATCTGGTCGACTGTTCGACGGGCGGCAATCTTCGCGCCGGATCGACCAATGCCAATCTTGGTCGCGGTCCAGGCTACCAGGTCCCGTTTGCCGAACGCATTCGCCGTGAGGCCGACATTGCGACGGGTGCGGTCGGCATGATCAGGACTCCGGATTTCGCGGAGAAGATCCTGCAGGACGACCGTGCCGACCTCATCTTCATGGCCCGCCAGATGCTGTTCAATCCATTCTGGGCGCTCCACGCCGCAGAACATTTCGGGCTGACCGGCAACTTTGAGAAATGGCCCGAGCAGTATGGCTGGTGGCTTGCCAAATGGGGCGGTGCCCTTCGTGCCAATGGCGAAAGCCTGGACGGGCTGGAGCGATACCGCGAGGCGGCCGAATAGAGCCTCACGGCGCGGGTAACTCCGCATGATCAATTCTGACTTCAAGCATCAAAATTTCCAAAGGGAGTGAAAAAATGAGAAGTATGCTGGCAGCGTCGATGGTTCTCCTGGGCCTTGCTTCGGCTCATGCGCAGGCGCCTGCATCGAAGCCGGTCAAGCTCGGCGTGCTCAACGATCAGTCGGGGCAATATGCGGACGCCGCCGGGCCTGCGGCGGTCGAAGTCGCCAAGATGGCGATCGCCGATTTCGGCGGCAAGCTGCTGGGACAGCCGATCGAGCTCACTTTCGCCGATCACCAGAACAAGACCGATATCGCTTCGGGCATCGCGCGGCGCTGGATCGACACCGAAAACGTCGACGTCATTCTCGACATCGGCAACTCCGCGGTCGCGCTGGCCCTGGCGGACCTCGTCCGCGACAAGAACAAGATGATGATCGTGTCGTCGGCGGGCGCTTCGACGATCACCAACGAAAAGTGCTCTCCGAACACTTTTCAGTGGACATACAACACCAACACGCTCGCGCGCAGCACAGCCAAGGCATTGATGGGCCAGGGCGGTAACGAATGGTTCTTCCTGACGGCCGATTACGCCTTCGGTCACGCGTTCGAAGCGGATGCTTCGGCCGTGGTCAAAGCGAACGGCGGCCGGGTCGTCGGATCGGTGCGCCATCCCTTCAACACAAGCGACTTCTCATCGTTTCTGCTGCAAGCCCAGAGCTCCGGTGCCAATGTGCTGGCGCTCGCCAATGCCAGCGGTGATACCTCCAACTCGCTGATGCAGGCTCACGAATTCGGCTTGCTCGGCCTCAAGAGCAAGATGAAGGTCGCGGCGCTGCTGTTTCAGATCACGGATGCCAAATCGGTCGGCCTGAAGAACATGCAGGGTCTGTACACGTCGGAAGCCTTCTACTGGGATCGCAACGATGCATCGCGCGCGTTCGGGAAGCGGTTCTTCGACAAGGTCGGCCGCATGCCGACCATGGTTCAGGCCGGGATGTACTCGGCGACCATGCACTATCTGAAGGCCGTCGAAGCGGCCGGCACGCTCGATACTGCCGCCGTGCTGGCAAAATTCCGTTCGATGCCCGTGAACGACTTCTTCTCGGAGAAGGGCTATGTGCGCGAGGACGGCATGCACATCCACGATTACTATCTGCTGCGCGCAAAAACGGTGGAGCAGTCCAAGGGTCCGTGGGACTTCTACGACGTTGTCGCAACCACCCCAGCCGAAGACGCCAACATTCCTCGTGAACAGAGCAAGTGCTCGCTGATGAAGAAGTCCTGATCTTCAAGGCGTGATCGACAAGCCAACGCCTGAGCGGCCGCCGCCTTCGCTGCCGCTCAGGACGTTCAACCCCGCCGGCCTGCTCTTCTCTCGATCGCTGGCGAGGTTGGCAGCGATGCTCCGGCCCGAGATGTCCGGGAGCTTACGCGTCGCTCGACCCCGAAATCCTCTCCAGCCCCGCCTCTATGGTCGCGATGTCCTGTTCGACCTGAGCGATCGATGACCGGCAGTCAAAGCCTGGTCTTGCCTTCAGGTCGCCGACCAAGCGCCGGCGATGCATTCTCATGTCCTCCAGTGACTGGCGGTCCCTCAGTCTAGTGAAGCTATCTACAATCAACTCGATCGCACTCGACATGACACAACCCCACATTCAAGAATCTGCATCCGTAGCGAACGGCAAGCCGAAACCGGGAAGATTATGCAACAGCTGCCTGCGGACAGTAAGATGGAACTTAGGTCAGGACTGAGCGCTGATGGCTTGTCGCCGAACTGACGCAGCGGCCGCCGCGCAGTGCCATAAAGGTGCCCGGCCGGCGGGCCACCCTCCCGCACCCCTGTTTGGCGACTTTATCGCGCCCAAACTGCACTGCAGCATTCGAAACGGCAGAGCGCACGCGTCGCGAGCGAAATGGCGATTATCATGCGACGAAATCTTCGTGAAACAATCGGCTGCTTTAGTTGGCCCGTCCGGGCATGGCGTTTGTATCCTTAGAAATTTTCACCCGGGGCTGGATTGAACGCACCAAATTTTTGGCACGGGAAAGGGTCGCCGAGAGGCGGCCCTTTCTTCAGTTGATCCGACGCAGAGCTCTCGCCGCTGGCGACGCCATGGGGATCGAGCCACCTCGATCACACCCCAAGGACATGGACGCCAGTCCGGAATGAGCGGATGGTACCCAAGGTCCGGCTTCACTTCCGGCTCCCCGAATCTTGTGCTTATCTAACGACGAATCCAAGTTTGGATCTCGACGATACGCATCGGGGGCGGGTCCATGACCGATCAGGCGAGAGAGGCTGTGCAGCTTCTGCTGAAAAACCGTCAATCGGACAACCGGCAATCCTATCTCGTGCGTGGCCGCCGGTACGAACAGCTCTCTGCCGACGATCTTTCCAGGCTGTGGGCGGAGCAGATGAGCCGCTGGGCCGACGACTCGACCGCGTTTGATCAGAGAGCCCTCAACGATCTTGGGGTCGAGATGGGGTTGCGGCAGATGGCGCCGCCTCTCGAACAGATCGCGGCAGCAAGGGAGAAGATCCTCGCGAAATCAGGAAAGGCCTTGGCGGCGATTTTTGCAGGCTATCCTGAGACAAAATAGCGGGTCCGCCGCGGCTTCTGGCGGAAATCCCTCCGCGTGGCAAAGGGCATCGCGGCGGATGGCTGATCTCCGCTGAGCGCAGTTGCAGAGCCGCGCCGCCTGTGGTGATTGCCTGCAGGGCGTGCCTTGGCTCGCCTCGTGCACATCCGATCGTCGGGCAATCAAAGACACATGTCCTATTCAGAACTAATCAGGCAGATCCAGGCTCGCCGTCCGCCGGCATGGGAGCTTCTGGGTGTAGGAGGGGTCAGCTATGATCAGCTCCTGAATCGCGTTACGATCGAATGGCATGCCGAACAGCGTCACTGCCATTCGGTCGAAGGGCATCCCAAGGGCGGCATCGTCCAGGGCGGTATCGTTACGGGTTGGCTCGACGCCGCGATGGCCACCGCGAGCCTGTTGCACGGTGAATACCAGATCGCCGTCGCCAGTCTGGAGATCAAGGTCGCATTCCTGCTTCCGGCGCATCCCGGCCTGTATCGCACCCATGGCAAAGTCCTTCGGCAGGGCCGCAGCATCGGCTTCATGGAGGCCGAGCTGCGTGACGCCAACGACGTGCTCATCGCAACGGCAAGTTCGACGGCGGCTTTGCGCGCCAAGAACCCAGCCGGGACCAGCCCGGCGTGATCCCTGCACGGCCCGCGGCCCTCAGGCCGTAGAGCCGGTCCAATTGTCTATCAGGATCTTCCTGCGGACGGTTTCGTCAGCACATTCTCGGGCTTCACCACTCGTGGTGAAGTCGTCAGTCGTGTCGCGGATCTTGCGGTCGGGACGAACAATTCAGAGCCGCTATCTCAATAGGCGCGCGCGAAGTCACCTTCCTGCTTGATGTCGGTGAATACCGGAAAGCGCGGCTTCCATGGCGTGCCCTTGGCGGTGGTCAGCTTGTTCAATCGCTCCAGCACGCCGAGGCCGTCCTTGCGCAGACTGGCCGATACTGCCGCACTATCCGGGAAGTTCTTCAGGACGGCATCCAGCCAGATCGTGCGGCCGGCGAGAAAGCCGCTTGCGCCAGCAGCATAGGAATAGTCCAGCACGCGCTCGAACTTTTCGGGCGCAGCGCCGCCGGACAGCAGCACCCAGGGAATACTGCGCTCGCGGCAGATGGCGCCGATCGCGTCGAACTCCTTCTGCGCGGCCTTGGCTTCAGGGCTGCCGTCGCGAGCCGGGAGGCTGTTGGCCGCAAGCGGGCTCTCCAGCTTGAGCAGATCGACGCCATACTCCGGCTTGGCGAACTCGCGCACACTGTCGATGACGAGGCCCGGCAGCTTGCCGGGCGATTCCACGTAATCGACGGTGTGGTTGGCGCTACCGAGGAACGGATATACCAGCAGCTCGAGGACGTAAGGAATGTCGTAACGAGCGCAATCCCGTCCGATCTCTCGCACAAATCGCTTCTGGTGCTCGTTCACCGCGGCATCGGCGTCCGGCCGATACCAGGCCAGCACCTTGACTGCATCGCCGCCCATGGCGCGAATTTTCTCCACACTCCAATTGCTGATGGCGCGCGACTTGCGGCCGCCGGCGGTCTCCTCGACACGGTGCTCTTCCAGGGTCATGATCAGGCCGCAGCGGGGCGGCAACAGATCGATCGCGGCGGGCACGGCGAAGTTCGGGTCGAACAGCATCGAGCTGCAATGCGGCGCCAGGTTCTCGACGAGAAGGCGCTTCGCCGCAGTGACGTCGGAATATTCGACCTGATCCCGAGTGATGCCCTTCGCCTTGGCGATAGCGTCGAACAATGGCGGCCGCTGATCAAGCGCGACCATGCGAAAGTGGCCGTCCGCGTCAGCAAGTCTGGCCAGGCCGCGATTCTTTCCGATCGTTCTCATGGTTTCGTCCTCATGAATGCAAGACACTCGTTGATATCGGGGATTCCGTTCCGCCCGCCGGCGTGGCGGCATTTCATGGCGGCCGTGGCTGCCGAGAACGCCATGGCGGCGCGCACATCGAGGCCGGCGCCGATTGCGAGCGCGTAGGCACCATGGAAGACGTCGCCCGCGCCGGTCGTGTCAACGACGTCGACGGCATAGGCGGCCTGCCGGTGCAGCCGTCCCTGCTCGTACCAGCTCACGCCACCCTCGCCGCGCGTGACGGCGACCACGCGGCAGCCGAAGCGCGCGAGTCCCGCGAGGGATCTGTCATCAGCGGAACCGGCATAAGCTGTCAGCGCGGGCTCGGAGAAGATCGCGTGGTCGGTCAGCGGCAGCAGCCGCTCGAACACCTCGGCGTCGGCCATGTCGCCGTCGAGCACCGTCGGAATGCCCCGTGCGCGCGCTTCCCCGAACAGCGTTGCGGCGCCCTCGACCCAGCGCGGGTCGGCCAGCACGGAGGACGCCTGCGCCACCGCGTCCAGCGGAAGCCAGTCCGCAGCTTCCGGATAAAGACCGCGAAAGTTGACAATCTGCCGTTCACCGAGGCTGTCGACGATGATTCCGGAGACGGACGAACGGCCGTCGGGAAACAGCCGGAAATTCTCGACGTCAACGCCTTCGGCGGTGAAAGCCGATGCCATCTCGTGACCGGCGGCGTCATTCCCTGCCCGCCCCCAGAATGCGACGGACGCGCCGAGCTTCGCCACCGCGACGCTCGCATTGGCCGCCATGCCGCCGCCAAGCGTGCCGTACGCGACGGCCTTGATCTTCTCGCTTCCGCCCGCGAAGGGCTGCTCGACGCGCCAGACCTGGTCGAGCGCGGACAGGCCGAGGCAAATCACATGCACAGGCTTCGCTCTGGAAGCAACCTCCGCCAGCGCCGAGAAATCTCCCATGTCCGCTGACGCACTCACCGCAAGACCTGTCCACCTGCGGCATCGAACAGATGCATCTTGCCCGGCTGCGGGCGCAGCGTGATGCGATCACCGACCTTCGGCCGCAGGGCCGGATCGACGCGCGCGATGGCGGGGCCGCCGGCGAGATCGAAATGAATCAGCGTGTCGGAGCCGAGCGGCTCGACCAGCTTGATGTTGACAGCCATGCCGTCGGCCGCATCGGCGGCGACGGCGAAATGCTCGGGGCGAATGCCGAGCACGGCGCTGCCGGCTTGGCGGAGGCGGCCCGCAGTCTCACCATCCAGCGGCACCGCCGCTCCGCCTTGCGAGAGGATCGCTCCCTCGCCACTCCACTCCACCGGAAAGAAATTCATCGCGGGCGAGCCGATGAAACCGGCGACGAACTGGTTGGCGGGCCGCTCGTAGACCCCCTCCGGCGTATCGTATTGCTGGATCGTGCCGCTCTGGAGGACCACGATCCGGTCGGCCATGGTCATGGCCTCGATCTGATCGTGGGTCACGAAGACCATCGTGGTCTGCAGCTCCTGCGACAGCGCCTTGATCTCGGCGCGCACCTGCCCGCGCAGTTTTGCGTCGAGGTTGGACAGCGGCTCGTCGAACAGAAAGGCCTTGGGGTTGCGCACGATGGCGCGGCCCATGGCGACACGCTGGCGCTGGCCGCCGGAGAGCTCCTTCGGCTTGCGGTCCAGATAGGGCTCGATGTGCAGCAGTGCGGCAGCGCGCTTCACGCGGGCGTCGATCTCGGCCTTCGGCGTGCCCCGCAACTCCAGCGCAAACGACATGTTGTCATAGACCTTCATGTGCGGATAGAGCGCGTAGTCCTGGAACACCATGGCGATGTCGCGCTGCGCGGCCTGCACGCCGTTGACGCGCTTGTCGCCGATATAGAGGTCTCCCGACGAAATCGGCTCAAGACCCGCGATGATCCGCAGCAAGGTCGACTTGCCGCAGCCGGACGGGCCAACGAAGACGACGAACTCATGGTCCGCGATCTCCAGATTGAGATCGGGGATCACCGTGAAATTGCCGTAGCGCTTGGTGAGATTGCGGATCGAGATCGAAGCCATGATCGCTCAGTCCAGCGCCAGCACAGGCTTGATCAGCTCGCCCTTGGCGAAGCGGGCGAAATTCTCAGGGAGAGCCGACAGGCCGAACTCGCCGTCGACGAGGACGCGATATTCATCCTTGTACTCGCGCAGCAGCTCGATATTCGGCTCGAAGTCCGAGACCGGGAAGTAGAAGGTACGGATCATGTAGAAGTCCTTGCGACGAAATACCTTGCCTTCCTCGATGATCCAGGGCGCGGCGTTCTCGCCGACAAGCACCAAGGCGCCACGCGGCAGGACGAGCTCGATGCCGAGATTGCGCGCCGCATGGGCGCCGGAGCATTCCATGATCAGTGCGAAACGCTTCGATGTGTCGCCGACGGGGTGGGCCTTTGCGCCGAAGGATTGCGCGATCGTGAGACGCGCCGCATTGGGATCGACGACATGGACGTCGTCAAAGCCGAGCGCGCGGAGCGCCAGCACGACTCCGAGACCGACGGGTCCTGCCCCCATCACGAGCACCGGACCAGCCTCGCGTGGCGGCACCACGCGACTGACGAAGCGCACGGCGTGGCCAGAGGTACCGATGGTATCGAGCAGCAGCGGCGCCAGACTGTCCTCGATGTCATCGGGCACCGGCAGGAGGCAGTTTTCCGGCACCGACACATATTCGGCATATCCGCCCGGCCTGTTCCAGCCGATCAGGCTGGAGACTTCCAGGCACATCTGGGTGTCGCCGCGCTTGCACGCCGCGCAGCGGTCGCAATGCAAGGGGATATAGACGGCGCAACGGCGGCCGTGCAGGCGGTGGCCGGGTTGCTCGACGACGCCGAAGATCTCGTGACCGGCGGTGAACTCGGCACCCTTGTGCCAGAGCTTGAAGTCCGAACCGCACAAGGCGGTGCGCGAGACGCGCACCAGCACCTCGCCGGCGCCGACGTCGGGCATCGCCACGCGCTCGATGGTAATGCGGTCATTGCCGTGGAAAACCGCGGCCTGCATGATCGAATTCGGATGGAGGGATAGGTTCATCGGATTCAGCCTTTCACCGCGCCGAGCGTCAGTCCGGACACCAGCCAGCGCTGAACGAGGGCCGCGAGCACCAGCGGCGGCAATGCGATCAGCGTCGCCGCGGCCATGAGGGCGCCCCATTGCGTCGAGCCCTCGCCGATGAAGTTGAAGGCCGCCGCGATCAGCGTCTTGGTGTCACCATTGGACAGCACCAGCGCAAACAGGAAGTAGTTCCACGAAAACACGAAGGCGAGGATTGCCGAGACCGCGATCCCGGACGCCACCAGCGGCATCGCGATGCGCCAGAGGATGCGCGTGACACTGCACCCATCGACCTGCGCGGCTTCGAAGACACTGCGCGGAATGGCGTCGAAAGAGGGCAGCAGCACCCAGATCACGATTGGCAGCGTGATGACGGCATGGCTGAGGATCAGCGCGGTGTAGGAGCCGATCATGCCGATCTGCCGGAACATGACATACCACGGCAGCAGGAACAGCGTGCCCGGCGCCATGCGCGCCGCCAGCGTCAGTATCGCCGGCCACGAAATCCGCGTCCAGGAGACGGCGAAGGCGGCGGGAATCCCGAACAGCAGTCCGAGCGCGGTCGAGCCGACGGTGACGATGAGACTGTTGAGCGCGTAGCTCAGGAACGGCGTGGTCCTGGTCAGCTCGTCGTAATTCTCAAGCGTCGGCGAGAAGATCAGCGTCGGTGGATAGGCTGTGACTTCGAAGGAAGGCTTGAACGACGACAGCACCATCCACACCGTCGGTGCCATGATGAGCAGGCCGGCAAGCACGAGCTGTAGCGTGTTGAGCCAGCGGATCCAGCGATCAGTGTTGGCGGCATCGCTCATGAGATCACCACGCCACTGCGCCGCGGAGGCGGTTGAAGGCGAGCACGGCGCCGAACACGATCGCCGTCAGGGTCAACATCAGGGCACTGGCATAGCCGATGTTGAAGAACTCGAAGCCGACCCGAAAGCCGTAGATGTTGAGCGTGTTGGAGGCGTTGCCCGGGCCGCCCTGGGTCGTGATGTAGATGATGTCGAAGAAGCGCAAGAGGTCGACGCTGCGCAGGATCGCTGCGGTGACGATGGTCGGCAGCAGCAGAGGCAGCGTGATGCGCTGGAACGTCTTGAACGGGGAAGCGCCGTCGATCTGCGCGGCCTCGTAGACACTCGGCGGCAGCGACTGCAATCCGCCCAACACGATGAGGGCGACGTATGGCGTCCACTGCCAGCTGTCGATCAGCGCAACAGTGGGAATGACCCATGTCGGCGAGGCCAGCCAGTCCGACGGCGGCAGGCCGAGCGATTGCAGGATGTAGTTGGCCGCGCCCAGCGAGGGATCGAGGATCACCAGCCACATCATGCCGGCCACGACAGGCGGCATCATGAAGGGCGAGATGAACAGCGAGCGCACGATCCCCGGCAGACGCTTGGCATGGAACAGCACTAGCGCGAGCCAGACGCCGAACACGAGCTGCAGCGCGAGCGACAGCACGAACAGCGCGATGGTGATCCACAGCCCGTGCCAGAACTCGACGTCGGAGATCAGCTTGGAATAATTGGCGAGGCCCGCGAAAGACTGCTTGCCGGTCGAGGCGAATGTCTGGAAACCGAGCCAGATCGTATAGACGACCGGAAATGCGATCATCGCGACCGTGAACAGCACGGCCGGCGCCGAGAGCGCCGCCATCTCCAGCTTCTGCCGGTCCTGCGTGAATGTCGCAGCCGTGTCCGACATGCGTCCTTGTCCCCGGGGAGTGAAGAGCCGGCAGGCGGCAAGCCCGCCGGCATGAGGAGTTTACTTCTGAGCGATCAACGCATCGAGCGCCTTGTCGGCATCGGCGCAGGCCTGATCGACCGGCTTCTGCTTCAGGATCAGGTCCTGCACCGCCTGGCCGATGAATTCGCGCGATTCCGGATTGGCGACGATGGGATAGCCGACCTCGGAGGATCCCTTGGTGGCGAGCACGTCGAGCGCCGCCTGCCATTCCTTGCGGACCGGCTCCTCGTCGATCCACTTGCGATATTCAGGATCCTTGGCCACCGACGGGCGCGGCGGGGCGATGCCCTGGAGCGCCATCTTCTTCTGCACTTCGGGGCTGGTGGCCCATTGCACGAAGTACCAGGCCGCCTCCGGCTGCTTGCTGTGTGAGGACACGGCCAAGCCCCAGCCGATCGTGGTCGGCACCTGGCCAGCCTCGCCTGCCGGGAACGGCAGCAGGCCGGTGTCCTTCAGCCGCGCACCGCCGTCCATCACCGTGCGCAGTTCGTTGGAGGATTCGAACGCCATGGCAGCACGGCCGTTGCGATACAGCGCCGAAATCTGCTGGAAGCTGTAGTTGACGACGCCGGGCGGCCCGAAGTCGCGCAGCAGCCGGCTATAGGTGTCGAGTGCTTCCTTGCCCTTGGCCGAGCACAGATTCGACTTGCCGTTGGCGATGTACGTGCCCCCGATGTTGTGCAGCATGTTGCTGAACGTGTAGGCGACCGCGGGCTTGAGGCCGCGCGATACGAACGGCGTTACCGTGCTGTCGCAGGTCTTGATCTTCTCGGCGGCGGCTTCGACGTCCTTGATGGTCTTGGGCGCTTCGAGGCCGCACTTCTTGAAGATGTCGGTGCGGTAATAGAAGATCGGCCCCTCGATGTTCATCGGCATGCTGGTCAGCTTGCCGCCGAAGGTCGCGGACTTAAGCAAGGCCTGGCTCAATCCGCTCGGATCATACTCCTTGGCGACCTCGTTCTTGACCATCGCGGTGAGATCGCCGTACCAGCCGGCGGCGGCGAACTGCTCGCCCTCGCGCGAGGGCAGCGTCATGAACACGTCGACCTCGTCGCTGTTCGCATTCATCACCGTGACCAGACGCTGGCGCATCTGCTGTTCCTGATAACCGTCGACCTTCAGGGTCATGCCGGTCAGCTTCTCGAAATCAGCCTTGTAGGTCAGCAGCGCCTGCGAGACCGGATTGTTGTTGGCGAGAAAGGTGATCGTCTTGCCCTTGAACTTCATCCAGTCGAAATCGGCAGCCTGCGCCTGCGCGCTGGCGGCAATGACGAGAACGGGCAGCGCGACATGGGTCGCGAGCATCCTGGCCTTCATCGAACTCTCCTCCCGGCTGGCCGCCTTAGCCGGCGGACCATTTTGACACGTTTGAACACAACTTGAAAACGGTTACAAAATAGACCTCACATCCGCCATGTCAAGCGATGGACAAGCCGCACAATCTGCGGCAGATTGCGATTAATTCCACGATCTGACCGCTCGCGCCGCGCTTTGTAACGTTACATTCATGCGACTGACCAACGCCACCTCTGTGAACAAATCCGTGAAACAGGGCATCCGCGCCGTGGCGGCCCGCGCCGGCGTTTCGACCGCCTCGGTCTCGCGCGCGCTCAACAATCCGGATGCGGTCAGCCCGTCTCTGCGTGCGCGCATCGAACAGGCCATCGATGCGCTCGGCTACATCCCGCATGCGCCCGCGCGCATCCTGTCGTCGCGTCGCTCGCGCACCCTTGGCGCGATCGTGCCGACCATCGACAACACGATGTTCGCGCGCGGCATCGCCTCGCTGCAGCACTATCTGTCGTCGGTCGGATACATGCTGTTCCTCACAACGAGCGGCTATGATCTCGATGTCGAATTGCAGCAGGCGCGCAACCTGATTAGCCGCGGCGTCGATGGCCTGGTGCTGCGTGGCGATTGCCATCACGACGGATTGCGAAAGCTGCTCGCGGACAACGCCGTGCCCTTCATCAATGTCGGTATCTACCAGCCCGACAGGCCCTATCCCTGCGTCGGCACCGACAACGAAGCGGCCGCTCATCGCGCCGCCGCGCATGTCATCGAGCTCGGCCATCGCCGCATCGGGATCGTCTCGGCGCTCCAGCGCAACAACGACCGCGCCAGCGCCCGCGTCGCCGGGTTTCGCCGCGCGCTCGCCGAGAACGGACTCGAGTTGCCTCCGCAATGGCATGTCGAGGTGCCATATACGCTCGACGACGCCCGCGAGGCGGCCCGCTATCTGCTGAACCTGAAAGACCGTCCGACAGCCGTAGTTTGCGGCAACGACGTCATCGCCTATGGCGTGCTGCTCGAAGCGGAGCGCGACGGGTTCTCCGTGCCGCGCGACCTTTCAGTGGTCGGCTTCGACGACCTCGACTGGAGCCGGCATTTGCGGCCGAGCCTGACCACGATCCATGTTCCGACCGGAGAAACCTGGCAGCGCGCCGGCGAATATCTGGTGCGCAGCCTCGCCGGCGAGCAGACCATCATGCACAGAGAGGTCGACTTCTCGCTTGTGGTCCGCGAATCGACCGCCCCACCGCCGAAATCCCCGAAGTGAGACCTTGCCGATGACTTCGAATTTTTCTCTCGCCCCCGGCTTCCATGCCGTCGTGATTGGCGGCGCCGGCGACATTGGCGCCGCGATCAGCAATCAGTTTTGCGATCTCGGGGCGACTGTGACGGCAACAGGCGCCAACGAGGCCGATCTCGCCCGCACGCTGCTGAAGCCGCGCGCCGGCCTCACCCTGGCGACGCTGGACGTCACCAATGACGCGGCCGTCACGTCCTTCGCCGGGAAGCACACGCGCGTCGACGCATTGGTCAATTGCGCCGGCATCCTGGCGCGTGACAAGGAATTCGAGATCGAAACCTTCATGAAGGTGCTCGACGTCAACCTCACCGGCACGTTCCGGACCTGCATGGCGTTCCACCCGCTGCTCGCGGAAGCCAGGGGCTCGATCGTCAACATCGCGTCGATGAACGCGACGCTTGCGCTGCCACGCATCCCCGCCTATTGCGCCAGCAAGGGCGGCGTCGTGATGCTGACCAAGGCCCTGGCCTTGAAATGGGCCGAGGACAGCATTCGCGTCAATGCGGTTGCGCCCGGCTACATCGAAACCGCCATCAACGCCGCGGGCCGCGCTGACCTTGCGCATTACCAGCGGATCGCGGACCGTACCGCGTTCAAGCGCTGGGGGAAGCCCGAGGATATTGCCGGCGCGGTTGCGTTTCTCTGCATGCCGGCGTCGCAATATGCGACCGGCACTGTCATTGCTGTCGATGGCGGCTTTCTCGCCGGTTGACATCGCGGAAGCGCCGGCGGCCATACGGTGACTGAGACGCAAGCGGCACATCGTCACCTTCACACCATCTCTATCGAAAAGCGCATCCGGACTTCCAAGGCTGCGCGATGTCTTTCCAAGAGCAACGACGCACGGCGACTTTGCCGCGGTTCACTTGCTATAGCGTTCAGGCAAATGTTCTTAATGCTTCCCGTAGATGATGGTTGCTTCGGCACGGCACCCGTTCACACTTTTCGCCCAACGGATGTGGCCTGCACAATGTCGCCGGAAATGTCTGGGAATGGTGCGAGGAGCATTCTTCGCCAAGCTATCACCGCCTCACACCGTCGCGAGACCCCTTGAACCGCGCGCCAGCTCCCAACCGATCGATGCGTGGCGGATCCTTCCTCTGCCACGAATCCTGCTGCAACCGCTATCGCGTCACGGCGCGAAGCTCCAATACGCCCGATTCCTCCTCGAGCAATATCGGCTTCCGCGTCGTGCGCATCGAGCCGCTGCGGGATCCCTCATAGAATGGAACCGGCACCACATCCTGCGAGGCCGCCCGCTGCCCCCGGCATCCGGCTACTGCCACTGTTCCTGCGCAATTTCGTGCGCAATCGCGAGACCGGCCTTGTGCTGGTCGCCATCGTCGTCGGACTGCTCAGCGGCGTGCTCGTGGCAGCGATCTCGAACCTCAGCCAGGTCTCCCACGCACTGCTGTTCGACATTCCGTTCGACGCCCACCTCAGCGCAACCGGCGTGATCTCGTGGCAGCGCACGCTGCTTGTTCCGGTGCTCGGTGGCCTCGTGCTTGCGCTGATCGGACTTTACTTCGCCCGGCGCGTCAAGGGACAGCAGCTCGCCGACGCCATCGAGGCCAACGCGCTCTATGGCGGCCGGGTGTCCTTTCGCGGCAGCTTGCTGATCTCGATCCAGACACTGCTGTCCAACGGGTTCGGCGGATCGGTTGGACTGGAAGCCGGCTACACCCAGATCTGCTCGATGTTCGGCTCTCACGTCGGCCAGCGCCTGGCCGCCCGGCGCAATGACATGCGGCTCCTGGTGGCCTGCGGCGCCGCGGGAGCCATCAGCGCCGCATTTTCTGCACCGCTGGCGGGCGCCTTCTACGCCTTCGAAGTCGTGCTCGGTGCTTACACGTCTGCCGCTCTTGTACCGGTTATCGCCAGCGCCGTCACCGCATGGCTCGTCGCACGGCAACTGACGCACCAGTCCTTCCTGATGGTGCCTGGATTCCCCTCACCGGTTTCCGTCGAAATGATCGGCCAGACGGTGCTGATCGGCATCATCTGCGCCTTCGTAAGCATCCTCGTCATGCTCGCCGTCGCATTCTCCGAGCGCTGCTTTCAGCGCATCACGGTGCTCAAGGGCCTGCTGCGGCCGATTCTCGGCGGCTTCCTCCTCGGCTGCCTCGCCTTGCTGACGCCGACCGTGCTCGGCGCCGGCCACGGTGCGATGCAGATTCTGCTGGTCAGCAATCCGACTTGGCTCCTGCTCACAACCACCATCGTGTTCAAGATCCTGGCCTCCGCCATCTCGCTCGGCTCGGGCTTTCGCGGCGGCCTGTTTTTCGCCTCCCTCCTGCTCGGCGCGCTGATCGGGCAGCTCTACAGTGTCGTGCTGACAGGCCTCCTTCCCACGATCGCGCTTCAGCCCGGCACCGCCGCGATCGCAGCGCTCGCCGCGCTCGGAACCGGCGTGCTCGGAGCACCCTTCAGCATGGTCTGTCTCGCGCTCGAGATCACCGGCGATTTCTCCGTCACCGTTGGCGCGGTGGTCGCCTCCTCGGTTTGCGCGCTGATCGTCCGTGAGCTGTTCGGCTATAGCTTCGCGACCTGGCGCTTTCATCTGCGCGGCGAGGCGATCCGCGGCCCGCAGGACATCGGCTGGGTCCGTCAGATGAGCGCAGCATCCCTGATGCGCACCGACTTTGAGAATGCGCTGACGACGATGCCGATCGGCGAGGCGCAGAGGCAATTCTCGCCGGCGCTGGTCCGCCAGATCGTATTGCGCGATCCTAACGGCATCTATGCGGGTATCGTGCCTGCCGCCGCGCTGCATTCCGTGTCCAACCAGGACGACGAACTCCTCGGGTCGCTGGCGCAACAACAGGATGAATACCTGCTTCCGACCACGCCGGTTCGCGAGATCCTGAAGGCCTTCGAACGCAGCGAAGCCGACGTGCTCGCGGTCGTCGACCGCCCCGACCACCGCGCCACGATCGGCACCCTGAGCGAAGCTCACGTTCTGCGCACTTACGGCGAAGAGCTCGAGCGCCGGAACCAGGAGCTGTTTTCGCGTTGAGGGCGCTAGGGCCGCAGATCCATGTCGATCCGCACGAAGTCGCCGCGATAGGTGACTTCGCCGAGATAGATCACGGTGCGGTCCTGCGTGGTGAAGATGCGGCGGACTTCGGCCACTGGCGAGTTCAGGGGCACGTGCAGCAGCCGCGCCGCCTCGATATCCGCGGTACCGATCGTCAGGGTCTGGCGCGCGCTGGCGATGGTGGGATCCCTGAGATCGTTCAGGATCGGAATCACGGTCTCGTTGCGAAAACGCTTCGGCGACCTGCGAAAGATCCTCTCGTCGAGATAGATGGAAATGACGCAGTAGGGCTGCTTCTCCCGCGAATGCAGCCGACGCATGAAAACGTACTTTTCGGCCGGCTTGCCATCCCCGGGAAGCAGCGGCGCATCGCTGCGGCTTTCCGAGATATTGATGATCTCGGGCGAGGTGTCGCGATACATGTCGGCGAGATCGGACAACGTGGTCTCGACCTTGAGCCAGCGATCCTGCCGCACGGTCCCCGTGACGAAGGTGCCTCGGCCCTGCTGCGCCTCGATCACGCCGTCGCGGGCGAGCAGCTCCACCGCCTGCCTGATCGTGACGCGTGACACACCGAACTCGGCTGCCAGCTCCTCGTTGGCCGGCAGGCGAAATCCCTGAGTCCAGACGCCGCGCGCGATGCGCTGCCGGAAGATGTCGGCAATCTGCGCGTATTTGGGGATGTGACTGTCGGAACTTAATTCCATCTCGTCCTCCCGAACTCAGGCCGCGCGGTCACGCCGTGACCAGCGCGGCGCCACGTTCGCCGATCATCAGGCTGGTCGCATTGGTGTTGGCTGAGGTGATCCGCGGCATCACCGAGGCATCGATCACACGCAGCCGCTCGACGCCGCGCACGCGCAGCTGCGGATCGAGCACGGCCCCCGCATCCCGGCCCATGCGACAAGTCCCGACACAGTGGAACACGGTACCACCAGTGTTGCGCGCAAATTCCCACAGCCCGGCATCATCCTTTGCGGCCTCGCCCGGCACCATCTCGACGTCCCAGAGCGTACGAAACGCTTTCTGCTGATAGATCTCGCGAAGAATCTTCAGGCCCGCGACGATAGTCTTGCGGTCGATCTCCTCGGCGAAATAGTTCGGTACGATCCTCGGCTGTTCAAACGGATCGGTCGAGCTGATCGCAAGCTGTCCGCGCGATTTTCCATGGCACTGCCAGACCGAAGCGGTGAAGCCGGAATAGCTGTGCAAGGGCTCGCCAGGCTTGTCGACCGAGAGCGGCATCACGTTGAACTGCACGTCCGGCCGGCCGCCGACGGCGTATTCCGTGCAGGCCGCGCCGCCCACCTGCCCGGCGCCGACCGTCAACGGACCACTGCCTGCCACCATCCACTGCAAGCCCATCTTCGCAAGGCCGACGGGATTGCGGACCTGGTCGTTGAGCGAAATTCGCTGCTTCAGGCGGACGATCAGTCGGGCCTGATAATGGTCCTGAAGATTGGCGCCGACTTCCGGAGAATCGGCAACGATGGGAATGCCGAGCTTGCGCAGCAGGTCGGCCGGACCGACGCCGGAAAGCTGAAGGATCTGGGGAGACTGCAGCGCGCCGCCGGATAGAATGATTTCACGATCAGCCGTCGCCCTGTGGACCTGTCCCTTGCTGATCCATTCGACGGCGGTCGCGACGCGACCGTTGAAGACAACCCTGCTGACCTGTGCGTGGGTGATGATGGTGAGGTTGGGGCGGCCGGCGATGGGACGCAGAAATGCCGAGGCGGAACTGGTCCGCCAGTGCCGCCCGATGCCGAGCTGGTAGGTGCCGACGCCCAGCGTCGTGGCGCCGTTGAAGTCGGGATTGCGCGGCAGGCCGAACTGCACACCCGCCTCGACCCAGGCCTTCGATGCCGGATTGTCGTTGCGCAGGTCGGATACCTCGAACTCCCCGAGCCCACCATGAAACTGGCTCTCGCCACCGCGGTAGCGTTCGTGGCGTCGGAAATAGGGCAGGAGTTCGCGATAGCTCCAGCCATCGGCGCCAAGGCGCTCCCAATCATCAAAGTCCTCGTGCTGGCCCCGGATGAAGATCAGCCCGTTGATCGACGAGGAGCCGCCGAGCACGCGACCACGCGGCCAGACGATGGCTCGACCGCCGCTCCCTTCCGAAGGCTCGGTCCTGAACAGGCGCGAGTATCGCTGGTTATAGATGGTCCGGTAGTAGCCGACCGGAAGCTTCAACCAAAAATTGCGATCCGATCCGCCGGCTTCCAGCAACAGCACGCGGCAGGACGGATCGGCCGACAAGCGATTCGCAACCACGCAGCCGGCCGAGCCCGCGCCGACGATGATGTAGTCGTAGCCGCCTGCTGGCATCAGACCGTCCGGTATTCTTCGATGGAGGCAAGATTGGGGGTGATGCCGAGGCCCGCTTCGTCGCCGAGCTCGATCACGCCGTCACGGGCATCAAGCACGGGACCGCAGAAGCGGTCGCGCAGCGGGTTTTCGTTGCAGTCGACTTCGAGCAGCCCATCGCCGCCGACACCGGCAAGAAGATGCGCGGATGCCAGAAGGCCGATGCCGGCACCGAGATAGTGCGGGCAGAACATCTTTCCCGATGCCAGGATGTCGCGTGCAATGCCCGCGCACGCCGACAGCCCGCCCCATTTGGCGATGTCGGGCTGGACAACACCAAGAACCGGCTCGCGCAGCACCTCAGCGAATCCGGCGCGGCTGGCGATGTTCTCGCCGGCTGCGAGCGGAAAGCGGACGATCTCGTGCAACTGCTTCCATTCCTCGCGGGGGCGATCCGCACGGATCGGCTCCTCCAGCCATGCGAGACCGAAGCGCTCGAGGTGCGGCGCAAGTTCCAGCGCCTGCGCAATGATCCAGCCCTGGTTGACGTCGGCAGCAAGCAGGCCTTCGCCCACAAGGCGGCGCAGCGCAGCGAGGTTGGCGCGGTCACCTGCCGGATCGAAGCCGATCTTCAGCTTCAACGCGCGGTAGCCGCGGCTCAAGGCCGCTTCGGCCGTCCGCTCGGAACCGATCGGATTGATGCCGCTGGCGTAGACCTTGATCTTCTGCTTCGCCCCGCCGAGCAGCCGCCACAGCGCGAGGTTCTGGCGACGCGCGTGGAGATCCCAGACGGCGAGATCGATGCCGGCGATCGACTGCGCAAACGGGCCGGCTTCGCCTGATTGCAGCGCCAGCACAGAAGTTCCCTGCGTCAAATGCTCGAACGCAGCGGACGGCTCGGTCGCATGAAATCCAACCAGAGCCGGCGCAAGCACCTCGTTGACGAGCCGAACACGATGTTCGGCACCTGGTGCGGGAAAATTGCACCAGACCTCGCCCCAGCCGACATATCCATCGGTATCTTCGACGCGAACGAAGACAGCAGGCCGATCGTTCATCCGCCCGAAGGACGTGATGACCGGCATCGTCAGCGGATAGCGATAGCCAAACGCCTGGACGCTTCGAATGGTGAAAGGCGGCGGTGTCATGCGGGAAAGCCTGCGACGCCCAAGACTAAGGCGCCACTTGTATGGTCATCCTATTTATAATATGACCTCTGAAAACATCAACCGCAATCTGGGTGGACGCGTCGAATGAACGGAGCCGGCCTGAGACGCCTCGGTCTCGGATTGATCCCATGGATCGGTGCGATCCTGCTCTGGTACGCCGTGCGCTGGAGCGGCTTCGTCAACGTATCGCTGATCCCGGCGCCACACCAGGTCGCCGCCAAATTCTTCGAGCTTCTCACCAGGGAAGGCCTGCTGATCGACATCTTCGTCTCGACCCGGCGCGTCTTTCTCGGCGTTGCGCTCGGCATCCTCGTGGCCGTGCCAGTCGGATTCCTGCTGGGGTGGTATCGCCCCGCCCGCACCTTCGCCGACCCCATGATCAACTTCTTTCGCGCGCTGCCGCCGATCGCACTGATACCGCTGGTGATCGTCTATTTCGGCGTCGATGAGCTCGCAAAGCTCGTCATCCTGTTCTATGCCTCGTTCTTCTCCGGCGTGATCGTGATGTATGAGGGCGTGTCGCAGATCACGCCACTCTATATCCGTGTGGCGCAGACACTCGGAGCAAACCAGGCCGAGATCTTTCGCAAGGTCATCATTCCCCTCACCGTCCCGCACATCCTCACGGCGCTGCGCGTGGCGTTGGGCGTGGCCTGGGCGACGCTGGTCGCATCCGAGCTGATCGCGGCGCAGCGCGGACTCGGCGCCATGATCCAGAATGCCTCGACCTATTTCCTGCTCGACGTAATCTATGTCGGCATCATCTGCATCGGCCTGATCGCGCTGATCATGGATTTGATCCTGCGCAAGGTAACGGCCCGGTTGCTGGTCTGGCAGGATCGGGCCATCGCATGACCAAGCGCGCACAGTTCGACAGGGTTTCACTGTCCTTCGACACGGCGAAAGGCCGCCTCAACGTCGTCGAGGACGTCACCTACGACATCAACGACGGCGACTTCATCGCAGTGATCGGGCCGTCCGGCTGCGGCAAGACGACGATGATGAGCATGCTCGCCGGCTTCCAGAAGCCGACGACGGGCAACGTATTGTTCGATGGGCGCCCTGTCGCCGGTCCCGGCCCCGAACGCGGCGTCATCTTCCAGGAATATGGCGTATTCCCCTGGTTGACGGTGAAGCAGAACATCGCCTTCGGGCTGACCCTCAACGCCAACCATGTCGCGACCGCCGAGCGCGACGCGATCTGCGATCATTATCTTGGCCTGATGGGTCTGTCCGACTTCGCCAATTCCTACCCGAAGCATCTGTCCGGCGGCATGCGGCAACGCCTCGCGATCGCACGGGCTTATGCTGTGAAGCCGCAATTCCTCCTGATGGACGAGCCGTTCGGGGCGCTCGACGCCCAGACCCGTTCCAACATGCAGAACCTGCTGCTGAAGGTGTTGGAGACCGAAGGCAAGACCGTCATGCTGATCACCCATTCCGTAGAGGAGGCGATCTACCTCGCCTCCCGCATCGTGGTGGTGACGGCGCGACCGGCGCGGATCAAGGAGATCATCGACGTTCCCTTCGCTTACCCGCGCGACGAGTCGATCCAGGAGCGGCCGGAATTCGCCGAGCTGCGAGGCCATATCAGACAGCTCGTGATGGACGAATATCGCGCCCAGCAGGCGCAGATGCGTCCGGTCTCATTCTCGGAATAACAAGCAGACGGAGGAAACACCATGGATCGTCGTCAATTTCTGGGCACAACGGCGGGCCTTGCGCTCGGCACCTTCGCGGCCTCGGCACCTGCGATCGCGCAGGCAAAGACAAAGGTCCGCGTCGGCTATCTTCACACTGTCGCCGTCGATGGCCAGATATGGACCGGCATGGATCGCGGCTCCTTCGAAAAGCAGGGCCTCGATCTCGAGCTGCGGCAGTTCAACACCGGCCTGGAAATCTTTCAGGCACTGATCGGTGGCAGCCTCGACGTGCTGTCGACCGGCGCGGTCCTCTCGAACTTCCCGGCGCGTGGCCAGGGCAAGGTGTTTCTTATCAATGACATCGAGGTGGCAACTGCTCAGCTCTGGGTCCGCGGCGATCAGGGCATCAAGTCGTTCGAGGATCTGAAGGGCAAGCGCATTGCGACCGCGACCGGCACAACTGCGCATGTATTTCTGGACACCGCGCTTCGCGCCAACAAGGTCGATCCCAAGGAGATCGAGCTGGTCAATCAGACCATGCCGGCGGCCGTAACCGCCTTCATTTCCGGCGCGGTACCTGCCGTCGCCCTCTGGGTGCCGTTCAACGTCACGGTTCGCGACAAGGTCCCGGGCGCGGTCAAGCTCGCCGACGCTTCTGCTTATTATCCAAAAGCCGCGATCATCGGCGGTTGGGCGGCGGCGAACGACTATTACGAGCCCAACAAGGAGACCTTGGCGAAGTTGATCCGCGGCTGGGCCGATGCCAATGACTACATCGTCGCGAACAGCACTGAAGCAATGGAGAAATTGCAAAAGGGCCACTACAGCCAGACGCCCCTTGCGGACATCAACGAGTCGTTCAGAGCCCAGAAGATGTTCACGTCCAAGGATTGGAAACGCATGTACTCGGACGGGACCGTGACCAATTGGCTGCAGCAGTCGACAGACTTCTTCATGGCCAACGCGGGCATCAAGGACTTCACGCCGGCGAGCAAATACTTCGATCCGAGCCTCTACCTCAAAACCATCGCTTAGCTCGACGTCACGATCACCAGTCCTCCAATCCCAAGGAGTATGACAGCCGACTCCGTGACAGCTCCGAGCATGAAGCGGCGCAGATCGCAGAGGAGATCCGACCCGCGCCGGTTCAATCCAAATCCGACGCGGCATTTGTCCCGACCTTATGCCCTTTCCTATGGAGGTCTCATCCATCCGGTCTGCGCGTCGGCCTCCATTTTGGCGTCGGTCTCAAGACCCTCATTGATATCGCGGGGGCGATCAGGTGCATGTCTTGGGGGTCTGTAGAGCCGGGACTCTCCGGGTTGAACAACTTGCACGGCCCATTTCCCAATGTTCATCGCCGGCCGCCCAGCGACCGGCGACAACGGCCTGAAATGGCCAGACGTTGTCCGAATTCGTCGGAGTAGCGCCATAGGTCCGATTGTCTTGACGTCGTCAATAGTCTGGCCTGGCAGGGCGGCTGCCTCGAGCAGTTCGGCAACATGTGCACGGGACGCACTATCATGCCGGTTGACCGCGGCAGTTCGTCGAGCATCAGGCGAATAGCTGTTGCAGGTCTTCAGTTAGAAGTATGGCGGGCCCAAGCATCTGAAAAGCCACACGTTGAGGTCAGATCCTCACTCTATCACCACGCCAATGAGCAGCGTTACCATATGCCAGTGTTTCGCGAGGCTTTCTTCGTTCCCGGCGTTTGATGATCCTAACATACATTATTGCACCGTTGCCTTCTGCCGACCGCAGAGGCGACGCCGGTCAGGACAGCAACCAATCACCGGACAAGCAGTTTCCGGATACGATCGTCAGTGCTGGACGGAACAGAATTGTGATGTTTTTTGGCAGTTGGACGGATTTGGTGCGCATTCTGAGCGTCGGAGCGACCAGCTATCTCGCCCTGGTGGTTCTGCTCCGCATCTCGGGCAAGCGAACGCTGACCAAACTGAATGCATTTGACCTTGTCATTACGGTAGCGCTCGGCTCGACTTTAGCGACCGTTCTGCTCAACAAATCCGTGACCTTGTCGGAAGGCGTGCTCGCGATGGCTCTGCTGATCTTCCTTCAACTTGCTATCACGTGGTTGTCGGTGCGTTCTGAAAAAGTACAACGTCTGGTCAAAGCTGAGCCGACCTTGATCATAAGAGACGGCTCATTCTTGGAAAATGCTCTGCGAAGGGAACGCGTGACACATGAGGAGGTGCTTGCCGCACTCCGATCGCACGGGGTCACCGACGTCAGGAGAGTTGCAGCCGCGATTCTTGAGACGGACGGATCGGTAAGCGTTCTATCTGAAGGGGTTGCCGGCAAGGCGGCCAACAACACGCTCCAGGGCGTGGCCATTCACCATTCGACGAGCGAGAGTGCCGCGGCCCCATGAAATTTCACATCGGGGTGGCACACGGCAGCTTGGGTGCGCATCGCAAGGAGACCTGATCGGCCAGGTCAGTCCTGAAGCCAATCGGCTTTCACAAGACGGCCGTCGCTCGTCACTGTCATCATCAATCGGTCGGCAGCCTTCCCTCGCGGACCTTATCTGAGTGCGTTGTAGTACATTGCGACTCCCTCGATGTCTTCATCAGTCAAGCCACGCGCCGCAGCCGACATGACTTCCGCCAAGCGGCCACCTCGCTTGCCTGCCCGAAAGAGCCGCAGCTGATTGGTCAGATAGATGGTATGCTGTCCTGCAAGTGCAGGATATTGGGGAGTGTTGTCGCTTGCACGCCCATCCCTACCGTGACAGGCTTGGCAAGCAGGAATTCCGCGTGATGGCGCGCCTCGTTCGGCAAGTATGGCTCCAAGCTGGCGCGGCTCGTCGATTCTTTCTCCGATGTTGTGTTCTGCTACCTCGTCGAGATTTATGGACGAATAGTAGCGCGCGAGTTCGCCTCGCTGTTGCCGGTCCAGGTTGGCGACCGGTGGCTCCATCATCCCGCTCGATCGGGTCCCCGCTGCGAAATCTTCCAACGCCATCTCAAGATACGCAGTTTTCTGACCCGCAAGCCTTGGAACCCCACCGAGCGAGCTTCCCTCGCCGCGCGCTCCATGACAACCGCCACAGGCAAACGGCCCGACGATCAATCCTTCGTTTGCTATTGTCCGAGCACCCTGGCTTTCGCCGTCGCGCAGACGGGTGGCGGCCCGGTACTCTCCTGCTGGAATCTGCGGCATGCGTCTAAGGAATGCGACAAGTGCCCACACTTCGTCGTCGCGGCTTGGCGCTGCCCACGCCGGCATGCCAGTGTACTTTATTCCATGCTTTACGATCCAGAAGAGCTGCGCGCCCGACCAGTCATTGGAGGCACGCGTGAGATCCGGTGGCTGCGGAAGCATCCCCAACGCCACCCGATTGCGCGACAGGCCGGGCGCCCCGTGACAAGGCGCGCACCCGGAGTGGAAGTATAGCATACCCTGTTCTACGTGAGCGGGACCGAGTGACGGCACTTCTATTCCGGCCGCATACGTCTCGACCGAGTTCTGCATGCCGAACTGGAGAAATTTGCCAACGACGGCAAGATGACCACTGGAAGCAGCGATATTGTAGACGCCAGACCAAGCGAACAGGAATGCTGCCGTCACCGCAGCACAGATAGAGATCAGCGCACCCCACAATAGCTTCCGCATAGTGGCTTCCCAACTCGCACATGATCAGCGAACCCTTCCGCGGAAGCGGCGGAACCGCGGTCTACCAACCTACACTTCGAAGGCTGGTTCCTGGGCCCGGAGTCAGAGCGCGCCTCGACCGCAAGTCAGATTGATGCTGCGAAGCTTGTCTTATGATCGACGGGGCGGCCGCTCACGTCAGCCTGCAACAAGAACACCTTCGCAACAGCATATCAGTGATCCGCCGGGTAGGAGGAAAGTCGCAGCTGTCAAAAGAAGACCCTCCGCAGAACAATCGATGGAAGCCAATTCCAGATGAGGATGGGAAATGTACGTTACCGTACAAGAAAACCTCCGTTTGCTGCACGAATTCTGGCCAGGACGAGGTCGCTGCCACTCCGCTTAGGAACAATCGTCGATCCGGAGGGCTTTAGGGATCATTCGGGCGCGGAAGCCCGAGGAGGGTCGCGAGATTGCGGTCGGGCACACCTGAGTCAGTTCTGTTCCGCTACCGCAGCAATGGCAAGGGAGGTGCCGACAGACGATCGATCATTACCGATGGATGACCGCCTCAGGCAGCTCGAGAGCGCGACTGGGGTTGAAGAATGCAGAGGCGGAAGGTGGCAGCTCAATGGATCCGGACGGATGGTCGCTTGCCGGGCGCTTATGCCCAGTATCGAGATCTCGTGCCAGGGCGCCAGATCACAGGAACGAAGTGAAAGGCCACCATACTGGCAATTCTGGAGCGACTCGGCACGGGCGCGGGGTGATCTGCGCTGTCGTGGGCGCTACGACGGTGGTTCTAAGCGGCTGTTCCGATCTTCAGCAAGCAGCTGAGCAGAAACCCTACTTTGATGAGCGCCGACTCGTGAATGGAGATGCGGCAAAAGGCCGAGAGCTCGTTGCGGCGGTCGGATGCGGGACTTGCCACGCAATTCCCGGCGTTCCGGGCGCCAATGGGATTGTCGGCCCCCCACTGAACACGTTCGCCAAGCGAACGTACATCGCGGGTATGATTCCGAACGAACCTACTGTGCTTGTCGCTTGGGTGCGCGATGCGCCGTCGCTGTCACAGCGGACGGCCATGCCGCGATTGCCGATCTTGTATCAAGAGGCGGTGCATATCGCCGCCTACCTGTACACTCTAAGAAAATGAAAGCGCTCTCGTCATTCGCAGTTCTTGCTGCTGGCGCCGGCGTCTCGGGCTGCACCTGGATGCTGCCGGAAGAAAGCCATGGCAGCCGGCCGTCACTAATGTGGCTGCAGTCAGCGCTGATCACGTCTGGTCCGAATGCTGAAGCCATCCGCACCCTGAGCTGGGTGATGTTTGCAGGTGGTGCGGCAATATTTCTGCTAGTTCTCACCTTCACGGCGCATGCAGTGTTTGGCGGGACGAGGCGCGGCTGGATGAGCGGGCATCGCTTCGTCATCGTTTTCGGTGTGGCCATGCCGATTGCTGTTCTCACAATTCTTCTGGTCTACGGGCTGATGCTTACGGATCATTCGGCGGCTCGCGAGAATCCCGTGGCCCGCATCGAAGTCGTCGGCGAGCGCTGGTGGTGGAGAGTGAACTATCTCGATCCGCAGGGCGAGCGGCAGCTCGCGTCCGCAAACGAAATCCGTGTTCCGGTGGGCGCGCCTGTCGAATTCATTCTGAGATCAAACGACGTCATCCACTCATTCTGGGTGCCGAGCCTGGCCGGCAAACTCGACATGATACCGGGACGCGTCAACAGGTATCAGTTTTCGGCCGCGCGGCCCGGGGTCTATCGCGGCCAGTGCGCAGAGTATTGCGGCGCTCAGCATGCCCTGATGGCGTTCTACGTGGTTGCGGTGGAGCGCGAGAATTATCCGACTTGGCTTGCGGATCAGAGAAGGCCGGCAGACGATCCCGTGACCGAGCTGGGCGTCAAGGGAAAGGACCTGTTCATCGCCACCGGGTGCGGCGCCTGTCACACCGTACGCGGTACGGCGGCTTCGGGCCAGATCGGTCCCGATCTCACCCACTTTGGCAGCCGCAGATCAATCGCTGCCGGAAGCTTCCCCAACAACGCCGGCACGGTGGCGGGTTGGATTGCGTCCGCACAGCATCTGAAGCCCGGCAACTTGATGCCGTCATTCGCCAACCTGCGCGGGGAGGAACTTCGCGCGATCGCGGAGTATCTTGAGGGTCTCAAGTGACGACGACTGCAGAACACCCAGCTATCGCGAATTCGCGGGAGACAAGATCCATCGGGACTGACGGCTTTCCGAATGCGGTCCCGCGCCCAGAGGGCGAGCTCGACGAGCTGGAGCGAATCTGGGCACCACCGCGCGGCTTCCATCTGATCTCGGCTGTGAACAACAGCTATGTCGGCGTCTGGTACGTCGGAGCATCGATGTTGTTCTTTGTTCTGGCGGGGATTCTGGCGCTGATGATGCGCACGCAGCTGGCGGTCCCGGAAAGCAGGCTTATCGGCCACGCACTTTATAATCAGCTGTTCACTATGCATGGCACGCTGATGATGTTCTTGTTCGCTGTGCCGGCAGTCGAGGCCATGGGCGTGTATCTGCTTCCGAATTTGCAGGCGGCACGCGATCTCCCGTTTCCACGATTGTCGGCATATGCATTCTGGGCATATTTCGTCGGTGGCCTTGCCTTCTTTTGCAGTCTCTTCTTCGGACTGGCTCCAGATGGCGGCTGGTTCATGTATCCGCCACTGACGAGCTATACGTTCTCTTCCGGGATCAATGCCGACTTCTGGCTTCTCGGCATCGGGTTCATCGAAATCTCGGCCATCGCGGGTGCGATCGAGATCATCGTCGGCGTTCTGAAGACGCGCGCACCGGGACAATCGCTCGACAAGCTTCCTGTGTACTCCTGGGCAATGTTGATCTTCGCGCTGATGATCGTCTTTGCCTTCCCCGCGATCATAATTGCCACAGTGCTTCTCGAGCTCGAGCGCGCATTCCACTGGCCTTTCTTCCTCGCTGAGAAGGGCGGCGACCCGTTGCTGTGGCAGCACCTCTTCTGGTTTTTCGGCCATCCCGAAGTCTATATCATCTTCCTGCCCGCCGCGGGCATGGTGTCGATGATCGTGCCGGCGATGGCGCAGGCGCCCCTCGTGGCGTACCGGCTTGTGGTGTTGGCCGTCATCGGCACAGGTTTCCTGTCGTTCGGGCTGTGGGTGCACCACATGTTCACGACTGGCCTTCCGGCTCTTTCGGTCAGCTTCTTCTCTGCCGCGAGCATGGCCGTGTCGATACCAAGCGGAATCCAGGTCTTCGCATGGATTTCGACTTTCGCGTTGGGTACGTTGCAATGGAAGACTCCATCCTACTTCATTCTTGGCTTTCTCTTCATCTTTACACTTGGCGGCCTGACCGGCGTGATGGTGGCAATGGCCCCGTTCGATTGGCAGGCACACGACACTTACTTTGTGGTCGCTCACTTCCACTACGTCCTGATTGGCGGGATGGTCTTTCCGCTGTTTGCCGCCTTCTACTATTGGGCGCCCACCATATCGAGTAAGCCGCTCTCCGAACGACTCGGCAAGACCGCGTTCTGGCTGATGTTCGTCGGCGTGAATGTCACCTTCTTCACGATGCACCTCACCGGCCTGATGGGCATGCCGCGTCGCACCTATACGTACATCGCGGCGATGGGCTGGGGCCCGCTGAACATGATCTCGACGGTGGGCGCATTCATGATCGCGACCGGAGTTCTGACCTTTCTGATCGACCTTGCAAGGAACTTCCGTCCATTCGGAGCAAGTGCCGGGAATCCATGGAACGCAGGAACGCTTGAATGGCTACCTACCGGCAACTACCAAACGCGGTCGATCCCCATCGTCACCAGCCGCGAGCCGCTTTGGGACCAGCCCAACCTTGCCGCAGACGTGCAGGAGGGGCGGTACTACCTGCCGGGCGCGCCGACGCGGTCGCGCGAGACCATTGTGACTAGTCCCATCGAGGCGCGGCCACAATATGTGCTGAGGATGCCAGGTCCGAGTTGGCCGCCCGTGTTGGCGGCGCTGTTTACTGCCGCCTTCTTCTTTGGACTAACTCTCAAACTCTATATTCCGGCGTTCGCTTGCGGCGCACTCGCGACTGCTTGCGTTCTTTGGTGGCTATGGGACACGGACCCGGGTCCGGATGTGCCGACAGTCGATATCGGCGGGGGCCTTGTGCTTCCGGCCTACGTAACGGGTTCCGTCAGCCACAGCTGGTGGGCGATGATAGTACTCATCTTGGTCGCTGCTACCGCATTTGCTTGCCTGCTGTTCTCGTACTTCTATCTGTGGACCGTGAACCCGCAACTTTGGCCGCGCGAACCTGCCGATTTGCCGGATCTCGCCTGGCCGGTTGCTTCGGCTGTAGTGTACCTGCTGAGCGGCGCAGGAGTGTTTGGCGCGAGCCGGCTGCTCACGCGCGTGCCGAGCAGAAGCTCCGCTCCCGTCGTTTTCGCTCTCGTCGCCGCTACACTGCTCATCCCTTTGCCTGTCGCCATTGAGGTGCTCGCTCATCGCTCGGTTGGCTTGTCGCCGTCGGCGTCGAGCTACGGCGCCACTGTGTACGCGGTTGTCTCATGGCAGGGATTCTTCGCAGCTGTGCTCATGGTCATGGGAGTCTACACGGCCGCTCGTTCGCTCACGGGACGCCTGTCTGCCGAACGTCGCGTGACCTTCGACAACACCCAGCTGCTTTGGCAGTACACCATCGTACAGGGGATCGTGTCGCTCGTGATCGTTCACCTGTTTCCGCGCCTGCTCGGGTAAGCGCGCATGGACAATGCATCATTCATTCGCAAAACGTTTTCCGTGCTGGGCGGGCTGCTCATCTGGGCTGCGTATTTTGGCTTCGTATACGTGTTCAACGCGCTCGCCTGCGCCCGCAGCTTTCATCGTCTGCATCTCCTTGGATTCAGCGTAGTTCCTCTGACGATTTTATCGGGTGCAGCAATAGCCGCGACTGGCGTTCTCGTTCTGATGTTCATTGCGCTCCGAGCACCCGACCACGTCGAAGACACCCGGGATTCATCCGCCGACTTTCTTCGACACCTAGCGGTGGGGGTCGCGTTGTTGTCGCTCCTCGCGATCGGCTGGATTGGATTGCCGGCAGTTATCGTGCCACCTTGCGGCTAGCCTTGAGACTGGAGCCAGGAGAACGATGCAATGAACCTCGGCGATCTCAGCAGTCTGGGTCTTTTCGCCAATCTTGCGATCTTCGTGTCAGCTGCGGGTATTGTCTGGTTCTCCGGCTACAAGCTGGCGCAATATCTTGACGCAATCGCCGACAGTACCGGATTGAGCGAGGCATTCGTCGGAATGCTGTTCATGGGCACGATTACATCCCTGCCGGAGATTGCCGCAGTTTCGACGTCGGCATATGTCGGGAACGCAGCCCTTGCTACGAATAATCTGCTGGGCAGCGTTTCCATCAACGTCGTACTGATCGCAGCAGCCGACGCCGTGCTCGGTCGCGACGCCATCACTTCCACCATCGGCCGGCCGACAACGCTTATGCAGGGCGTACTTGTCATCGTCGCTCTATCGCTTACCATTTCTGCGGTGTTAGCGGGCGATGTAAGTCTTGGTCCGTTTGGCGCCTGGTCGCTCGCACTTCTAGCCTACGCCGTCTTTGCGTTCTGGATGTCGGCACGATATGGGAGACGTGCCCCTTGGCGCGCCGAGCGACGCCAAGGGCACCGTTCGGACCAGCCCGAGGAAGGAGGGAGTGATCAAGGCGGCGGCGGGTCCCACTCGTCGCTTACCACACTGGTGCTGCTGACCGTTCTATGTGCAATCGCCATTCTCGTGGCGGGCTTCGGTCTCGCCCAGAGCGGTGATGCTATCGCCAAACTCACCGGTCTGGGATCAGGCATTGTCGGGCTTGTTCTGGTCGGATTTGCCACGTCGCTCCCGGAACTGAGCTCCATTATTTCGGCGGTGCGGCTGCGACGCTACGAGATGGCGTTGGGCGATGTATTCGGCACTAACATTCTCACGCTCGGACTCGTCTTCCTCGCCGACCTCGTCTATGCAGGTGAGCCGGTCCTGAACCAGGCCGGCCGCTTCGAAGCGATCGCGGCAACGCTCGGGATTATCCTGACGGGAATCTTCTTGGTTGGTCTGCTCGAGCGGGCCAACAAGACATTCCTGCGGATGGGCTATGACGCTCTTGTCGCACTCCTAACGTTTGCGGCTGGCGTCATGCTTCTCTACTTTGTCCAAAATTAAGAGCGGCCTCGGGCTTTACTTCCAGTCGGCGTTACCCGTCGTCGCAGACGACTGCCCTAGTGACTGCGCGGAGAGTCCGCGGCTTATGACCAAGAGCGCGCTGAGCAGATAGATCAAACCCATGGGTACCCACATGATGAGGCCGGCCAGCTGTTGATCTTCGATCGGCGAAAGTCCGAACGCGATCGCTCCTCCGCTCATGATGGGGTAAAGCGGCCGCGGAGCGAATGTCAGCAACGCTCCGAGCAAACCGGTGTGAACCATCGTCAGGAGCAGAGCGAGCGCGGCCGCACCAGTCGATCTCGCGCGAACCACGCAGGTCCAGAACCAGAGACTGACCAGCACGAGAGATCCGAGATAGAGGAGGTGCCAGCCCGCGCTAGTCAACGCAAGCTCGTACGTCGCGGGAGCGTGCCAGAACCAGATCAGAAAGCCGTAAGCGCCAGCGGCGAGCAACGGCCGATTCCACTGAAGCTCTCGCCTGCGATTGCTTGAGGTCGTGCGCGTGGTACCGCGCAATCCGGCTCCGACCGTTCGAACCGGAGCCGCAATGACAATGAGCTGCGGAGCCAAGACGACCAGCACGAGGTGCTGAACCATGTGGACCGAAGCGAGCGCGGCGGAAAGCCGGCAGAGCGGGCTCACCACCGCAATCGCGAGCAGGAACATGGCCGTTGCCGCGGCCGTTATCTCATAGGACAACGCTCCTGAATCATGCGGCTCTGCGGCGCGCCGAAAGACACCCGCAGCATAGAAGGCACCGAACAAAATCAGCGGAACCGTCACGGCGGGCGCGATGCTCCACGCCGACCAGATCGTCGCTGAAGCGACCGAGTTGCCGGACGCAAGGCAAAGCGACCAAACTGAAACCAGGGCATTTGCGGGATCGCTCATTCACAGCCCCTTCGGAGCGCGGTGCGAGCCTGGCCAAAGAGCGGCTCCTTGTCAGTTCCCCGGCGTCGACGTTGTTTGCGTCTAATGGAACGAGCGCGACGATCCGCAGTTCCTCCGCGACCAACGATTGAGGAAGTAACATGAACGCGCGGTTGCTCACGCCGGCAATCATCCCTCCGGTAACACTGGGTGACACCTCCTCCGCCGTAGCAATTCCGGTTCGCCCTGGCTGCCGGCCACCGTTTCCTGGCGTCATCGAGGCGAAGCCCGACGGCGAGCGCAACTGGCGCAAAGGGCTCGCTATCGGAAGTCACGAGGGGGCTGGCGCGGTATTCATCGTCGCAGACATGCACCTCCAGGATGGCCCGTTACAGGAACCGGCCTTCGGATTGGCGAGGACACGGCTGTGTCACGATCGGACCAGGATGGTTCCGCCCATGGGCAGGAAAGCGGCAGTGGGCCAGCGACAAGCGGTAGAGACAATCGATTGCGGCCAGCCGCCGATAGCCTTGGGATATCGCGCCTTCCGGGCAGTGTGATGGCCGACGGTGTACACGAAGGACGCTCATCAGCCATGGGTAGCGCCTCGGTTGACCGCATTTGCGTGCTGAAGGCACCGCGAGCCGAAACCTCACAACCGAGTCATGCACATGAGCTACGCCCCCGCCTCCGACTGGATTTTTCTCCGCCGCGTACTCATCACGCTGGCAGTGACCACGATCGCCTACATCGCTTGGAAGCTTGCTGACCTATTCATCCTCCTCTTCGCTGCCGTTCTCCTGTCGGTTCTGCTCGGAGGACTTGCCGCCGCGGTTGCAAGATACAGCCGGCTCCCATCCGGCTGGGCACTTGCCGTGAGCTGCGTGTCATTGGCAGCCCTTGCCGGCATTTTGCTCAGCTTATTCGGAGCACAGATCATCGGGCAGATATCAGGGGTTTTCGATCAGCTTCCTGGCGCAATCAATGTTGCAGGCGCGACGCTGGGCATTGCAGATGCATTCAAACAGCTTCAGGAAACTCTTTCCAACGAAGGCAGCGGGCAGCTGCTGTCCCGAGCGGCCCGCGTCGGCTATACTGCGCTTGGCGTGGTGAGTGATCTTTTGCTGGTCACGGTCGTAGCAGTGTATCTCGCGGCTGACCCGAGCGTCTATCGTCGGGGCGCGATCAAGCTATTCCCTTCCGAGCAGCATGACCGCATCGCAGACGCGCTGGATATTTCCGCCTCAGCACTTCGCCTCTGGTTTCTCGGGCAGCTCGCATCCATGACGCTGGTCGGCCTGCTATGCGGGCTTGCCTTTTGGGCGATCGGATTGCCTTCGCCCGTCGGTCTTGGAGCAATTGCGGGTGCGACGAACTTCATTCCCTTGATCGGCCCGATCATCGGAGCGCTGCCGGCAGTCCTGTTCGCACTAACGCAGGACCTTAGCGTCGTATTGTGGACAGTGAGCGCTGTTCTCGTCATTCAACAGCTCGAAGGCAACGTTATCACTCCGATGATTCAGAAGCGTGCAGTGGAGTTACCGCCCGCGCTCATTTTGCTTGGACTCTCGGCTTTCGGAGCGCTGGGCGGCATGCTCGGCGTCATTCTTGCAACGCCTCTTACCGTCGTTGTCATGGTCCTCGTGCAGAAATTGTGGATCCGCGAGACCCTCGGCGAGAATACCACGATACCTGGAGAGAGACGCTCCAACTAATTGCCCTTTCCAGGCCCGCGACGAGCCCGCCGAACCACGATTTCTTCTTCTCAGCGATCTCGTGACCTTCGTCTTGTTCTTCCGCCGAAGGTCGTAGGTCGGCGAAATTCGGCGCGATACCGTACAATTCGTCCTTCCCGGCGGCCAATTCTCTGCACAGAACCTGACCGGCTCACAATTGCGTCATGCAGCTCACCAGATTTGTGGCGACGCAAACGTCAGGTTTCGCGAATCCTCAGGACGACGTCGCGCGCGATCCAGGGCGCGAAGGGAGCAGACTATGTTTCAGCAGTTGAAGGTGCGCTCTCAGACCTAACTCGCTGCTCCGAGGAACGATGCGCCCGCCCGGACATTCGGATGTCTTGAACCAACCGTCATGGACACCACTGATGACGCATCTACATACCCCCGTGACCGCGGCAATCGGCGGTCAACCGATCCACTCGATGCTCGCGCAGTTTCCGAACGTCTGTTTCACGCTGACGCTACTCACCGACATCGTATACTGGCGAACATCCTATCTCATGTGGCAGGAGTTCTCGTCCTGGCTCCTCTTGGCCGGACTTGTCTCCGGCGTGCTTGCCTTGGTTGCGGGCCTCATCGATTTTCTGTTCGGTTCGGCTGTGCGTGCTCCGAAACCCGCATGGCCCCATGCCATTGGTGGCGTGGTTGTCCTCGCGTTGGCCTTCCTCAACAGCCTTGCTCACGCCCGAGACGGTTGGATCGCTGTTGTACCTTGGGGCCTCGTCCTCTCCGTTGCGACGATCATCGCCATGGTCATCAGCAACTGGCTTGGCCGTGCACTCGTATTTCACTACGGCGTAGGAGTGAGACGACATGACTAGATGCATTCGGTTGCGGGGCGCCGCCGCGTTTGTCAGCAATTCCCTGCTCGTCGCGGTCCTTGCTGGCTGCAGCGACGGCGGCACGGATTTCGACATTTCGCAACAGATTGGACCTGAGCCTCTCCTGCCGAAACCGAGCCACTCCCTTCTGACGAACCTGAAGGTGGCCGAAGTGGTCGGCTGGAGTGAAGGCCAGACGCCGGCTGTCGCGGGCGGGCTCAAGATCACGGCCTATGCCAGCGGCTTGGTTCACCCCCGCACGATACATACCCTGCCGAACGGAGACGTTCTCGTCGTTCAGTCACGCACTCCGCCAGGCAAGCCGGTGGCGCGCCCCAAAGACCTCATCCGCGGTTGGATCATGTCGTACGCGCAGGGAGGTGGCGGCGAACAGAAGAAGAGCAATCTCATCACTCTCTTGCGTGATACGAACCGCGACGGCGAAGTCGACGAGCGCCGTGACCTGCTCACGGACCTAAATTCACCCTTCGGCGTGGCGTGGCACGACGATACGCTCTATGTGGCCGCCGCCGATGCGATCCTGGCCTATCCCTATCGGCTCGGCGATACCAATATTGCCGCGCAGCCGAAGGTGCTCACGCCGTTGCCCGGCGGACCGATCAACCATCATTGGACCAAGGATCTCGCGCTCAGTCCGGACGGCCGCTTTCTTTACGTGTCGGTCGGCTCCAACTCCAATGTAGCGGAAAGAGGGCTGGAGGCCGAGAAGGGACGCGCCGCCATCTGGCAGGTGGACCGGCAGACCGGCGCATCCCTGGTCTATGCGTCTGGCCTGCGCAACCCGAACGGCCTGACATTCCATCCGCAAACCCGCGAGCTCTGGGCCGTGGTAAACGAGCGAGACGAACTTGGTCCCAATCTGGTCCCCGACTACATGACCTCGGTCAAGCAAGGGGCGTTCTACGGCTGGCCATGGAGCTACTACGGCAACCATGTCGACGAGCGCGTCCACCCGCCACGTCCTGACATGGTCGAAAGGGCGATCGCTCCTGACTACGCGCTGGGGAGCCACGTTGCCGCGCTGGGAATGACATTCACGCTGAATTCAGCCCTTCCGGGAGAATATCGGAGTGGTGCTTTCGTCGGTCAGCACGGCAGCTGGAACCGCAACTCCTTTTCCGGTTACAAGGTGGTCTACGTTCCCTTTCAGAACGGCACGCCCGCCGGCAAGGCACGAGACGTGGTGACCGGCTTCCTTGACGGCGATCAGGCGCGCGGTCGGCCAGTTGGCCTCGGGATCGACGGCACCGGCGCGCTTCTCGTTGCGGACGACGCCGGGAACAAGGTCTGGCGCGTAGCAGCTGCCGATGGCAGCTCCACACCGGAGCCGGTCGGCACTGATCAGATTACGGTCGGCCTTGCCGGAGGTCGCGGGCAGAGCGCGACTGGGCAGCAAGAGGCCACTTCCTCTGCCGGCTCTCCCAGCGATGCGACTCCACCACAACCACCGCAGACGAACATCGCTCCCGCCGTACTGCCACCCGGCGCGAGCTCGGGAACGCCTGAGATGCAGCGTCAATGATGGATCATAGGTCAACTGGACCGCGTGTCTGGCCTAGTTGCGGTCGCGAATGCTGATGCCACTCGTCCCGATGTCGCCAGGGCTTTGGTGACCACTCGTCGCTTGCCAATCTTGCAGCACCCGCCGATCGGGCAAGATCAGTCTGCCCCAGGCAGCGACACAGCGAGATGGCCGCGGTGGGTCGCCCCTTCTTCAATTCGCACAACAGAACCTGCCAGCGTTGGAGGGTCACCCGAGATCGGCACGGTCAATCAGAAAGACCATGCAATCCGGGCCTGATGTTGCTGCCAACCAGCAATCCAAGTCCCAGCGGAGCTCTACGGATGGGCGCTCCGAGCAATCCCGCACGCGGGACGGCAATACCGCCCGCAGGTTTGTCGTGGAGCAACCAAGGCCCCGAGTTACGGTGACTGACCCGCGATCGAAGGTGAACATCGAGCAGCCCCAACCGCGGGTCACGGTGCGCCAGCAAGCTCCGACCGTGACCATCGATCAACCGCCTCCTGAAATCGTTGTTCACATGCCCCAGCCGCAGGTGGACGTGCAGGACCGCGATCCGGGAGTGTCAGTGAATGTACCGCCACCACAAGTCCATGTTGAGCAACAAGGGGGTTCCGCGCGCGTGCAGGTGCAAAGTCGATCTGACGACGCGGCCCAAGTGCAATATGAGCGCGCGCGCCCTCAAGTGAAGTTCGAACGGGCCGGTGAACCTCGCGTCGTCTATCGGCCCACCGAGCAAGAGCCGAAGGTCCGCTACGAATCCGAACGACAGGAGGCGGCCAGCACTCGGCAGCAGCAGGCGGCTAGCTCGCGGAGCGGAAGCATGCCCAGTCATCGCATGCGCAAACCAGTGCGCGGCAATGCACGATTCGTGATCCTCGCGAGCGGTGGTTTTCTCGGATTGTTCCAGGACGAAGTCGCACTGCCCGTCGAACGGTTTCGCGCAAGCGGAGACCGCCTTGTCGTCAGCGGCCTGACCGACCAGGACATCGACAATATGCAGGACTGGGAAGACCGCCTTCCCAACAGCTCCGTGCTGGACGATGCTCAATCGGTTCGCATCCGGAAATAATGCGATCCCGATGCTTGCGCGACAACATTCGTCTGTACGCCGCGGGTGGTTGCCCTGTCACGGCAGGGCGGCTCCCGCGCACATCCGCCCGGACCGGAGAAAAGCTTGCTAAGGTCTTGACGGTGCCACGGGCGACCGGCGCGGCAGAGCCCAGAAGGACCCAAGCGCAGGATCAGACTAGGTCATTCCGAGCTTAAGGTTCGGCAAAAAGGGCGAGGCACACTCGATCGAGAAACGTTCGATAACCCGTCAAGGCCGTGTCCTTCCGTCATCATCATGAAGCACCGCAGCGGGATGGCTGCTTACGAGCGCTGAAAGCACGCGATGGCAGTGCGCTCTTAGGTCACAAGGCGCGGCAAAAGCCGCTCGAAACGAACGGTCGATGTCCGGGTTGACGCGCATTAGGCGAACTGGAAGCGAACATGCATGCGGACGTCCAGTGCTGCCACTTGACACGTTTCGCGAGGGCAACGGGAGCGCGCCCCATTTGCTTGATTGGAGAGAGCACAAGCTGGAGCACTAACATGGAGAAGACGGAACTGCCTCCTGAAGATTTTCCTCTCATGCTCGATGGCAATGCCTTGGTCACCCAAGATGGAACGAAGGTCGCCGACGCGCAGTCGGTCCGGTTGGCAGAAGATATAGCGCAACGCCTCAACGAGAACGCAGCGCGCAAACGAGAGGATCGCTGGGCCCTCTAGAACTGCCTCGCGTTGGCCTACTTGAGAGAAGACAGTTGCAGCATTTGCAGCGGCGAAAAGCCCGACTGCCAGGCCTCGGCTGACGAAATGCAGCGAGTTGCAAGAACGTGTGACGAAAACGGCAACATCGCCTGCGAAGGAGCACGAGCTCCTCTTTGCGCTGTGACCAAAGCTCGAGCCGGGATTCCAGCGCCGCTCCGCCAAGCTAGATTTCCGCCAAGCTACTAGATAACGAGCCCGTTGCGGTGGCGCCGGTTCCTCGGGTCGGGAGAGAGACACGGGTCGGGACCGCAGGAGCGGAAAGGGAGATCGCGGGGCCGAGTTCCTGCTAGGCTACGGAGAGAGCACGGCCACTCGCCCCTCTTCATCATCGGCCCGTCTACAATGACCGGCACTCGGATCGCTGCTTTTCAACCTCTACGAACGGGTTTGCTTGCCCGCAACCCTGACTACATTATCGAGAGTGGGCTGCTAGCCGATCAAAAAACACCCGTTTGAAAAACCGTTTTAGTTCTGCCTTCTCAAACGGTCTCTCGCGCTAAGGACTTTATATGGTGGGCGCACCAGGGCTCGAACCTGGGACCCGCTGATTAAGAGTTCAAAGCCGGCGCCTCTCTGCGATTTCTGAATCTGCGCCACGCCACGACAGCGGCCAAGAAGGCCTTTTATTCTAGGGACTTATCGCATAGCTTCGCAGTCCAGCGAACCCAGACCTTCAAACACCTTGGCTCGCCAAAACCGTTTGAAAACCGTTTTAGCAGTTCACATCCGTCCCATGACCGACGTTCGCATTGCTCTCAGCGACAAAGCCATCGCTCAGCTACCGACTCCTGAAGATGGTTGGTATCTGGCTCGCGACACCGAGTTGAAAGGCTTCTTCGTGGTCGTGGGGAAGCGGAAAAGGACCTTCACGGTTCAAGGTGACCTCAGACAACAGGGAAAGCGGGCCTCTTCCATAAGAGTGTCGATTGGAGATGCCACCGAATTAACGACTCGAGCGGCTCGCGCAATTGCCAAGGAATACCTTGCTCAGATCAGCAAGGGACAGCACCCGAAAGCGAGGCTAAACGGAAAGACCGGACAGGCCGAGACCGATGGGAATAGTGGCTTAACGGGCGCTACCCTGAAGCAGGCCTGGCAACGCTATTTGGAAGCCCACCTAATCCGAAAAGGCCGTAGCGAGAAAACGATAGGTGGTTATCGGGATCACGTCGAACGTCTCTTTTCGGAATGGCTTGACACCCCTCTGCTCGATCTCGCGAATGATCCGGCTCGCGTCGCCAAAAAGCATGATCAGCTTACCAGGGAGAACGGTCCCTACATGGCCAATGGGAGCATGCGGACGCTGCGAGCCGTCTACAATCATGCGAGGAAGACCAATCGATCGCTGCCGCGTGACAATCCTGCGGATGCTGTCGATTGGAATCAGGAGGAGCGCAGGAACACCGGTATGGGCACCGGCGATTTAAAAGGATGGTTTATAGAGCTTGCCAATCTGGACAATCCAATCCGGCGCGAATTCCATCTTTTGACTTTGCTGTGTGGATCTAGGCCAACCGCATTGCAGCAGGCTAAGCCGGAACACATCGATTTTCGGCGCCGAACGCTCCACATCCCTAGGCCCAAAGGAGGCACTAAGCGAGCGTTCGACATCCCGCTGTCTCGTGAAATGATCATGAGCCTCATTCGGGTGCTTCGTTTCGGCAGACAAATGCATCCGTCGCAGGCGCGAAAATGGCTATTCCCGGCTGACAGCGCCTCAGGGCACTTAGCGGAAACGAAGGAGGATCGAAATATCTTGTCAAAATGGGGCAATGACCTTCGTCAAACATTTCGGACGATTGCCACCGCTGCCGGCGTTTCGGAGTTCGATGCCAAGCTCCTCATGAACCATTCTATCCCTGGTGTGAACGCAGGTTATGTCACTCGACACAAGCTGGTTGAAGACCACCTGCGCAGCCAGCAACAAGCTATCAGTACCGTCGTGTTTTCCGCACTCGGTAAGTCGCTCACGGAACAGGAAGCCCTGATCAATTGGCTTGGCCGCGGAGCTAGTCGAAGAGCCGTACCCCAATTCCGGTTGGAACCAAACACTCTGGGCGAGCAGCAAGAAAGAATTCGGCAGGCCGCATGACGATTTGGCCGCCGAAAACTCGGGAGACTCATCTTCTAGCCTAGATGCTGCGATAGCGCTCGATAGCGGAGAGATTAGGCAGTATTCCAAGCCCGGGATTTTGGTTCAATTCAATCCCGCCCTCCCTCACATCGGCAACCGGGCCGCAAAACAAATCGCGCAACGGATTATCATTGGCATCGACCTCCAGCCAGCCATCGCCGCCGACAGCCGCGAGGAGATGTGCAGACGCAAGCAGGCCGATGCCTCCGCCGAGATAGTGCGGACAGAACGTCTTGCCTACCCTCAGGATTTGGCGGGCGAGTTCTACGCAAACGGTAAGCCCGCCCCATTTGGCGATATCGGGCTGGACTACGCCGAGCACGTCTTCGGCCAGGACCTCGTTGAAATCTTCCACGCTGGAGATGTTTTCGCCGGCGGCAATCGCCATCTTCGCGGCTGCCCGCAACCTGCGCCATTCCTCGCGCGGCCGGTCGGCGCGGATCGGCTCCTCCAGCCAGCGCAGATCGAACGCGGCGAGGCGCGGCAGCATCTCCAGGGCCTGATCCACCGACCAGCCCTGATTGGCGTCGGTGGCAAGCATGCCCGCGCCGACGATGCCGCGCAGCGCGGTGAGGTTGGCCAGATCAGTCTCGGCGCCAAACCCGACCTTCAGCTTCAGCGCGCGATGGCCGCGCTTGAGCGCGGCTTCCGCCGTCTGCGCGGCACCGCCGGGATTGATCCCGCTGGCATAGACCTTGATCTTGCCGGATTGGCCGCCGAGCAGCCGCCACAACGGCAGGCGCTTGCGTCGCGCCGCGAGATCCCACAGCGCGAGATCGATGCCGGAGATCGCCTGCGCGAACGGACCGGGCTCGCCGCACTGGAGCGCCAGCACCTTGGTGCCCTTGGTCAGGGTTTCGAAAGCCTGGGCGGGCCCCTCGAATTTGCGTCCGACCAGGCCGGGCGCCAGCATTTCGGTGACCAGCCGGGCGCGGTGCTCCGCGCCCGGGGCTGGAAAATTGGACCAGGCTTCGCCCCATCCCTCGACCCCGTCTTCGTCGATCACGCGAACGAAGACCGCAGGACGGTTGAGCATCTTGCCGAACGACGTCACCACCGGCGTGGCCAGCGGATAGCGATAGCAGAACGCCTCGATCGAGCGGATGGTGAAGCTGTCAGTCATGTTGCAGATCCTGCGAGACGACGCGGAGCTAACACCATCTCAGTAAGCGCGCGCGAAGTCACCTTCCTGCTTGATGTCGGTGAAGACAGGATAACGCGCCTTCCAGGCCGTGCCCTTGGCCGTGGTCAGTTCGCTGAGACGCTCAAGCACACCGAGGCCGTCCTTGCGCAGGCTGGCCGAGACCGCCGCACGGTCCGGGAAATTCTTCAGGACGGCGTCGAGCCAGATGGTGCGGCCCGCGAGAAAGCCGCTCGCGCCGGCGGCATAGGAGTACTCAAGCACGCGCTCGAACTTTTCCGGCGCGGCGCCGCCGGACAGCAGCACCCAGGGGATGCTGCGCTCGCGGCAGATATCGCCGATCGCATCGAACTCCTTCTGCGCGGCTTTCGCCTCAGCGCCGCCGTCGCGAGCCGGCAGGCCGTTGGCCGCGAGCGGGCTCTCCAGCTTGAGGAGATCGACGCCGTATTCCGGCTTGGCGAATTCGCGCACGCTGTCGATCACGAGGGCGGGCAGCTTGCCGGGCGATTCCACGTAATCGGCAGTGTGGTTGGCGCTGCCGAGGAACGGATAGACCAGCAGTTCGAGGACATAGGGAATGTCGTGGCGGGCACAGTCCTCGCCGATCTCGCGCACGAATTTCTTCTGGTGCTCGTTCACCGCGGCATCGGCGTCCGGCCGGTACCAGGCCAGCACCTTGACGGCATCGCCGCCCATGGCGCGGATCTTGTCCACGCTCCAGTTGCTGATCGCACGCGACTTGCGGCCACCCGCGGTCTCCTCGACGCGGTGCTCTTCCAGCGTCATGATCAGGCCGCACCGTGGCGGCAGCAGATCGATTGCGGCGGGCACCGCAAAGTTCGGATCGAACAGCATCGAGCTGCAATGCGGCGCGAGATTCTCGACCAGGAGGCGCTTCGCCGCCGTCACATCGGAATATTCGACCTGGTCCCGCGTGATGCCCTTTGCTTTCGCGATGGCATCGAACAAGGGCGGCCGCTGGTCCAGCGCGACCATGCGAAAGTGGCCATCCGCGTCAGCAAGCCGTGCCAGGCCGCGGTTCTTTCCAATCGTTCTCATGGCTTCGTCCTCATGAATACAAGACACTCGTTGATGGTGGGGATTCCATTGCGGCCGCCGGCGTGGCGGCATTTCATGGCGGCCGTGGCCGCCGAAAACGCCATGGCGGCGCGCACGTCGAGACCGGCGCCGATCGCCAGCGCATAGGCACCGTGGAAGACGTCGCCCGCGCCCGTGGTGTCGACGACGTCGACGGCATAGGCGCCCTGCCGATGCAGCTCGCGGTTCTCATACCAGCTCACACCGCCCTCGCCGCGCGTCACCGCGATGACGCGGCAGCCGAAGCGCGCGAGCGCCGCGAGAGATTCATCCTTGGCCGAACCGGCAAAGGCGGTGAGCGCGGGCTCGGAAAAGATCGCGTGGTCGGTCAACGGCAGCAGCCGCTCGAACACCTCGGCGTCGGCCATGTCGCCATCGAGCACCGTCGCAATGCCCTGCGCCCGCGCTTCGCGGAACAGCGTTGCCGCACCCTCGACCCAGCGCGGATCGGCCAGCACGGAGGACGCGCGCGCGACGGTTTTGAGCGGAAGCCAATCCGCGCCTTCGGGATAGAGGCCGCGGAAGTTGACGATCTGCCGTTCGCCACTGCTATCGACGATGATCCCGGAGACGGACGAGCGGCCCTCGGCAAACAGCCGGAAGTTCTCGACATCGACGCCTGCGGCGGTGAAGGCCGACTTCATCTCATGGCCGGCGGCGTCATTCCCGGCCCGCCCCCAGAATGCGACCGACGCGCCAAGCTTGGCCACCGCCACACTCGCATTGGCGGCCATGCCGCCGCCGAGCGTGCCGTACTCGACAGCCTTGATCTTCTCGCTTCCACCCGCGAACGGCCGATCGACCCGCCAGACCTGGTCGAGCGCGGACAGTCCCAGGCAGATCACCTGCACAGGCTTCGCCCTGGATGCGACATCCGCCAGTGCCGAGAGATCGGCAATGTTGACCAGCGCGCTCACCGCAACACCTGTCCGTTGGCGGCATCGAACAGATGCGTCTTGCCGGGCTGCGGACGCAGATTGATGCGATCGCCGACCTTCGGCCGGAGCGACGGATCGACCCGCGCGATGGCCGAGACGCCGGCGAGATCGAAATGGATCAGCGTGTCCGAACCGAGCGGCTCGACCAGCCTGACGTTGATCGCGATGCCATCGGCGGCATCGGTCGCGACGGCAAAATGTTCGGGACGAATGCCCAGCACGGCATTGCCGGCCTTGCTCAGGCGCGCTGCGGGCTCGCCGTCCAGCGGCATCACCGTTCCACCTTGCGAGAGGACGGCACGCTTCTGGCGCCATTCGACCGGAAAGAAGTTCATGGCAGGCGAACCGATGAAGCCGGCGACGAACTGGTTGGCAGGCCGTTCGTAGACCGTCTCCGGAGTGTCGTATTGCTGGATCGTGCCGCTCTGGAGCACCACGATCCGGTCGGCCATGGTCATGGCCTCGATCTGGTCGTGCGTGACGAAGACCATGGTGGTCTTCAATTCCTGCGACAGCGCCTTGATCTCGGCGCGGACCTGCCCGCGCAGCTTGGCGTCGAGATTGGACAACGGCTCGTCGAACAGGAACGCCTTGGGATTACGCACGATGGCGCGGCCCATGGCGACACGCTGGCGCTGACCGCCGGACAGCTCTTTCGGCTTGCGATTGAGATACGGCTCGATGTGCAACAGGGCCGCGGCGCGCTTCACCCGCCCGTCGATTTCCGCCTTCGGCGTGCCCCGCAGCTCCAGCGCGAACGACATGTTGTCGTAGACGCTCATATGCGGATAGAGCGCGTAGTCCTGGAAGACCATGGCGATGTCGCGCTGGGCGGCCTGCACGCCGTTGACGCGCTTGTCGCCGATATAGAGGTCGCCCGACGAGATCGGCTCGAGGCCCGCGATGATCCGCAGCAGGGTCGACTTGCCACAGCCGGACGGGCCGACGAACACGACGAACTCGTGGTCCGCGATCTCCAGATTGAGATCGGGGATCACGGTGAAATTGCCGTAGCGTTTGGTGAGGTTGCGGATTGAGATCGAGGCCATGATCGCTCAGTCCAGCGCCAGCACGGGCTTGATCAGCTCGCCCTTGGCGAAGCGGGCGAAATTTTCCGGGAGAGTCGACAGGCCGAACTCGCCGTCGACGAGGACGCGGTACTCGTCCTTGTACTTGCGCAGCAGCTCGACATTCGGCTCGAAATCCGAGACCGGGAAGTAAAAGGTCCTGATCATGTAAAAGTCTTTGCGGCGGAAGACCTTGCCTTCCTCGATGGTCCAGGGCGCGGCGTTCTCGCCGACCAGCACCAGCGCGCCGCGCGGCAGCACGAGCTCGATGCCGAGGTTACGCGCCGCGTGCGCGCCCGAGCATTCCATGATGAGGGCGAAGCGCTTGGAGGTATTGCCGACGGGGTGCGCCTTCGCGCCGAAGGATAGCGCGATCTTCAGACGCCCCGCATTGGGATCGGCGACGTAGATATCGTCGTAACCGAGTGCGCGGAGCGCCAGCACGACCCCAAGGCCGACGGGCCCCGCGCCCATCACGAGAACAGGTCCGGCCTCACTCGCCGGCACCACCCGGCTGACGAAGCGCACGGCATGGCCTGACGTACCGATCGTGTCGAGCAGCAGCGGGGCGAGGCTGTCCTCGATGTCATCGGGCACCGGCAGCAGGCAGTTCTCCGGCACCGGCACATATTCGGCATAACCGCCCGGCCTGTTCCAGCCGATCAGGCTGGAGACTTCGAGGCACATCTGGGTATCACCGCGCTTGCAGGCGGCGCAGTGACCGCAATGCAGCGGGATATAGACGGCGCAGCGACGGCCGTGCAGGCGATGGCCCGGCTGCTCGACGACGCCGAAGATTTCGTGGCCGGCGGTGAACTCGGCGCCCTTGTGCCAGAGCTTGAAGTCGGAGCCGCATAGCGCGGTGCGCGAGACACGGACCAGGACTTCGCCGGCACCGACATCAGGCATTGCCACGCGCTCGATGGTGATGCGGTCGTTGCCGTGGAAGACCGCGGCCTGCATGATCGAATTCGGGCGGGATGATATGTTCATCAGTTACCTAGCCTTTCACCGCCCCGAGCGTCAGTCCCGACACCAGCCAGCGCTGAACCAGGGCGGCCAACACCAGCGGCGGCAACGCGATCAGCGTTGCCGCCGCCATGAGTGCGCCCCATTGCGTCGAGCCTTCGCCGATGAAGTTGAAGGCCGCCGCGATCAGCGTCTTGGTGTCGCCATTGGAGAGCACCAGCGCAAACAGGAAGTAGTTCCACGAGAACACGAAGGCGAGGATCGCCGAGACCGCGACGCCGGATGCCACCAGCGGCATCGCGATGCGCCAGAGGATGCGTGTGACGCTGCATCCGTCCACCTGCGCGGCCTCAAAGACGCTGCGCGGGATGGCATCGAAGGACGGCAGCAGCACCCAGATCACGATCGGCAGGGTGATGACGGCATGACTGAGGATCAGCGCCGTGTAGGAACCGATCATGCCGATCTGCCGGAACATTACGTACCAGGGCAGCAGGAACAGCGTGCCGGGTGCCATGCGCGCCGCCAGTGTGAGGATCGCCGGCCATGAGATCCGTGTCCAGGAGACGGCGAAGGCGGCGGGGATTCCAAACAGCAGCCCGAGCGCGGTCGAGCCGACGGTGACGATGAGGCTGTTGAGCGCGTAGCTCAGGAACGGCGTGGTCCTGGTCAGTTCGATATAATTGTCCAGCGTCGGCGAGAAGATCAGCGTCGGCGGATAGGCGGTGACCTCAAAGGACGGCTTGAACGAGGACAGCACCATCCAGACCGTCGGCGCCATGATGAGCACGCCGGCGAGCACGAGCTGCACGGTGTTGAGCCAGCGGATCCAGCGGCCGGTGTTGGCGGCATCGTTCATGACATCACCACGCCACTGCGCCGCGCAGGCGGTTGAAGGCGAGCACGGCGCCGAACACGATCGCCGTCAGCGTCAGCATCAGCGCACTGGCATAACCGATGTTGAAGAACTCGAAGCCGACCCGGAAGCCGTAGATGTTGAGCGTGTTCGAGGCGTTGCCCGGCCCGCCCTGGGTGGTGATGTAGATGATGTCGAAGAAGCGCAGGAGATCGACGCTGCGCAGGATCGCCGCGGTGACGATGGTCGGCAGCAGCAACGGCAGCGTGATGCGCTGGAACGTCTTGAAAGGGGACGCGCCGTCGATCTGCGCGGCCTCGTAGACGCTCGGCGGCAGCGACTGCAATCCGCCCAGCACGATCAGGGCGACGTAGGGTGTCCACTGCCAGCTGTCGATCAGCGCCACGGTCGGAATGACCCATATCGGCGAGGCCAGCCAGTCCGACGGCGGCAGGCCGAGCGACTGGAGGATGAAATTGGCGGCACCCAGCGAGGGATCGAGGATCACCAGCCACATCATGCCGGCCACGACCGGCGGCATCATGAAGGGCGAGATGAACAGCGAGCGCACGATGCCCGGCAGGCGCTTGGCGTGGAACAGCACCAGCGCCAGCCAGATACCGAAGACGAGCTGCAGCGCCAGCGACAGTACGAACAGCGCGATGGTGACCCACAGTCCGTGCCAGAACTCGACGTCGGAGATCAGCTTCGAATAATTGGCGAGACCCGCAAAGGACTGCTTGCCCGTTGAGGAAAAGGTCTGGAAGCTCAGCCAGATCGTATACACGACCGGAAACGCGATCATCGCGACCGTGAAGACCACGGCCGGCGCCGACAGCGCCGCCATCTCCAGCTTCTGCCGGTCCTGCGTGAGTGTCGCAGCCGTATCCGACATGTGTTCCTGTCCTCGATCGAGATGGGTGCCGGCAGGCAGCAAGCCAGCCGGCATCGGGCGGTCAGTTTAGCGCGATCAGCGCGTCCAGCGCCTTGTCGGCATCGGCGCAAGCCTGGTCGATCGGCTTCTGCTTCAGGATCAGATCCTGCACCGCCTGCCCGATGAACTCCCGCGATTGCGGATTGGCGACGATGGGATAGCCGACCTCGGACGAGCCCTTGGTGGCGAGCACGTCGAGCGCAGCCTGCCATTCCTTCCGCACCGGCTCCTCATCGATCCACTTGCGATATTCGGGATCGTTGGCGACCGACGGGCGCGGCGGTGCGATGCCCTGCAGCGCCATCTTCTTCTGCACCTCGGGGCTGGTCGCCCATTGCACGAAGTACCAGGCCGCGTCCGGCTGCTTGCTGTGCGAGGACACCGCCATGCCCCAGCCGATCGTGGTCGGCACCTGGCCGGCATCGCCCGCCGGGAATGGCAGCAGGCCGGTGTCCTTGAGCCGTGCGCCGCCTTCCATCACGGTGCGCAGTTCATTCGAGGATTCGAACGCCATCGCGGCGCGACCGCCGCGATACAAAGCGGAAATCTGCTGGAAGCTGTAGTTGACGACGCCGGGCGGTCCGTAATCGCGCAGCAGGCGGCTGTAGGTGTCCAGCGCCTCCTTACCCTTCGCCGAGCAGAGGTTCGACTTGCCGTTGGCGATGTAGCTGCCGCCGATATTGTGCAGCATGTTGCTGAAGGTGTAGGCGACCGCGGGCTTGAGGCCGCGCGAGACGAACGGCGTTACCGTGCTGTCGCATGTCTTGATCTTCTCGGCCGCAGCCTCGACGTCCCTGATCGTTTTCGGCGCATCGAGGCCGCACTTCTTGAAGATGTCGGTGCGGTAATAGAAGATCGGACCTTCGAGATTCATGGGCATGCTGGTGAGCTTGCCGCCGAAGGTCGCCGCCTTGAGCAGAGCCTGGCTCAGCCCGGCAGGATCGTAATCCTTGGCAACGTCATTCTTGGCCATCGCGGTGAGATCGCCATACCAACCGGCAGCGGCGAACTGCTCGCCCTCGCGCGAGGGCAGCGTCATGAACACGTCGACCTCGTCGCTGTTCGCGTTCATGACCGTGACCAGACGCTGGCGCATCTGCTGTTCCTGATAGCCGTCGACCTTCAAGGTCATGCCGGTCAGTTTCTCGAAATCAGCCTTGTAGGTCAGCAGCGCCTGCGAGACCGGATTGTTGTTGGCGAGAAAGGTGACGGTCTTACCCTTGAACTTCATCCAGTCGAAATCGGCCGCGTGCGCCTGCGCGCTGACGGCAATCGCGAGAACGGGCAGCGCGACATGGGTCGCGAGCATCCTGGCCTTCATCGAACTCTCCTCCCGGCTGGCCGCCTTAAGCTGGCGAACCATTTTGAACGCGTTTGAGCACCACTTGAAAACGGTTACAAAATAGACCTCACATCGGCCGTGTCAAGCGATGGACAAGTCGCACAATCTGCGGCAGATTTGTGATCTGTTCGCTACCACGCTGCTCGCAGCACAGGATGTAACGTTACATTCATGGGGTTGACCAACGCCAAGTCTGTGAAACAGGGCATCCGCGCCGTGGCGGCCCGGGCCGGCGTTTCGACCGCATCGGTCTCGCGCGCTCTCAACAATCCCGATGCGGTGAGCCCGTCCCTGCGCGCGCGCATCGAGCAGGCCATCGATGCGCTCGGCTACATCCCGCATGCGCCGGCGCGCATCCTGTCGTCACGGCGTTCGCGCACGCTCGGCGCGATCGTGCCGACGATCGACAACACGATGTTCGCGCGCGGCATCGCCTCGCTGCAGCAGTATCTGTCGTCGGTCGGATACATGCTGTTCCTCACCACCAGCGGCTACGACCTCGACGTCGAATTGCAGCAGGCGCGCAATCTGATCAGCCGCGGCGTCGACGGCCTTGTGCTGCGCGGCGACTGCCATCACGACGGCCTGCGAAAACTGCTCGCCGACAACGCCGTGCCCTTCATCAATGTCGGCATCTACCAGCCTGACCGGCCCTACCCCTGCGTCGGCACCGACAACGAAGCCGCCGCCCATCGCGCCGCCGCGCATGTCATCGAGCTCGGCCATCGCCGTATCGGCATCGTCTCGGCGCTCCAGCGCAACAACGACCGCGCCAGCGCCCGCGTCGCGGGCATTCGCCGCGCGCTCGCCGAGAACGGCATCGAGCTTCCGCCGCAATGGCATGTCGAGGTGCCCTATACGCTGGACGACGCACGCGAGGCGGCACGCCATCTCCTGAACCTGAAGGACCGCCCAACGGCCGTGGTGTGCGGCAACGACGTCATCGCCTATGGCGTGCTGCTCGAGGCGGAGCGCGACGGGTTCTCCGTGCCGCGCGACCTGTCCGTCATCGGCTTCGACGACCTCGACTGGAGCAGGCATCTGCGGCCGAGCCTGACCACGATCCATGTTCCGACCGGAGAAACCTGGCAGCGCGCCGGCGAATATCTGGTGCGCAGCTTCGCCGGCGAGCAGACCATCATGCATCGCGAGATCGACTTCTCGCTGGTGGTTCGTGAGTCGACAGCTCCGCCTCCGAAACCCCTGAAGTGAGACCCTGCCCATGAGTTCGAATTTTTCCCTCGCGCCCGGCTTCCATGCCATCGTGATTGGCGGCGCTGGCGACATTGGTGCAGCAATCAGCAACCAGTTTTGCGACCTCGGCGCGACGGTAACGGCCACGGGCGCCAATGAGGCGGATCTCGCCCGCACTCTCCTCAAGCAGCGCGCGGGCTTGACGCTCGCGACGCTCGACGTAACCGATGATGCTGCCGTCACGTCGTTTGCGGGGAAGCACCGGCGCGTCGACGCCCTGATCAACTGCGCCGGGATCCTCGCGCGCGACAAGGAATTCGAAATCGAGACCTTCATGAAGGTGCTCAACGTCAATCTCACCGGCACGTTCCGAACCTGCATGGCGTTTCAGCCGCAGCTCGCGGAGACGAAGGGCTCGATCGTTAACATCGCCTCGATGAACGCGACGCTGGCGCTGCCGCGGATTCCCGCCTACTGCGCCAGCAAGGGCGGCGTCGTGATGCTGACCAAAGCGCTGGCCTTGAAATGGGCCGAGCAAGGCATCCGCGTCAACTCGGTGGCGCCCGGCTATGTCGAGACCGCGATCAACGCCGGCGGCCGCGCCGATCGCGCACATTATCAGCGCATTGCCGACCGCACCGCGTTCAAGCGCTGGGGGCAGCCGGAAGACATCGCGGGCGCCGTCGCCTTCCTCTGCATGCCGGCTTCGCAATATGCGACCGGCACCGTTGTCGCCGTGGATGGCGGGTTTCTTGCGGGATGAGGGGCTGACGCACAATTGAACCACGGGTTCGTGCGGCGTGAGCCAAGAGACTTTGCAAAACGACAGGAATGAATTCGCACCCTCGACAACATGGCTGTGTTTGCAGACGTGGTCTCGACGTGAGAACTCGTCGAGAGTCTGCGATTTAATCCACGCCGCGCCCTGCGTCCCCAACGCAATGAGCATCTTCTATTATTGATCTTTCTTGGTGTGCGGATCCTCCCCGTCCCGTTTTGTTCACGGTTGTTTCGCCCAATTCCTTGCGATTTCATTGCGGCCTTTCGCATCGAGAACGCCGATCGCCGTGACATCGAAAGTGAGCGTGGCAAGGCAACCCGAGTAGGATCGAAATCAACAACGCCAGATCTGCTCGGAAAGAGGAGCATACCCAGCAGCTTCCAAATTCGCTCAAACCCTCGCCCCGATGCGTTGGTCTTTGCGCAACAAGCTCAATGCGTTCAGTCTTGGCTGAGGGGAACGGCCGAAGATGGGAATGGCGGAATCAAAACCTGCTTGATTCTTCAACGATTTCAATTGGCATTTGGAAAAGATGTCGGAGTCGACCTCGAGCAACATCAATTACTTAGCAGCCATTTCCAAACAGGAGCGCATCTCCCGCGAGGATCGATTCCGAGACGCAGGACCACGTAGAGCTCGGCAGGCAGTGTGACCTCGAGCCTGCGGATTACAACTTCCGCCCAAGCGTAGCTCGACAAGGTCGGGGCGCCGTCCGCTATCGGACGCGGCATGCCGCTACTCCGGATGGTCGGTTCCTTCAATGAGTTCGCCATCAACGTGGTAGGTGCGGACCGCAACAGGCCAGCGCGTTGAACGGCGACCATCAATCAGATCCTTCAATCGTCATCCTGATGCGCCCGCACAACTGGAATCGATTCAGCATCGTAGCATGGCTGCAGAACGCAGCTCCACGGCTGAGCGGCAACAAGCTGGCAACGGCCCTGGCCGTGATGATCGCCACCGTGACTGGCAAGAGCAGGCTCATATCGTCGAGATACGAGAACTATGAGTTAACGAGAGCATCTTCTTTGCTGTTTGCTCCTCGCGCTACTTGGGCCTTGCGTCGATACCGGCGGCACCGGGCAAGAGGAGTTATTCATGCGAGACGGCATGAATTGCCAAGTTGGCGAACTCTGTCGCAATGCACGGCCCACACCATACGTTCGCGACCTTAGAAACCAATGCGAGAGACGGCTCATCAATGGCGCAAAGCTCTCGGATTGTGATGCCGCGAGAAAGAAACTTGCCAACTCTGAGCCACTAGTGAGCACCATCGGCATGGCCGTAACGGGGTCGCAGGAACTACGCGAAGGTCGCGAGCACGGCGTGTGCCTCCGCGCCAACCGGCCGGTGATAGTCCGTGCTGCTGAACTGATCGATGACAACCGATTGATGATGGCCACAATACAGGAAGGATCACCAAAGCCGGAGATCGTGGGCTCACTGTCCCGGTCGCGCAATGAAAACGCCAGACGCCAGGTTAAGGGCACGCAAGCTATCGAGGGTCGAGGGCCACCGCCCTGTTGCAAATATGTATTATTTCTCGGTTAGAGATAACGTGACAATGTTATGGACCCGCTGCAGCGGCCCAGACCAATTTCGTTTCAAAGCCGTGGTCGCCATTGCTGAGTTTCGGTGTGGCCAACCGCCTTTCGTGGTCGCGGCCTGCGAGGCGCAGCCGACACCTGCCTTCCCCGGTCGGGGGCCGAGGAACTGAATCACGATGGATATGCTGGTGAGCCGCCCCTCTATCAACCATGCAGCGGGCGAAGCCTCGGGATCGATGTCGGCACTGATCGAGCAGCTGACCGGTCTGGCCCGGCGGCAGTACCGGGTCTTTCTCATCGTGCCTGCCGCCGCGCTCACAATCGGCCTGCTTTACCTCTTGCTGACCCCCGCGCAATACACGGCCACCGCCACCCTGCTGATCGACAGCACCACCCTCCGAGTCCTGCAGAACCAGCTCCAGCCGCAAGGGGACGTGCCGCTGGACACGCTCCAAGTGGGATCACAAGTCGAGATCCTGGCATCACGCAAGCTCGGCCTCGATGTCGTGCGGAATCTGCGTCTTGCCGATGATCCGGAGTTTGCCGTCTCGTCCAGCTGGAATCCGTTCGCATCATCCGGGGGGGCAAGCCTCGAAGATCGCGAGCAGCACGCGCTCGACGAATTTCTCGCCCACCGCGCCATCAGCCGCACTGACAAGACCTACGCGCTCAACATCTCCTATAGCTCAAAAAGCCCCGCCAAGGCCGCGAAAATCGCGAACGCGATCGCGGAAGCCTATATCGATGACCAACTCGGCGCCAAGTACGCGACGGTGACTCGCGCCGGCGCCTGGCTGCAGGACCGCATCAATGAACTGAGGTCGAAGGCCACTGCGGCCGACCGCGCCGTGCTCGAATACAAGGAAAAGAACAAGATCGTCGATCTCGGCGGCGCTGGCTCGACCGCCGGGGGGGCCGGCACGTTCAGCCGACTGATCGGGGAGCAGCAGCTCTATGAACTGAACAGCCAGCTTGCAGCCGCGCGCGGGGCGACCAGCGAGGCGAAGGCGCGGCTCGACCGCATCGAGCAAGTGCGCAAGATGGACGTCGGCGAGGGCACCGTCGCCGATACGCTCAAGAACGACGTGATCACGCGTCTGCGCAACCAGTTCATCGATCTGTCCGCGCGCGAGGCCAACATCTCCGGTCGGTACGGCACGGATCACACCGCCGCCGCCAATTTGCGCGACCAGATGGAAGAGATCCGCCGCAACATTGCGGCCGAGCTCGGACGGATCGCCGGAAGCTACCGCAGCGACTATGAGATCGCCAAAACGCGCGAAGAGAATCTGGAGCGCGCGCTGGCCGCGCTGGTGTCCGAGGGACAGCTCACCAACCGCGACCGGCTGGGGCTCGCTGAGCTCGAGAGCTCGGCGAAAGTCTATCATACGCTGTTCGACAATTTCCTGCAGCGCTACATGGAGTCGATCCAGCAGCAATCGTTCCCGATCACCGATGCCAGGATCATCAGCCCGGCGGTGGCACCGACGAAAAAGAGCAAGCCGGTCACCTCGCTCGTGCTGGCCATTTCGCTGTCACTCGGCATCATGGCGAGCATCGGGATCGCAGCCTTGCGAGAAGCGGTCGACGGCGTTTTCCGGACGAGCCGCCAGGTTGAACAGGAGCTCGGCGCCCGGTGCATCTGCATCGTGCCGCAGGTATCGGAGCCGGTTGCTGGGTTCATGCGGACCGGGGCGGTCGCCGCGCCGGAGCTGTCGTCCGTTCCCGCCCTGCCCGGCCCGTCCTCGGACACAAGCGAAGCCGCTTCCGCCAGCCCGCACAGCTTTGCATTTGGCGATGCGCTGAAACGCCGGGCCGTCGACGACCCGATCTCGGTCTTCACCGAGGCATTTCGCGCCATCAAGGTCAGCGCATGGCTGCAGGCCAATGTCCGCCAGACCAAGGTGATCGGCGTCACCTCGGCCATGCCGGCCGAGGGCAAGTCGACCGTTGCGGCCAATCTTGCAAACCTGATGGCCGACGCAGGTCGGCTCGTGGTTTTGATCGACGCAGATCTGCGCAACCCCACCCTAGCGCGATCGCTGTCGCCGCGCCCGCAAGCGGGCTGGCTGGACGTGATCGGCGGAAAGCTCGATCTGACCGAAGCCATCGGCCGTGAGCCGACGACCGGATTGGCGCTGCTGCCGCTGCTCCTGACCGAAGCTCCCGTCCATTCCGACGAGATCCTCGCCTCGCAGGGATTCCGCGATCTCCTGGAGCGGCTGCGCCAGAGCTACGACTACATCATCGTGGATCTGCCGCCGCTCGCACCCGTCGTCGACGTTCGCGCCACCGTGCCGGCCATCGATTCTTTCGTGTTCGTGGTGGAATGGGGTGCAACGAGCGTCAAGACGGTACGCCGTCACCTGCTTCCGGAAACGGAACTGCACGACCGATTGCTGGGCGTGGTGCTGAACAAGGCCAATCCCCGACTGCTGCAGCGGTTCGAGCATCCCGGCATTTACCAGAACGGCTACTACATGAGAGGAGCCTAAGGGCGCAGAGGCTTAGCGGCGCAAGCGTTGGCTCATCCGTTGTCCGGGCGTCGCATACGGGTACTCTCCCGCGAGCGAAGCTCCTCTTCGTATTTCAGCTTCTCGAGCAGCATGTCGGTTACGAGTCGACGCAATTGAGCGTTCTCGAGCTCCAGCCGCCTGATCGTCTCCTCCGAACTCACATCGTTGGCTCCGGATCGCGGCAGGGTCTCGAGGGCGCGGACACCATTGTCAGCCGCCGGTGACGATTTGAGCATCTTCTTCCAGCGATGGTAGGTCATGATGCTGACGCCGAGGGCCTTGGATATCTCGCGCTGGGTCTTACCTTTTGCCGCCAGCTCGTTGGCCTGCGCTAGCTTGGCCGAAATTTCGTCAGAGGCATGCCTTTTCCCAACCATAATGGGTCCTTTCAGGCCCGAATGCGCTAGCCCAAGTCTAGTAAGCGCGAATCGTGAACCTTTTCAATAGGCCCCGCGGACTTCCCCCGTCATCGTTATCCAGATGCCACAGCCCTGCAACCTGCGCGATCAGCTCGACTGCCTCAGCTCCATTCCCGGCGTGGCGACGGCATCGATGATTCCCGATGACGCGCTGGCCGCTCCAACGCGTACAGCGTCTGCATCAATATGCGTTGCGCGGCCGGACCAGCTCGAATGCCGTCCTGAACATGATATGGATATCGAGCGTCAGGCTCCAATTATCAATATACCATAGATCCAGTTCGATCCGCTGCTTCATCAGATCGAGTTGTGGAGTGCCCCCGCGGTATCCGTTGACCTGGGCCCAGCCGGTGATGCCCGGTTTGACGTGATGGCGGAAGGCGTAGTTTGCGATCATCCGGCCGTATTCGTAGTCGTGCACCAGGGCATGGGGTCGCGGCCCGACGATGGACATGTGGCCCTGCAGCACGTTGATCAATTGAGGCAGCTCGTCGATGCTGGTCTGCCGCAGCATCCGCCCAACCCGGGTCACCCTGGGATCGCGCTTGGTTGCCTGCACCACCGCCCCGCCATCCTCCTGCACGCTCATGCTGCGCAGCTTGTAGATGACGAAGGGCTTTCCGTTGAACCCGTGGCGGCGCTGGCGGAAGATCACCGGCCCTCTCGACTCCAGCTTGATGGCGATGGCGGCAATCGCGAGCGGCAGAATGAGAACAACCAGTGACGTCGCGGCCACGACGATGTCGAGCAGGCGCTTGCTCAGCCGATCCAGTGCCGACAGCGGGGCGGGTTGCACCTCCACCATGTAAAGCCTCTGCGGCATCGAGGTCTGGTGGCGCAGCACCGTGGAGACCGCGCAATCGGGCAACAGGCGGACCGGAAGCGGGATCGCACGCAAATGCTCAAGCAGGGCCGCGACGGCGTGCGGAGCCGACCAGGGCAGCGCCAGAACGATTTCCTCGGCAGCGAGCTGGCGAATCCGCGCCATCAGGGCCTCGCCTCGCTGTTTCGCCCCGGACCCCGGAAGCAAGTCGTCGGCATGCGGCAGCGTCACACGTTCGATCTCTTGAAGGCCGAAGCGGGCGAGCAGATCAGCCCGGCCGAACTGCGCCAGCTCCGCGGGCGTTCCGATGACGACCACGCGCCGGCCGCGAATCGTGCCGGACAGAAGCGCCGCCCTGAGGCTGCGTCGTGCGAGCCACCTGCTGCAGACCAGGCCGCCGGCGGCGAGCGTGACGAAGCAAATCACCGATCCGCGCGAGACCTCGTCGCCGGATTTGAACAGAAACAGCATCACCGGAAGGACCAGCGCGGCGATGCACCAGCCGGCCAGGACGCGGCCCGCATCGCGCTCATCGTCCAGCAGATGGTTGACCCGGTACAGACCGAGGAAATGGGCGGCGAGAACGTGGGCAAGCCCCGCTACCAGCCCCAGTCCGGCATAGAAGCCCACGTCCTCCAGGGTCCCCCCGAGAACGCGCTGATAACCGATGCCCCCCAGCGCGCCCATAGCGATGACAATGGCGGCATCGAGAGTTGCGAACAGCGGCTCGATCAGGACGAACGGCAGGGCAATGCGCGCCCGGGATCGGATCTCGTAGGCCGAGGTCGAGCTACCCGTGTTGGTCAAGTCGGTCAAAATTGCACCCCCGGGATCGAAGTCGCGATCCCGATAACACGCGCATTGTACCATATTTATGATACTTTTACTGTTAGTTAACCATCAATGGCGGCTGCAGCGGATGGGCCGCTGCGCCGTCGTCGCAGCAGGCGTTCAGCGCGACGGCCCTGCGTCGGGCTTGGGTTCGAGCAGACGCGACAACGCGATCTCGTTTACGACCGGCGGGGTCTGCTTCAGGAGCTCCGCCACATAGGCGCGGCGGTTCGCCTCGACGCGCTCGGCGCGCATGCGCTGAACCAGGGCTTCTCTCACGTCAGGGAGCGGCCGTGTATGCGAGGCCTCGGTGTCGACCAGTTTGAGAACGTGCCAGCCGTCCTCGAGCCGGATCGGATCGCCGATCCCGGATTTGGGCAAGCCCGTGACCTGCGCGCGGATCTCGGTGCGCAGGTCGGGCTCGGCGACCCAGCCGATCTCGCCTTCCCGGCCCGCGGTCGCCGTATCCTCCGACAAGGCACGCGCGATCGCACCGAACTCCGCGCCGGGTTGCTTCACCTTGCGCATGATGTCGTCCAGCTTGCGCCGCGCGGCATCTTCCGCGGCCTTGTCAGCATCCTTCGCGAGATTGACCACGATCTGGGCCAGCCGGAAGCGGCGCGGGACCAGGAACGCGCTGGCGTTGGCCTCATAGACGCTCTTGATCTCGGCCTCGCTGGGATATTGGTCTCCAACCGCGGTGACCGACTGCAGATAGGTTTCGACGATCAAGCTGTCGCGGGCGCGCGCAAGCTGCGTCACCACGCCCGGCTGCTGGTCCCACTTCTTTGCCGTCGCTTCCTTCAACACCAGGCGATTGGCCAGGAGAGCGCGCACTGTCTGGCTCAGCAGCGCCGGATCGCGCGCCATTGCCGCCTGCTGTCGCGCGTCCAGCATCTGGATGGTGGCGCGGACCTCCTCGGCCGTGACGTCGCTGTCGCCGACCCGGGCGATGACTTCACCGCCCTTCGCCGCCGTGCTGTCCTGCGCAGCAGTCTGTGCCGGCGCGGCGGGAGCCGGCGCGGGGGCCGGGCGCGGAGCGGTGGGCGGCGAATTGCGCGTCTGCGTTTGGGCCTGCGCCATCGTCATCGACGAAAGGGCTGTCAGAAGCGCGGCAGCAAGCAGCGTGGACTTGGAGATGGTCATGGCTTGGCCTTCTGCTCGATGATCTTGTCGCGAAACTCCTGCGCGGCGTTCTGGTGCTCGACGCGCTTCAGCCCGAATACGGGATCGTGGTCGAGCACCTTCTCCAAGGGATCCATCCGCTCATATTGCTTGACGACGTCGTCGGCGATCTTGACGAGCTTGACGTTCTTGGCCTCGCACGCCTTGGCGCTCGCCTTCCAGGTCGTCGCCTCGCCTTCGAACTTGGTACGCTCCGCATCCTTGGTGCGGGCGACGCTGGCCGCCTCGCCATAGGCCGCCTTCCACTTCTCCAGCGAATCGTCACGCTCGGCGATGCGCTCGTTGAAGTCCTTCACGGCCTGGCGATAAGCCTGCTCGGCCTCCTTGACCTGGGCACGATAGGCCTCGTTCTGCTTGCGCAGGCGATCCCGCTCCTGCTCGGCCGCGGTCAGCTTGGCCTGCACCGCGGCCCGCTGGTCCTCGGCGGCCCGCGCCTGAGCCGTGGCGCTGCGCAGTGCTTCGCGGAGGCGGTCGGATTCCTGATCGGCGTGGGCGGCGCTGGAGATCGCCAATGCCAACGCGGTTGCGGTCGACAAACGCAAAGCCCGCATGATCAGAACCTCGCGTTGAGATCGAGCTGGACGATATCGACGGCGTAGGGCAGGCCCGCGATGTTGTTGGCGCTCATCCAGCGCACCGACGCCCAGATGTTCTCGCCAAGGCCTACATTGCCACCAATGAAATAGCCCTTGAGGTTGGTGCCGCCTAGCCCGAAGTCTGAATCGACGAATGCATCCACCATCGCGTCGGATTCCAGATATTTGTAACCGACATGAGCATTCCAATCCCAGAGATGCTTGATCTGCTTGTTGCCTACCGTCAGGCGCGCAAGCCAGCCCTGGTTGCCGCCGTTATAGGAGCCGGGTGCGCCGGTGGTGGTCGATCCGAAGTTGTTCACGGCCACGGCGGCCACGGCCGATGGATCAAAGGCGGTGTTCCACACGTATTCCGCGTCGAGAACGACGTGGATCGGATTGAAGTGCGCAAAGTCGAGTTGAGCGCTTGCGACGACCGGCCGGAAATCGCTGGCAAGACCGTAGTACTGGTAATTCAGCGTGCCGCTATCGTCGGGGGAAACGGGCAGGACGACGGGTATGTTGCGCAAGCGCATGTAGGTGTTGCCCTTCTGGGCGAACGAGGGACGCAGCAGGTCCGTGTCACACACGTCGCTCGCTGCATAGACAAGACACTGGCTCGACAGACGCCCCCGAACATTCGTGAAGTTGTAGTATGCCGCGGCCATTGTGAGGGTGGTTTCAGGATCGAACCTGGCTGCGAATCCGCCTTGCGCACCGAACAGCCATTTGTCGCGGCTCGCCAGCTTGATCGGACCCGAAAGATTGGACGTATTCAGGCCGGCGTTCAAATCCGTATTGAACACAGGGAAAGCGCCGCCCGCAAAGAACGGCGTGAGCCCTTCGGCGATTTCCTGCTTGACCTGGACAGCGAGGCCGTCGAAGCCGAGGTCCCTGTACCAAACGAGATCGGTGGGCGACCAGAACGGGTTGTCGAACCGGCCCACTGATGCGACGATGTCCTGCGTTGGTTGATATTTGACAAAAGCGCGGTCCAGCCACAGCGCATATTTCGAGAAGTTGCCTCCGTTTCCGCCGAAGGTCTGGTTCAACGAGACCGGCGAACTGCTTTCACCCGTCGCGATCCTCAACCCTGCGGTAAAGCCTTCGAATAGATTGACGTCAGCTCCGAGCCGCGCTCGAAAGCGAAAACGATTGCGGTCCTGGCTGGTGTTGTACGTCGGGGGAAAATACGGATTGACCGCGTTCGTGTTGTCTTCGAGGAACGGGTTGCCGGTATTGGTGGCGTTGTAGTTCTGGAGCGGCCCGTTCCCCGGAGGGAAGTAGTCACCCTCGTAGCGCGTGCGGATATCGCCGTAGAACTTGATCCGCTGCGCCCATTCCGGATAAAGCCCCGGCGAGGCCCAGCCCTCCTTGTGCGCGCGGTCCATCACTTCTGCCCGGATCTCCTCGCGCAGCTGCTTGCGGACGATCTCGGGGACGTAGGTCACGCGCTTGGTGCCGGGGGGCGAGACGGCGTCCGCCGCGCCGGTCGCCTTTTTTTCGGCGCTGTCCGCCTTTGTCGCGGCATCGCGCGTCGCCTGGCGGGCGACATAGGCCTCGTCGTCGGCCTGCTTGATCAAGGCGGCCGCCTGCTCCTCGCTCAGCGTGCCCTGCTTCACCAGCAGATTGATCAGATTGACCGTGGCGTTCGACGACGGCGGCGCGGCGCGTGATACGGTCGGGCGCTTGCCTTGCGGCAGGCCGTCGTCCTGCGCCGCAGCGGGGGCTGCGCATGCGATCAGCATCAGGGCCGTCGTCGCCAGCTCTCGCGTTTTCAATTCACGCCACATGACGTCACCTCTTCTCTCAACTCACTCGTCGTCACTCGACATCATCCTGCCCGGCTGCGCGCCGTGATGCGGGTGATGATCGGCATCGGCATGTCCCTGGGCGGCGGCTCGCGCATGCGCATGCCCCCGATCACCTGATCTCGGATCGTCGCGTCGAGAGCGCCGTCGCCGGTCGAAGGCGACAGCTGCACCCGGCTGACCTTGCCCGAGCTGTCGAGCCAGACCCGGATCACCGCCTGCATCGAGGCGTAGCGGGTCTTCTCGTTGGCCTGGAGCGCCGCCTCCATTTGCGACTGCACGATGCTCGCATACCAACCGAACCGGCTGTTGCCGCCGCCCCCGCCGCCGCCGCGGCCCTTGCCCTGTGCGAGCCCACCACTGCCCGGTCCGTTGCCGAGACCGAGATCCGGCGGACCCGGCGTCGGATCCGGACCGGAGTCGGGCGGCGCATCCTTGGGAATGTCGACCGGCTTCTCCTCGACGACGTCCTTGATCGGAGTCTGCTCCATCACCTTCTGCTCGGGCTGCTGTTCCGGCTGCTGCTCGGGCGGAGGCGGCGGTGGTGGCGGAGGCGGAGGCGGCGGTGGAAGCACCATCGTCACCTGAAGCTCGTTCACCTTGCGCGGCGGATCCTTGTCGCCGCTGATCACCATGACGACGACGCCGACGGTCAGCGCGATCACGACCAGCGCCGAGCCGCCGAGCAGCAGATAGCGCCGCCATGCCGGACCACTGTCCTCGTTGCTGTCGTCGTCCCACGCCATCGTCCCGTCTCATCGCGCCGACGGCTTGGTCGCCATGCCGACCTGGGTGAAGTTGAGGCGGCCGAGCAAATCGAGCACGTCGACGACGTTCTGATATGGCGTCTGGCTGTCGCCGCGCACGACGATGGGAAACTCCGGCGTCAGCGCACGCTGCTGCACCAGGCGCTGCTCGAGCTCGGGCAGCGTCACCGGAATCGTGTCGAGGAACAGCTTGCCGTCGCTGGCGACCGTGATCGCCTTGGTGGTCTGCTGCGCCAGGCTCGGCGCCGCGCTTGCTTTCGGCAGGTTCACCTTCATGCCCTGCACGGTCGCCGTGGTCATGATGATGAAGATCACCAGCAGCACGTAAGCGAGATCGAGCATCGGAGTGATGTTGATGTCGTCGTACGGCTTGCTTTCGGACTGGACTTGCATCGGTCTACTCCGCCGCCTGCTTCACCGGCTCGTCCGGTATCTCGTAGGACTCCGCGATCCGGGTGATGAACTCGTCGACGAAGACCTGCATCTCGCTTGAGACATCCTTGATGCGGATCGTCAGATAATTGTAGGCAAACAGCGCGGGGATCGCGACGCCGAGGCCGGCGACCGTTGCGACCAGCGCCGCCGCGATGCCGGGTGCGATGGCGTTGACGTTGACGTCGCCGCTCGCCGCAATCGCCGCGAAGGTGATCATCACGCCGACGACGGTGCCGAGCAGGCCGAGGAACGGGCCGCCGGAGATCGCGATCGTCAGCATCACCATCAGCCGGTTGAGGCGCTGGCTCTCACGCACGAAGCCGCTGTCGAGCACGGCGCGGATCGACTGGATCGCCTGCGGCGACAGCCGGCGGTAACCACCGCCGGCAAAGCGCCGCCGGATTTCCTGCGCGCCGGCGGCGAACAGGCGATAGAGCGGCGCGGCATGGACCGCCTTACGCTGCTTCTTGCCGAGCTCGCCACCAAAATTCGGATCGTTCTCCTGGCTGTCGAGTTGAAGCAGGCCGCCGACGTCGGTCGAACTCTCGCGGAAATGCTTGAGGAAGATGGAATTGCCGGCCGCGGCGCGATTCAGATAGGAGACGCGGTCGACCATGACGTACCAGCTGACGAACGCCATGATCGCGAGCAGGCCGATGACGATCCAGCCGTCGAGCGTCACCGCACGCAGGAGCACGCCGAAATAGCCGCCGCTGAACCAGCCCGCGTTTTCCTCATCGACGCTGAACGCGATCAGCTTGGCCTGATCGGGCCCCTGCCCGATCGCGCCGAGCTTGATGAATCCGGCCGGACGCGCGACCTTGGCGATCTGGAATTCATCGACGTCGCCGGCAAAGCCTGCGGCAGCGCTGGCCGGCGCCGCCGGTGGAGCCGCATCGGTGGCAGGGGCGGCCGCATCCGCAGGGGGGGCAACTGCAGATGCGGCACGACCGAGTTGCGCCGGGCCCGTCATGGTGGGCAGACTGGCGGCGAGCGTGGCGGCCTGATTGCCGTCGACGTAAAGCGTGATCTGGGCAGCCTTCGCGGTGAACGCAATCTGGTGCCATGTGCCGGGCGCAATTGCCGCGCCGCCGGCGCTGCGCTGCGTGTTGCCGCCATTCGTGACCTCCACGAAGGCGACGCCGTTGTCCAACCCGACAGTGAGCCCGTTGGCACCTTCGCTGCGCGAGAACACCACGGCGCCCGCCTGCGGCGCGGTCATCTTGACCCAGAGCGACCAAGTGAGCTCACCATTCTCGGCGACCACCAGCGAGGGCGAGCCGGGCAGCATGAGCGCGGTCTGGCCGTCGAGGCGCGCGCCCTGGCCGATGATGGCGCCGTCCGCGGCGGGGACCGCATTTTGCGCGGTGTTCGCCCAGGCGGTGACGTCCTGCGCCGGCGTCGAGCGATCGTTGAAATGATAAACCAGCAGCGTGTCGGGATCGTAGGTGCCCTTTGCGTCGACCGCAGCAGGCGCCTTCTGGTTGCCGTAGTACAGCCAGATGTCGTTCTTGGCGCCCGGTTTCAGATCGGGAACGCCGACCCAGACCAGCGCCTCGCCAAGCAGCGAGTCGTATTTCTCGACGTGGTGCTTGAGCGGCGTCTTGTCGTCGGCGGCGACGAAGCGCAGATCGCCGCCGTCCTCCCTCGCCGTGCCAAAACGGAAATTGCCGACATGAAGACGGACCAGCACCGGAGCCGGGCCGATCGCATCACTGATGCCGGCACCCGAAGGGCCGGCGTCGATGGTGATCTTTTTACGCAATGTCCACTGCTCGTTCCACCACGCCGACGCCGAACTCGGCCACAGCGCCGCAAGGAACAGCAGAGCGAGCATCAACGGCGCGCTCAGGCGAAATCGGGGATGTGATCCGAAGCGAAGGAGCGACATCTAGAATTCTCCCCAGAGTCGAAAGCCGAACCGTGGATGATTGGCGACCGTGACCTGCTGGTTGGTCAGCGGCACGCCGACGAATACGATGCTGTTGAAGTAGCGAAGTGTCTTCATCCGCATTCCGACCCCGTAGCTGGCGAGGTCGAAGTGCGATTGCTGATCGACGAGGGGCTCGTGGATGCGCGCGTGGCCGGCGTCGGCGAATGCGAAGAAGCGCCAGTCGTCGAAAGCGTTGAATTTGATGGGCTCACCGGTCGGGTTCGGCAGGTTTTGCGCCATGTAGGGCGCAAGGTTCGGGCTGCGGATTTCGAGCGTTCCCGCCACGCCATAGTCGCCAAGCACCTCGGACTCCAAATATCCGCGCACCGTATCCTGTCCGCCCAAGCTCAGCTGTTCGCTGGACACCAGCGGCTGATCGGAGGCTTGCCCCTGCAGCTTGGCGTAAAGCTGGAAGCCTTCGGCCAGCTCCTGGGTGTGAGATATGTCGGCATGCAGGTGCACGAAGCTGGCGGTCGCCTTGTAGCGCTTGGCGTCGAACTCTTGCGGACTGCTGCCGATCCCTCGCAAGCCCGCGGTAACGACGGCATTGAGCTGCGTCAGCCTTCCCTCTGCCTGCCAGTTCGCTCCATAGCTCGCGACGAGCGGGGTGTAGGTCACGGGCGAATCGAAAGCATCGCTGCCGAGCCGCAGCGTCTGCTTGAAATCCTTGTAGTCGATGCCGAGCGACAGCGTGTGGAATAGCTCGCCCTTGCCGGGCAAGGTCAACACGGCGCGGCCGCCGACGACCTGACCGGGACCGACGACGTTCGCGCCGCCGACGGTCGCTACCGAGCTGTCCGACTTCAGGCCGTAGACGAGCACGCTGAGCCAGTCGAGCTCCGTCCGGGCCAAATACGAGCCCGACACCACCATCGCATCCTTCGGATTGAGCGGCGCCCACTGGAAGCTCCACGTCATCGAGTGGCCGAGCTGCCATAGATTGTCGTAACGGAGCGACACGCTGGATCGCAGCGCCGTGGTGCTGGGACTCTGCCGGTTGTTGAGCTCGGCACTGCCGTGAAGCGGAAACGTATCCTCGACGTTAAGATCCACGTCGATCGTCCCGGGCGTGACACCGGCCCGCAGCGCCGGCGTCACGCGACGGTCCGGCCATCGGTTGAGGGCAACGATGTCCTTCGTCACCGACTGGAAATTCGGCAGGGTTCCTTCCTTGAGCGAAGGCGCGCTGCTCTTGATGTTCGCGAGATCGAAATAGCGTGATCCTTTGACACGCAGCCGTCCGACGCGATTTTCGGCGACCTTGAGCACGACGAAGCCGCGTTGCGCATCCTGCTGCGGGACCGAGACAGCGACGGTCTGGAGGCCTTTGTCGTGATAAGCCTTCTCGACTGCCGCCCGGGCCTTCTCGACCTCGTCCGCGGTCTTGTTGGGACCGAGAAACGGATAGACAGCAGCCTCGATCTCAATCTGCGGCAAACTGTCCGCCCCCTCGACGCGATATTCGTCGATATCGAAGCGCGCCTCCGGCGCAGCCGGCTTGGCCGGGGCCGCATCCTTCGCGGCTTCACCCTTCTTCGATGCATCTTTGCCCGGCTTTGCGGTTGCAGGTGCGGCGGCAGCAGGCTTTGCAGTCACCTTGGCGGTCTCGGTCTCGGATTTCGCTGCCGCCGGTTTCGTGGTGCAGATCGCGCAGATGATCAGTCCGCAAGAAGCCAGGCGCGACGCGCGGGCAAGTTCGGCTCTTCCGCCGCGCAGCAGCCAGGGCGCACGTCGATGCGCACCGTTATGATACAGACCACGCGAATTCACCTCGGCCTCGATATCATTCTCGCACTGCGCCCCGCTCGCCACGGTTCGCAGCATTATTTCGGTCAACCCGAACCCGACCGAAAGCTCGGTCTGATGGGCCTTATTCGCTAGACGTCACGCCCCACGCTGCAGCGAAAAACTTTTTCGCGGCTCGCTCGGCACCCACGTGATGATTCCGCGCAACATAACGCAACTAACGTGATGCAGCTGTTATTCACTAACAATTCGTCACAATATCGTTGTGCGGCCTAACTACCGTCCCGCCGTCAAATGGGGACTGAGTGAAGTGGGGCGTAGCATGACCATCGACAGCATCAGCAGCTTGCGGACTCTTCTGCTGGCAGAGTATGTCGACTTCGATCGAAGGCTGACGCGCCGCCTGGGCTCGCCGGATCTCGCTTCAGAGGCTCTCAACGAAACCTATCTTCGCCTGGAAGGGATGCGCGAACTCGGCCAGGTGCGCAGCCCGAAGGCCTACCTTTTTCGCATTGCGCTCAACATCGCCGCCGACCGCCGTCGGGCCGAGAAGCGCCGCCTCACCTCCGTCGAGGTCGATGCCCTGCTCGACATTCCAGACGACCAGCCGGATGCCGCGCGGGTGATCGAGGATCGATCCGAGGTCAATCGCCTCAAGCACGCGATTGCCGAGCTGCCGGAGCGCCGCAGACGCGTGCTGATGCTCTCGCGCATCGATGGCATGCCGAACCGGGAGATCGCCGCCCTCCTCGGCGTCACCGTCCGCACGGTCGAAACAGACCTCAAGCAGGCGGTCGAACACTGTGCCGATCGCCTGCAACGTCCCGCCCGAGTCAAATTCGGTTTTCAGCGTCCAGCTTCGTCATACGTACAGAGATACGTCGATCGCGAGCATCCGCTCACGGTCGGCGGGTGCGGGAAAGCGCTGGATCGTGACGAAGCGAAGCCATCAGGTCGATCACTTAGATCCCTTAACTCGTGAAGCCCTGTCGTTCATCCTGCGGCTCAAGTCGGGTGAGGCAACGGTCGGCGACGCCGAGCAACTGATCGACTGGCGCGGGCGAAGCCCTGCTCACGAGCATGCATTTCGCGATGCGGTGAAATGCTGGCGCGCAATCGGCCAGGCGCTCGCGAACGGCCCGGCAAGGCCGCCGCCACGGCGTCGGCGTGCCCCCGCGGGCAAGCCCCGCTCGTGAAGCGGCCGCCTGATCGGCTGCCGTGCCACGCGCCGTCGAGCCAACCTGGATCAATCAAGGCCTGCGTTCGACCGCCCCCCGCAGCCGTGTGTTCAGTGCGGCGAAGTCAATCGTTGCACCGGCAGTCCGTACGCGCGTACGAGTGCTACCACTGCCCGACGGGCGGCCGAACGTCGGCTGCGGCACTGAGCCGGTAACGGGAACTCCGCTGGCTGCAAGGTGCGCGCGGACTCGCGTGCAATACTCCACCGACAGATGAGAAAACCGCGTCTCTCCGTGGCCGGCTCGATACTTCATTGCCGCTGTGCAGAGATCTCCGTTGGCACGGCGCCAAGCGCCGGCCAGATAGCGTACCCCGTAGTGCACGTTGATCTCCGGCGTCGCCAGCTCGGCGGGCGTGCCAGCAAACCCCATCATCCGGGCCGTGGGCAGCATCACCTGCATCAGGCCGACCTCGCCGTCCATGCCGATCACGCCCGGATTGTAACGACTCTCCACCGCCATCACGGCGTCGACCAGGGCCGGCGGCAGGCCGAAGGCAAGTGACTCACGCTCGATCAACGGGCGGTATTCGGCACGGCCGGCGCGCCAATCGCGACCGAACATCGCGCCGGTGCGATAGGCGGACACACCGAGCAGCGGATTGGCCGGGGGGAAATCCGCGGCAGTGAGCGGTCGAGGCGCGAAACGTTCGAGCTCCAGCGGCGCCACCTCGTCATCGCCTGCCGCGACGTCGGTGACTGCATCGACCTTGGTGCTTCCTCCGGCGACATCGTCCTGGGAACGCGCCCGCTCCGGCAACAGCAACAGACAGACGGCGGCCAGCAGCCATAGAAGCGGCCGCCCGCGACGATCATGAACCTGTCGGTAACGTTCTGACATCATCGCCGCGGCAGAACGTTGGTGGGAAAGCTCGGGGGCCGGTAGGGTATGGCCGAGCGACCGTAGCTCGGGCCATACTGTTGACGTACAGCGGCCTCGTTCACATTGCCGACGCGCACGTCCGGCGAGCGCGCATCGATGGGCGGCAAGTTGAGCGACGGATTCACCTTGTCCACCTCGCGCCTGAGCTTCTGGTTGAGACACCCGAACGCGCCCTCGTTCCCGATCTGCACGTCCAGACAGCGCTCGAAGTTGGGCCCAGGCTGGCCGCCGATGATAGTGCCCTGCCGCGGCGGCGGCGGCAGGTCGAGCGGCCCCGGACCGGGAGATTGCGCGTATCCGGAACCGGCCATTGCAATCAGGCAAGCGAACGCCTGCCCGGCCAACCATCCACGTCGGTGCGAAGCCCGGCTCATGCCGCTCTCCCTGCTCGCCGGCCCATCGTGATGCCCCGGCCGGAAGCGCCTCGTAACATCATCAGTTAGCGAAGGACGCAGTCCGATGTGATGAGTAACATTTACCGACCGGGCGTCAAGCCACCAGATGCAAGCCCACATCGCCGTCACGTTCCGAGACAATCAGGGACCGCTGGTCGTGATCGTCGTCGTCGACGTCGTCGCGCCCGGGAAGCGGATGTTGTTGACGAGGCTCACGCCGCTCTGCGCCGTCACGAGGGTCGTGTTGATGAAATAGAGAACCTTGGTCACGTCGACCTGAGGCGCGTTGGCGGCATAGAGTACGTCGAACGGACGCATCGTCATCCTCGTCGCCACGAAATAGCCAGCCGGATCCTGAAGATTGACGTTGAAGACGATCGGGACGGTGTCGCCGTCGAACTTCGAGCAGTCGACACCCAGCCGCTCCGCGACATCCCTCGGCTCGCGGCGATAAATGAACACCGAAGCCGGATCAGCCTGAAGGTCGAGCAGCCCGCGAGCCTTGGCGACAGCCTGGGTGAGGTTGATACGCCAGGCGTCGAAATTGAACTCGCCCTGCTGTCCGGTTGCGCCGAACGCAATGAACTTCATCGGTTCGCGGTACAGATAGATGCGATCACCCGGCTGCACGAAGACATTGCTTTCCGGGAAATAGACGAGATTGCCGAACGGAACTGTCGCCCGCTTACCATTGCGTTCCAGCACGACCCAGGTTTCCCACCCGGCACCGCTGATGCCGCCGGCGCGCGTGATCGCGTCGGTGATGCGGTCCTGCGCGCCCGCCGATGGCATCGGGAAACGTACCGGCGTCCTCACCTCGCCGAACACGCTGACGAGCGAGGAACGCTGCTGACTGGAGGTGACGACGACCTGCGGGTCGATCGCGCGTCTCTTGATCTGAGCCAGGATGTCATCCTGGACCTGCACGTTGGTGCGGCCCGCGGCGCGAATGCGGCCAGCATAGGGGACCGTGATGTTGCCGTCATTGTCGACGGCCTGGTCCGGGAGATTCACGAAATTGCCGGGGCGTACGCCCGCCTCGAGCGGCACGTAAAGCCCGCCGGCCGACGCCTCGAAGATGGTGACGCTGATGATATCGCCGATACCGAACTTGATACTCGAGGGGGGACGGGAGTCGGCGATGACCCCCGCCAGTCCGTTGGGCTCGTATTTCTCGAGCAATTGCACGACATCCGGATTGAGCTGCACCATCGCGAAAGGAAGAATCTTGGTGTTCTCGTTCCTCACGTCGAGGCTGGCCGGCCCAGCCATTGGTATGAAGCCGCAGCCACCCAGACCAGCCGAGGCGATCACGGCACATGCGATCGTCGCAATCTTCCAAAACCGCATGACTCTTCGTTTCACACCAAGCTGATGTTGGCCCGGACGACCGTCAGGACGCTGCACCATTCCGGGATACGATGGATCGTCCTGCTTGATAGACGACGCGCGGCGTGCACCCGCGAAAACAAGGGTTCCGGGCAGCGCTATTCGCGAGGCCGGCTGACAACCATGTCAGGGGCCAGCGCAAGCTCGATCGCAGGGGGCAGAGTTTCCCCCCGCGATCGCCGAGACGAGCGTGATGATTGGATCAGGCTTACAACTCGCCACCGCCGCGAGCGACAAATGCGATGTGTGTCAGTTCGATTCCAGCAGATCGCGCAGGCGTGCGATCTCGATCTGCGTCTCGGAGACCATGCGCATCAATAACGCGTTCTCGTGCTTGAGGTTCTTGATCCGGCGCAGACGGCCGCTTTCGTCCTGCCGCAGACCGAGATCATAGACCTCGGCTTTCGACTTGTTCAGTGCGGACTCCGAGCAGATTTGTTCAATCGGATGTGTCGCACGCATTTCAACCCCCAAAACGCAAAATCAGAAAGAAACTTAGGAACTTCGCAGGACAGCAGCCCTCTGCCTTAACGAAGCCGATGCCGAACTTTTAGGTATGTTTCTTATCGTTGCTGTGACCGATATTTAAACAACGTGTCAGATTCCGGACTCGGCCCGTTGTCGGGTCTCCGAAGCTTTTCGTTCGGAAGGAACATTGCTCCCCATTCGACGGCTTAGCGCTCTTAAATCGAGCGGCACGCGCCCCACAAGGATGATCGCGTCGATCATTGCTTGCTGTCCCGCTCCGAATTGTCATTGGTTTCCTTGCCGTCATCCTGGCCATCGCTTCCGCCATAGCCGATGACCTCGACGATGAAGATCGACGCCGGCTTGCTCGCCCCCCCGGCGGTCGGCGCGTCCCCAGTCTTGGCGGCGGCCCCGGCCGTGTTCGAACCGGCGGTCAATGCGCCGATGTTGGGAACGGAAATGGTGGGAACGCCGGTCGAAGTACCCTGGACCGACGCATTGCCGAAGTTGGCGACGACGGGAGCGACGAACACCGCATCGCCGGAGGACTGCACGCCTGCCGTACCGAAATCGATCGTGCCGCGCGGCGCGAGCAAATAGAGATTGGAGCTTGCGGCAACGTCCGAGGCCTTCAGCGTTCCGATGCCGGCGCCAGTGACATAGCCGCCGAGATCGATGAACTGGTAGTCGTCCTGATCATACAGCACCTGGAGCGCCGGCGCCGACAGGGTTGTCTTGGAGCCGCGGCCGGCGTCGAGATTGCCGTTGGAGCTCCACATCGTAACGTCGCCGCCCTGGGTGGTGAGAACGCGGCTCGAATTCACCAGCACGTTCTGGTCGGTGAAAGTGTTGATGGCACCGCCACCGAGCGTGAGGATACCGATATCGCGCAGCTTCAGCGCGGCGTTGGACTCGGCCCCCAGGGAGCCGACGATCAGACTGCCGCCCGGTCCGAAGATCGAGATATTGCCGCCGAGCTGGGTCTGCACGGTCGCGTGAAGCAAGTTCATGTCGCCGGTCTTGACGAGCTCGCTGGCACCGCTCACACCGCCGCCCAGCGTATTTCTGGTGTAGCCAAACTTCGCCGGGAACATGGTGTCGATCATCTCGTAGCCGAACGCGCTCTTGAAGGCACCCTTACCGACCTCCTTCAGGATTCCGAAGAAGGCCTCATCGATGAGTACGTGCTGGAGGTCCTTCGGCAAGCTCTTGAATTGGTCGAACGTCAGGGGCAGCATTTCGCCCGTCGCGACGTCTTTCATCTTCACGTTGGCCACGAAAGTCGGGCTGGCAGGATCGAAATACTTGCTGATCATCGCGTCGTAGTCGATGCCGAACCTGACACCGAACAGCACGTCGATGCTGGCGCCTTCCTTGGTGCCTGCAGCCTCGGTCAAGGCCGCGTTGCGCCGCTGGTTGTTCGCGGGCCCGAGCAGCGACTGGTTGTAGATGCCCACCGAGCCGCCCGACGGTGCGCTGGGGACGTAGAAATTTCCTACCGGAGTCGCGCTCGAATTGCCGACCGAAACGATACCTTCCTGCACCGGGGCCTGTGTCGCGTTGTTGAACGCCGCAGGCAGGAACGGACCGATGTCGCCGCCCGCCTGCACCACGAGATAACCCGGCCCCGCGACCTGGATGCCCCCGCCATTGGCATAGCCAGTATAGGTGATGTCCCCGCCCGCTACGATCTTGCTGACGTCGTTGACTTGGATGTTCTGCACGATGAGGTTGAGATCGACGATGTTGTCGCCGGCGTAGATGCTTGCCGGCCGATTGATCTCGATGTGCTGGTAGATCTTGAGTAGGTCGCCCTTCAGACGTTCACCGAAGGTCCCCGTCGCCGTGATGGTGCCCGTGGCGGCGTAGATCCGGGCCGTGGTGTCGAGGCCTTCATCGTCTGCATGCGCCAGAACGGCTCGGCTGGAGGATTCGGTGTTACCGCTGTTCGGCCGGTAGGGATCGAACGCGGCGTCGAACAAAGCCGGTCCGGCGGAGATCAGCGGACGCGGCGACTTTTCCAGAGCGCCGCTCGACTGCTTCGGATAACCGAAGGTCAGATCGATATCTCCCGCCGCCAGCAGGGCGAAGGTCCCGTGATCGGACGCGCTCAGCACCATGCCGGGCGTCCTCACCAGCGATCCGGGCACGTTCTGGTTGATGATCGCGCCGATGCCGGTGGTGACCAGATCGCCCTGCAAGGCGATGGCCTCGAAACTGGCGGGATAAGCGGCAGCGGTCCCAGGCGCGGCCGTCATCGTGATCGTGGGGGACGAAAGACCGATCGACACGTCGCCCGACTTGGACAGGAGGCTGATCTTGCTGTCTGGGCCGTAGGTGTCAAAGTACAGAGCCATCGTCGGATCGGTGGCGGTTTCCAGCGGATTGGCCCTGCTCGGCTGCTGGGCATGCAACGCCGCCGGATTGACGACCCCGGCTACCGCGAGCGAGCCGCCGGCCACAAGCGTGATTTGTCCGGTGTCGACCGCAAGTTGCGGCGAGTTCGGAAGCGCCAGCGTGCTGTTGGCATAGCGGTAGATGGTGCCGTTGTCGCGGATGTCGCCGCCAGCTTCGATCCGGGCATGACCTGAGCCCTCGTAGAAGGATCCACCGCGAATATCGCCGCCGGCGCGCACGATCATGTTGCCGCTGCCATAGACGTGCGTAACAGGCGTGCTGCTCGCCGCAAGGCCGCCGGTGACGCGGCCCGTCGTCGGCGCCGAGACCGAGACGTCGACCAGGTCGCGTCCCGCGAACACGCTGATATTGCCGCCAGCGCTGAGGAAACCCTGCTGAAAGCTGCCGTACTGGATCCACCAAGCGGTTTGCGACGCGATCGTGTTCCCCGCGGGGGCGAACACCCCGGCCCCGACGATCGCCGCGCTGCCGCTCTGGGTGATCGCGGCATTGGACAGCAGCCAGGGCTGATAATATTGAGGGACTTTCTTGTCGACGGTGACATTGCCGATCACATCCCGCTGCGCGTCGATGACGACGTCGCCACCCTTCTCCGGGAAGGCCGCTGCAGTCGGCGGACCATAATAGAGATCGGGGGCATCTGCGGCGGCTGCGTTGCCATAGCCCAGCACGCGGGGCTCGTAGAAGCCGTTAGGATCGATCACGACGATCGTCCCATCGGCTTGGACGCTGTACGGATTGGCGTAGGCCGCCGTGTTGACGCCGGCTGCATAGATCACGCCGGGCGCACTGGTGTCCTTGAGGATCACGTCTCGCGCCGCCGCGATATTGATGTTGCCAGTCCCGGTGCGGATCATGGTCGGGATGTCGACTGTGACCGTGGAGTTAGACAACCTGTCCTGCACAAGCGTCTGGGAGTAGCTGGCGTGCTTGTCCACGATGACGTCGCCGACATCGCGAGCGAGCGAAACGCGAGCGCTCGCATTCGCACTGGAGATGTCGGCGCCCGCGGTAAGATTATAGGACCACGACGACGGCGCCGTGATCGTCTTGATGTTGGCGGCGCTGCAATCGACGGTACAGACCAGCAAGCTGTGCGGGAACAGGTCCGCCGCGGCGAGATCAAGGCTGGACGGGCTAACGCCGTTAGCCGCCGGATTATACGGCGCAGCTGCCGGGCTCGCGCTTCCGGGGGTGTTCAAATAGTAGGTATACGCGCCGTTCGACCGAGTGATGGTGTTCTCGTCGAAATAGCGGGTGGAGCCGCTGCTGGTGCCAAGATAGTTTCCGAATTGGAAGAAACCGTCGGAGATCGAGGCGTTGACATTGATGTTGCCGGATGCGCGCAGCGTCAGCGCGCCGGCGTCAAGGCCGCCCCAAGGCGTGACGAGCCGGTACTTGAAATCGATATAGCTCGAGGTCGGGTCGAACTTGCCGTCCTTGAGTCCGCCTGCAGTGCCTGCGGCCAGATTCCAGTTGCTGCTGACGGTGATGTCGCCCTTCGAATTGACGAGGTCGACCCCGGGCTGCACATGCACCACATCGGCGCCGAGGCTGGCTACGAGCGGCGCAAGCCGCGTGAATAGGTTGCTGAAGCCGTAGTTCTGGCCGTTGTGGGTCCAGTTGCCCTTGGTGATCTGCGAGACGATGTCCCCGAAGAAAGCGTTCCCGGTACCGACCCCACCGGTGAAGGTGGCAATGCCTGCGGTACCCTGTGTCGCCGGGTTGAAAGGATCGTAGACGCCGCTGGACTTCAGCGGGATGAAGTTGGGCGTGTCCGGTACGAAGGTGAGTTTTCCGTCAGACGACGCGACGGTCTTGCCGGAGAAACTCGTCCCCGTCGCGAAGGAAATGACCTGAATACCTCCGGCGCCCGAGACGACAATGTTCGACGGCGTGGAGCCGCTATACCCCGTAAAACCATCGGCGAGGTTGATCTGGGCCGAGACGATTTTCAGGTTGGAGCGGGTTGCAGTGACCCTCACGGTCTGACCGTCGGACCTCGTAATGTCCGCCCAGGTCGGCGCAGCCGTATATCCGCTGCCGGGACTTGTGATGACGATGTTCAGAGCGCCTCCGAACGCCAGGGTCGAGACTGTCCCCTGCGCCCCTCCTTCGAAGGTGATCTTGTAGGTGGTGCTGCCGTCGAAGACGAACCCGGGGTCAGAGGGCGGCAACGCGCTGAACGCGTTGAGCCCCATCACGTATCCACTGATGGTCGCGATGACCTGACCCGTACCGTCTCGGACGCTCGCGGTCGTGGTGGGCACACCCGAGAATCCGGCAAAGACGCTGCTCGGATTCAACGTGAAGCCGCTTACATTGGTCCACGAGCCAGTCGTCGCGGGAATGAGATTCCCGTTCGTATCGACGCCCTTGTACCAGCCGGACGTGTCGATCGTGCCAAACCAGCCGAGACTCGATCCGTCGATGCCGTTCTTGCCGGCCGCGGTGTCGAACGCGATGTAGCCGTTGACGGCGACCGAGCGCGCCCCGACGATGCTGGTCCTGGTGCGATCGTTGACGTTGTTGGTGGCGTCGAGCACGGGCAGCTCGTCGAAAGTCTTGCCGCCGTCGGCGTAGAACTTGGGCCCCTGTGCGCCGGCCGCGTTGGCGACATTGCTGATGGCCGCGACCTTGACGTCATTGTTGCCGTCGAGCGGCGCGCGGAACGTCACGGTACCGCCGCTGAGGCCGCCCTTGGTGCCGCCGGAGACGTTGATCTGCGTGCCCTGCTGCAGGTAAATCTTCGATTTCGCGTCCCAACCGATGCCGATGGTCACGTCACCGCCGCGCTCGTCGGCATGCGTGGTCGAGGCGTTGATCACGCCGCTGCTGGCGAGGAGAACCGCGTTGGCACCGTACAGTGCAACCTGTCCGCCGGTCTGTCCGGTTCCGTCGGCGGTCTTGCCGCCATAGCCGGTCGCATCGATCAGGCCGCGGATCTTCACCTGCCCGAACTGCTTGCTCGCGTCGCTACTGTCCCACGCGGCATCGTCCGCGGTCAGCGTCACGGCATTGGCCTTGAGGGTATGGCCGGCCTCCAGTTCGAGATTACCGGTGCGGGTGTGGATGTCGACCGAACCGGTAAGACCGCCCGAGAGCAGGATGTCGGCGAGCGAGGTCAGGTCGACTCTGCCCAGCGTATCGAGCTTGAAACGACCGCCGAGCCCCGCGGCGCCAGCGCCGCGCAGCGTGCCCTCGATCGTGGCGCTGCTGCGAGTGGCATTGACGTTGATCTCGCCGCCATAGCCGAGACCGCCTGCGGGCTGCGCAACGTCGATAACGCTGCCGGCATCGATCTTGACCTTACCCTCCCCCGTGAAAGGCAGGAACGCGGTGCCGATATCGGCATTGAGCACGATCTTGCCGCCGGGCGCGTAGGTATCGACGTCGACGAGGGTCTTCTTGTAGCCGGCCGCCGACAGATAGGCGCCCTTCTCGAGCTCGAGATTGCCGGCGATCGCGCTCAGCGTGATCGTGCCGCCTTGCGCCTGAATCGTGCTGGCGATCGTGACGTTGGCGGCTGTCACCTTCAGGCTGCCGCCGACCTCGGTGCTGTCCGCCGGTCGATCGACCGCGCCGGTGCGGGTGACGCTGTCCCGGATCGTGACGTTGCCGGCATAACCCGTGATCGAGAAGTTCTGCGACTTCGCACCGCTCGCGCCGGCAACCAACACGCTTGGCGTCGTGATCGCAAGATCGACCTTGTCGGTATTGTTGACGCCCAACGCCAGGGCGCCCGGCCCCTTGATCAGGACACGCTCGCTCGCCGACATACCGACGCTGGAATAGCCCGCGATCGTCATGTAGGCGGCCTGCGTGATGCCGTTGACCGGGACGTTGCCGAACTCGATGTCCTTGGCGACAAGTTGCAGGCTGTTGCCACCGGCAGTCGCGCCGCCACTGAAGGCCGGTCCGGCCGTGTTCGTGAGTGTAATGGTCTCGCTGGCGGTGATGGTGGCATCGCGCGCGACGCCGCCGTCGAGGCCCTGCGCGAGGCCATTTGCATCGAGGATCAGGTTGCGCGTTCCCGAATTGAAGCTGCCGTAGACGGCGATCGGTGCCGACAGCGCGCGCAGCGCGAGCGTCTGGACGTCAGCGAATTGAACGCTGTTGGCCGGCAGCACCAGGCTCACGCCGGCGACCGGGGTGGCCGTGCCGACCCCGATGCTCGGGGCGACCAAGTTGACGCGGCTGGCGTGCAGATCCGTCGTATTGATGGTGATGGCCTTGTTGGCGGCGGTGCCTTGCAGCGTCAGCGTATCGGTCTTGATGGTGACGCCGTCGGCGACCACGACGTTGCCGCTATCGCTGGTGTTGCCCCCCGGCAGCGTCAGGCTTCCGGTGACCTGTCCGGTCGGCAGGCCCGGCACGTTCGTCGTGACGTCTTTGAAGCTGATCGTGAGCGAAGGCGCCGAGACGCCGGTCTTGGATGGTCCGGTGAGTTGGAGCGTGGGATCGTTGCTGGCCGCGAACAATGCGCCGCGCCCAGGCTGCTGCGCACCACCATTGGCATAGTATCCCAGCACCTGCTGGTTAGCCGCGCTAAACGCCGGAAGCTTGGTCAGGTCTGCGCCGGTGATCGTCGTGCCCGACAGCGTGCCTCCCAACGCGGTGGCGACGCTCTGGGCGGTAATTGCCGCCTGCTGGTCCGAGACGACGATGTATTGGCGCCCGAGGCCGGCGTGAACAGTGCCCTTGGTCTCGATGACGCTCCCGGACTGGACAGTCACCGTTCCGCTACCCTCGACCGGAACATAGACCGGCACGTCGATCAGGACCGAGCTGGATCCGACCGTCACATATTGCTGGGCCCGCTGCCACTCTCCGGTCTGTTGAGCGACCAGCAGGATCTCCGGCGCGCTCAGGGCCTCGCCGCGGGTATCGACGACCACGTTGCTCGCCGTCGGCGTGATCAGGGTGCCCGCGGCGATGTCGCTGCGGCTGCCGCCGATCAGAACGCTCTCGAATCCGTTGATCTGGCCGACATCGAGTCCGACATAGCCGGCCGGAACGTCGTTGGCCTCGTAAGCCGCATGGCTGAGCACGGCGAGTTTCGGCGCGCTGATGTCCAGCTCGCCGCCGCGGCCGATATTACCCTTGCCGTCGCTGCCGGGCTGGGTCAGCGCAATTCCGTTGAGGATAATGGTCTGTAGGGCCGACACCGAAAGACGGCCGGCGTCCATCGGCAGTCGCGGCGGCGTCTTGTTCTGCTTGGCTGCGGCCTGCGCAAAATAGGAGTTGGCCCCGTTGAAGCTGTATTCGCTGTATTGCTGCCACACCGGACTGGTCTGCACGGCGAACACCGTCTGCCCCGATGACTGCTTCCCGGGCGCCGTCGACTGCGTGTAATTGCCCGTGACCAGGACGGTGCCGTCGGTCAGTCTGGTGCCGGTCGGGATGTTCTTGCCGGTGTTGTCCTGGGCGTAGACGACGACGCGCATCGCACCGGGCAGCGTCGCGTAGTGCGCAGGATAGAGCGTGTACGTGCCCGCCGGGATGCCGTTGCCGCCATCGATCGTGATCTGCTGACCCGCCAGAGGCACGTTGTCACCGGCGGTGATCGTCACGCCGTTGTCGGCGCTGCGCGCAGAAGCGAAATGGATGTCATAGGCCGCAACGGAATCGCCGCGCGAGGGTACCAGCGCATAGACGGTCTGACCCGAGGGCGTCGTCGTCAGCGCGTCGCGCGATCCGCCCTTGCCCGGGACCCATTCCATGGCCTGGAGATCGCCGCCGCCGCGCAGATCGATGGTCGAGCCGTCGGCGCGCGTCACCGTCGATCCCGACAGGATCAGTCCCTTGGACGGCGGCGCCGACAGCGGATTGAGGTTCGCGTTGTAGTACCAGTTGGTGCCGTCCGAGGTGGCGCCATAGGGCACGGTGGTGTCGGCCAGCGTGACCGAGGTGAGGCTTCCCGGCGCCAGCACCACCGACTGGGTGATGATCGGCGAAACGGACGCATCGGTATTGCCGAGCGTGATGGTACCGAGCGGCGCAAACAGATTGCCCGCCTGCTCGATGGTCGCCGCACGAACCGTGATACCGCCGCCAGCCGAGAGCGGAATGGTGGTGCCGCTGCCCGCAGGCGCGGTGAACTTGACGTTGCCGGGCGTTTCGATGCCGAACGTGACGGCGGTGACGGGATAGATGCGCTGGGCGGAGAACAGCAGATCGCCGGCCGTGACGAGATTGCCGGTAAAGCTCGACTGCTCGGCCGTGGCCGCGTTGTCGTCGTTCTTCGTCTTGAGCCCGTTGGCGACCTTGAGCGTGCCGAGCCGGATATCCTGGCTAGCGATCAGATTGACCTGGCCGAAGCCAGAGAAATCGAGACCCTTGGTCGGAGTTCCGGTCTTCGCAATCCCTTGCTCGCCCTGCAGGTCGATGGTCTGCGCGTTGACGGTCAGCGTGCTGCTGCCGCTGGCCGGCGCGCTGCCGCTTCCAGCGAGGAGAACATAAGGCGCGGAGATGCGCATATCGGCTGCGCTCGCCGGCGCATTGATGACGCCTGCCGCGATTTCGAGGCGACCGTTCACGCTCCAGTTCAGCGAACCCGAGATCGACAGGCTGGCCCATGAGGGCGAGGTGATGCCGTAGATGTTGCCGGGGCGGTCGGTAAAGATGCGGCTCGCCCCTCCCTGCGCGCTCGCCGCGTAAAGATAGACGTTGTCGAACGGGGCAAGTTGGTCTGCCGCTACGAACAGAGATCCAGGCTGAAATCCCGAGGCGTAGGCATTCACCGCGGCCGTCACCTCGGACGCGTCCTGGCGAAGCTTGATCGCGCCGCCACCGATCAGGACCGTACCGCCGCTCGCACGCGTGTCCGACTTCACGCTGCCATCGCTTGCGACATACCGGCCGCCGGCCGCTGCAAAGCTGCCGCCCCAGGCGAACCCGGAGACATTCGCGCTGACTGTGCCGGCGTCGCTCCACGTCCATTGCGTGGTCGACGCGTTTCGGCCATTGGCCACCTGGATGCTGCCGGCCGCTCCGGAGACGTCGACCACGGCACCGGCATCGGCAACGAGAGAGCCCGATCGGGCGGCATAAGCGTAATAGGTCTGACCGGACACCAAGCTCAGTTCACCGGCTTCGACCGCGAATGTTCCGCCTGCAATGTAGCTCCCGCTGGTCACGGGGCCATTGACCGTTCCGAACAGCGAGTTTCCGACGAACGTCCCCGACAGATCGACCCTAGCCCCGGACGAGAGATGCGTGCTCGTCGAATTGATGAAGACGGATCCGCCGTGATTGATGATCGTGCCGCGCAGTTCGACCGATTGTGCAGGAACGGTCCAAAGTGGGTCAGACGGCTTGAGGTTTACGCGGTTGTCATTCACAGCCGCCAGCACGATGTTCGCCTTGGGATCGGTGGTGATCACCGATCCGGTATCAAGCGTAATATGGTCGGCCTTCAGCGTCAGATCGACGGACTTGCGCTGATTGTCCGGCAGCAGCGCAAGCTGCGGCGTGGCTGACTGGCCGAGCTTGGTTCCGGCCGGTGTCGTGGAGTAATCAAAAAGGCTTGCCAGATTTCTTTGTTGAAGCGTCAGATTTGTACCGGCGGAAACGACGATACTGGCCTTTGCGCCGGACCACTGATCTTCAACCGATCCGATCGTATACGAGCCGAAGCCGCCGCTTGTGAGCAGCGAAGCAGGCAGCGTCGTTGCAACCCCTCCAATGCGGATCGACGATGTCTCTCCCTGCTGCAATGTGCCGCCGATCCGGATCGTGTTCGCCGCGGCGATCCTCAAGCTGCCGTTGCTCTCGAAGCCGTAGCCGCGCAGGGTGCCATCAAGAGCAATAAAAGCTTGCGTGGCGACATTCGCGGTCGGTGGATGCGGTCCAGGATCAACCGTGTAAGGCTTGCCGTTGTAGAGGCTGAGAGAGATGCTCCCCGCCTGACCCTTCATCGTCCCGGTCGCAACGGTCTGCGCCTTGCCGGATGTGCCAATGTATCCACCGCTCGACACATCGAGCAGGCTACCCTGCCCGAGCAATATGCTGCCGGTCGTGTCGATAACGCCTCCGGTGACATCAAGGCTGTCCTTGGTCGTGCTGATCGAGATCGAACCCCCATTGATAAAAGCTGGACCGGTTGCATCGACACCGGCCATGCGGCCGGTGTCGTTGACGAAACGACCGCTGACATCGATCGTCCCTTCGACGAACACATTCGCGGCAGTCGTATTGCCTGATGAGTCCTGGGGTGCCTTGAACAAAGACGTCGTGAAATTCTTGCTAACTGACTCTCGGTCAGTAACGAGGTTGACCTTTCCTCCTGCCGCCGACGCCGTTCCGGCGATGTCGATAGCTCCGCCCGCAGTGACGGAAAGGCTGCCGCCCGCCGCCAGGTTGAGCGCGCTGCCCTCCGAAAGAACAAAATCGTTCGCCGTTACCGACACCGAGCTCAGGCCGTAACTCGACAGAATCTCGGCCGAGAGATTGGTGGTGTAGGCGCTCTGCGTAGTGTAATTGGCCGAAGCCGCGGCGCCGATCTGGACGCTGGACGGGGTGGTCAGCGTCAGCGAGCCCTGCGCCGGCAGCTGGCCGCCGCTGATCTGCCGCTCGCCGGCAGTCGAGCCGAAATAGATGGTGCCTTTGTCGAGCGGCGCGATCTTGACGGTCTCGAGGCTTACGCCGCCTGCAGCGTGGCCTTCGGTGAAGCCAGGCGAATAGACCTGGCCTTGCGTCGACCAGTATTCGGTGACGCCCCACCGCGCATGGTCGCGGATGAACTGGCCGGCGATACCGAGATAGGTCATGTTCGGGTCGGCTTTGGAAATGTCGTAGATGCGCCCGTCGCTGCCGATCAGCCGCGTGGTGTTCACCATGCCGGACTGGAATTTGACGCTGCCGCCCGCGACGTTCATCACGGAACCGGTCGTGGTGACGCCTGCGGGCCCGTTCTGGACCGTCAGGTCGGTGTTGAGGCTGATACTGCCGCCGACGGTCATCAACTGATAGATACTGCGCGGCACCTTGGCGACGTAACCGCTGGCATCGGCGATCGGCGTGCCGACCCAGGTCGTGCCGTCGCTGCGCGTGCCGGAATTGCGGATGTCGATCCACAGCGTCTGGCCGTAGACGACGCCGCTGCCGTCCGCAGACACGGTGGCGTAAGGCGGGCGCTGCAGCGGCATGTCGGCGAACTCGGCCAGCAGCCTGACCGGGATGACGTTGTAGCCGGCCGGCAACTCGACGTTCTGAAGCCCTGCCACGTCGATCGTCGCACCCGGCGCGAGCAGGACGGACTGGGGGTCCTGAGAATTAGAACTAACGCCTTGTTTGTTGCCCGACGGACTCGCCGCGCTCGACATCCCCTGTTGAAAGAGGCTGGGCGGGAGGTTGTTGTCCCCGTTCGCCAACGCAAATGTCTTCGCGTTGAGCGAGACCCGCGCCGACGGGGCAGAGATCAGGCCGTTCGCACCGATGGTCACGCTGGTCTGCGCCGACGCCTCGATGTAGGTCGGCACGAAGCTCTGCGTGGAGGGTAGCCCCTTCGAGCCGTCATCGACCGGCAGGCTCGATATCACGCCGTCCACCGTGGCGCTGGTGGCGGCGCGCAACAGCACGAAGCTGTTGCGGCTGATGCTGGTGTCGGCGGAAACCACCCCTTGGAGCAGATGCCCCGCGCTGTCCGTGAGCGCCCGGCCGTTCGCATCGGTCGGATTGGCAATGCTGACCTTGTCGCCGTTCATCACCAGCACGCCGCGGCCGATATCGATCACGCCGTCGTGGACGGCTTCGCCTGTGCCCGGCAGGTAGAAGTTGGTGCGCGGGTAGCCGAATGGATCCGCGCCGTTTGGATCGGCATTGTATGACGCCGCGAATTGCGAGAGCCTGAACTCCGTGCCGGGGAACTTGTTGGTATTGCCCTTGTCGTCCTTGCCGAGCACTTCCTTGGGAAACGCGGAATAGCCGTTCGGCACCACGTCGATGGTGCGCGCCGCGACCATCGCCACCTCGCCGGTGGTGGCCGTGATCGACCCGGAATTATAGACATTGGCGCCAAAAAGGAAGACCGAACCGGGGGAGCCCTGTGCGACCTGATCGTAGCGGATGTTGCCGGTGATCGACGCGCCGCGCTCGACCTTGATGTCCCCCGCGATGAGATTGGTCATCGCGCCGCCGTCCTTGTCGTAGATCGAGAACGAATTCAGGTTGGCGATGCCCTGGTCGCGGAAGAATTTGTCGCGATCCTCGAGCGAAGTCCCAAGCTTGCCGACGTCGAGGCTGGAGGCGATCAGGGTATGAACATTCACCTGCGACCCGGCGCCGAACACGATGCCGTTGCGATTGATCAGATAGACGCCGCCGAGCGCGTTGATCTGACCGAGGATGCGGCTGGGCGACGCACTCGCGTCCTGCACCCGGTTGAGCGCAATCCAGTCCGAAGCCGATTGCTGGAAATTGACGGTGGTGTTGGCGCCGACGTTGAACGAGTCCCAGTAGAGGATGCTCTTCTTCTGGGTCTGCTGGATGTCGACCGTGACCTTCTTGACGCCATTCGCATCCTTGGTGGTCTGCGTGGGCGCGTTGGCACCGGTCCATTTCGACGGATCGAGCTTGATCCCGGCCAGCGGATCGCTGGTGGTACCGCCGGTCGGCATCAGCCCGCCGGTGACCAGCCCGTTCGGCACGGATCCGCCGGCGGCCCGCGCGGCGGCCGCCGCGTCCGCCTGCAATTTTCTCGCGGCGGCTAGCGCGGCGGCAGCGCGGGCCAGCGAGGCCTGCGCCTGCGTCGCGGCTCCCGCCGCCTGCTGCGCAGCCTGAATCGCGGCCTGCTGCGTCTCCTGCGTCGGCGCGACCGCATTAGCGCCCGGCGTGAGGCTGCGCGCATGACCGAAGCCGCTCGCAAGCGACAACGCGACCAGACTGACGCCACACAGGAGCGAACGGTGGAAGGCACGGCGCGCGCCCAGAGCATTCGCGCGCGAGGACGGCTTAACAGAATCGGGATGGTGCACGCCGCAGCACTTTCAAAATTGAACGGTTCCAGCCGGGCAACCGCACAGGTTGGCCCGTGCGGCGCATTTACCTGTTGTTTACTAACATTGTCATGTCAAAATTATATCATTGGCGGAAACGACTCCGCGGGCTTTATGATATTGAATAACAGAGTGAATCAGCACGCGCCGGCCGGCTGACGCGCGGATCGGTCGCAGCTCGGCCTTCCAGGACGAGAAGCCCGACCAACGGCTGCATCAGCGCGGGCCCGGATTCGCCAGCGGGCTGACCAAGCCTGGCGGCAGACGCAGGTTGGCGGGCGTTCCGCGGCCGATCGGCAGGTTCATGTTGGCGCCCGGATGCACATAAGTGCCGCCGTTCGCACTTGTCGGCGGCGGTACGGCCGCCATCGCCGCAGGAGGCGCGGACGGAATCGGCGGCGGGCCGGCCAGCATGGGGGCAGCGGGCGCCCCGCCGGTCTTGAGGTCCGGCGCCGGCAGATCGAGCACGGCCTGGTCGAGGCCCCTTGCCATCTCGACACGACGCCGCTCGACGGCGCGCAGCGTCCAGCCATTGTGATTTTCGCCGGCCCTCAGCCTGACCACGGACTTGCTGGCAGAATCCACGAACAGTCCGATCTTTTCGGCGCCGATGATGGTGCCGAGCAGTGACAGTTGCGGCGTTTCCGGCTCGGCCGGCTTGGGCGGCGGGCCGGGCGGGGACGGCGGCGCGGGCGTCGCAATGAGCACGACCGGTGGCGGACGCCGCGTCGGCGCAAACAACGGCCGCTCGCGGGTCGCGGTGAGCCGCGACAGCGGGATGGCCCAGAGCGGGTTATCGTTCAGCGCCCGCTGCGGCGCTGGAACCGATTTGTCGGCAGCAGGCGCCGGCGCGGCCGGACTTTGTGCCGGAACGGCCGGCGGCAGATCGGCCGGCTTGGATGCAAACAGGTCCTCGGCCGGTTCGGACGCCAGCGTATCCATCGGTGCCGGCGCGCCAATGGCCGGCGCACCGGCCGCCAGGAGAGCGCCCGCAAGCAGAATAACGTGGCGGCGCATCGGCATGACAGCGAGGTCCTTGGTCAGGCTCGAGCGATAACGTTTCGTCATATCAATGATGTGACATCCCTGCGAAAGACATCGCACCAAGCGGATGCGATGATCTCTTCGGCCGGTGAGCTCACCCAGGTGCACTATCACCCTTCCGTCGATCCTTCGCCGTCGCTAGCCGACATCCGGATGATCTATCGTCGATATCGCCAAGCCGCTTGGGACTGCCGTGCACGATAGAACTAATTCGGTCACGGCGGACATGCAGCCAGCCGGCGATGCGGCTTATTAGGAACTCCTCTGCAAACTTCTCAAATGACAACAAGCGATCACCCGATCGACATAGGATCAGGCATGATCGCAATATTGAGCAATGTAACTACTCTTGGATGCACCTCGGCCCTTGTCGAGAGGTGCTATGGCTTAGTACGGAGAGGACGCTCGCCTCTAGCAACGTTGCGCGGTCGCTCCACACAAATGCCTTCGTTCAACTCGCGTCAATCAGGGCTGTAGCTGCGCTTTCATGAGTCAGCGAGCTAATAAAAATGCACCCGGCTGACGCCGGGTGCACACAGTTTGGGATCGTTGACCGGGCCGGGGCCCGAGTCGTGATCAGTAAGCGCCGACCTTGCCGGCGCAGCCGCTGCCCTGCGGACCGTTGGTCGGATCGTTGAGCAGCGCGTAGATTTCGTTCTGCCACACCGCTGGGACCTGAGCGAAGCCGTTCTCGTTGAAGATACCGGCCGCGCCCGAGCCGTACACGAAATCGAGCCAGGTCTTGAACCAGATATAAGCGTTGTTGCCGTTCGCGTGGTTCTGGTAGCACTGGTACATAAAGATCCACGAGAAACCGGAGATCGGATACGAACCGGCGACCACCGGGTTGGCGTTCACGCCCTGGAGGCTCCAGGTCAGCGGGTTGGTGCGGCTGGTGGAGTCCATCTGCGGGATGGCGGTCGCCATCGCCTTCTGCGCGGCAGCCGGGGTCGGCGGCTGGAACTGGCCGGTCGAAGCGGTGAGGTCCCACTGCGACTGCACGTTTGCGGTCCTCAGACCACCGACCCTGACCGGCAGCCAGAAGTCGGACGAAGCGTAGCCGATCGCACCGTTGGTCGAAGTGACGAGCGAGACGAGCGCGCCGCTACCCGAAGCGTTGGCGAAAGTGCCGCCGCCAGGGTTGGTGACGGCGGTGCCGCACTGGTTGGTCGAGAACTGATCCGGCCAGTTGAGCTGGTTCGCACCACGCGGAACGAGCGGGGTGGTGCAGGCCTGCGCACGGTCGGTCCAGGGGAAGGCGTAGGACACGACGGTGCTGTCCGTCTCGTTGTTCGGACCGAACTCGTAGCGGCACTGTTCGACCAGGGCATTGGAGAACAGGAAGGTGGTGCCGCTGCCGTCCGTGCGGTGCACGAAGGTGATGTTGCCGGTGCCGAGCACGCCGCCGTTGAGCGCGGTGAGGATCGGGTTGTTCCACTTGGTGATATGGCCGGACGCGATGCCGCAGAGAGCGTTACGCGACAGGTTGAGGCCGGAGCTGCCGCCGGCGGGGGTGGCGGGCAGGATGTTCAGCGCCGCACCGGTGCCGTCCTTGCCGTTGAAGCCCAGCGCAACCGGGCCGACCACGGCCGGAAGAGCGATCAGGTTGCCGAACTTCGACTGGGGGCTGTTGGCGCCGCCGGTGTTCCACTGCGTCATGTCGCTCGCATTGACGACGTCGTCGCTGCCGACGAACTGAACGCCGTCATAGTCGGCGGTGCTATTCACGTTCCAGTTCGCGCTGGTGTAGGCCGGAGCAGACGACGAAGGCGTGCCGATCTGGGTCTTGTCGTTGGTGCGCAGCACGGTCTTGCCGTTGCCGGACCCGGTCGCCGCGTACAGGATCACGCCGCCGAAGCCGCTGGTGTTGAAGCCGGTGCAGTTCGCCGCCTTGGCCATCGGACCCGGCCTGCCGGGGCTGCCCTGAGCCTGGGTGTACATGCAGTCCATCAGCTGACGATAGACGATCTGCGGGAACGTCGCGCCGGCGCCGAACGCAAGCGACTGCGCCTGTGCGGATTCGGAAGCGACGCCCATCGCGGCGAACGCAGCCGATCCCATGAGTAGAGCCTTCAAGTTTCGCATAGTCTGCTCTCCCTGTTTGGATCCCCCTGGCCTGCCAACCCGGCAGCCGGGTCCCGGAGCGCCGCGGAAGCTAACCGCGATATGTGAGACTTTCATTGTTATTTTGTGAATTATGTTATTGGCATCTCATTGCAGTGTGAGATCGAGAATGATTGCGGCGAAGAATACCAAGAAAACACACGATGAATCGCTGCCACGATCCTGCGCGAAAAATGTTATGCACATGCTGCAACGTCACGCGTTGCGAATGCCGCGGCAAGAACCGAAGAGATTCGGCGATCTCTGCGCCAGTACCCGCTCTTGCGAATGTCCGATCCCCGCTGGGGTCCTGCGATCGCCAATAACGTGACTTCACATACATGTCTTGCCGGCATCACATCACCGTCAATGTCATGCCGCTAAAAAGCGGCCCCGCAAAGTGATCGCACTTCGACATGCAGCCTCGACGAGATCGGACGCATGACGAACCGCGTGAGCTGCAACGACTGTCCCACGAGAGGAAGTGACATGAGCGTCTCGTCCGCCACCCTTATGGCTCGCCGCCCCTTCGACAAGGCACGTGCGGGTGCTGCGAGCTTCTGGCTTGCCCTGCTGCTCGGTGTTGCAGCACCGGCTCTCGCGCAAGCTCAGACGGCGGATCCCGTCGTTGCCGTTGTGAACGGTCAGAATATCCTCGAAAGTGATATTCAGGTCGCCGACGATATTCTCGGCCGCAACCTTCTCGCGCGCGAGCCGCTCGAGCGCCGCGATACACTCGTGAAGATCCTGATCGACGGAGTGCTGCTGTCACAGGCCGCCAAGGATCGCAACATCGTGGATGAGGTAGACCTGCAGCGTCGCGCGACGTTTACGCGAAACCAGGGACTTGCCAACCACTTTCTGACCGTCGTCGGCCAGCGAGCGGTGACCGAGGAGGCGATGCGAAAGGCCTATGAGGAGGTCGTGGTGAAGGGAGCGTCGACCGAACCGGAGCTGCATCTGCGACATATCGTCTTCATGATAGCACCTCCCGCGGACGACGCCGCCGTCAAGGCTGCGGAGCAGAAAGCGCAGGCTGCGATTGCCCGGATCAGAAAGGGCGAGGACTTCGCGGCAGTGGTCACCGAAATGTCCGAAGATCCCGTGACCAAGAGCCGAGGCGGAGACTACGATTGGCGCGTGCGCGGCGAGATGGGCAAGGAATACGCCGAAATCGCCTTTGAGCTAAAGAAGGGCGAGGTTTCCGCACCATTCAAGACGGCGGTCGGCTGGCACATCCTGAAACTCGATGACATGCGGACCCGGCAGCCTGCCGACTATGAGAAAATCCGCGATCGCCTGGCCGTTCTCGTCGCAAATGCCGCACAACTTGAACTCGTCGACAAGATCCGTTCCGAGGCCAAGATCGAGTACATCAGCCGACCACAGGGAGCGGACAAGGAAACCGTCGGCCGCAAATAGCGTTTGGTGATGATCTGCCCCACCGGGCCCTACACGCACATCGCGCAGCGCTGCGGACATCCGACATGACGAAGGGTTGCTTGACCGCACTGCTGTGCTGTCTGTGGAGTTGGACCGCAGCTGCGCAACCGGTGATGTTCTGGTTCAACGACCCTGTCGGGCCGGATGAGACCGTCATGGTTGCCGGTGCGGATCTCGATCAGATCACATCGGCGACCGTAGCCCGGATTGCGGATACGACCGATCGCGGCTCCGGACAGGAAACCACAGTCCCGATTCTTCAGTCGAATCCGCTTTCCCTCAAATTCATCATCCCGCAGAACTTCGGGGCTGGTTTGTACCGGTTCACACTGACGCATGCGCAAGGTGCGATCTCCGGTCGGGTTAATCTACCGACTATCTACTGGAAGCAGGCAGACCTCGGCGATGACGCCTCGCCGGGCAGCTGGCTTCAGGTGTTCGGCCGCAACATCGTCCGGGACGGCAATCGGGCGCAACTGTCCCTGACTTTGGAAGGAAGTTCAGGCCGTATCGACGCACCTCTGGTCAAAGGCGATCTGTGGCGCGGCATCTTTCGCATTCCGAAGGACATCAGACCCGGGCGTTATGCGCTACGCCTGACAAACGGCGATGGTGGTGAGAGCGGGTCCGTCGATGCAGGCGCCCTCACCGTCCGCGCTTCCGCGCCGGTGACCGGTCAGGACTTTGACGTCCGGGCTTACGGCGCAAACGGTGACGGACGTTTCGATAGCACCCGGGCGATCAAGGCTGCGATCGACGCGGCGCGTGACGCCGGCGGCGGCACAGTCTATTTCCCGCGCGGTCGATATCTCGTTTCGGACATGATCAGCATCCCGCCGGGCGTAAGGTTGAGAGGGGAGCGCACGGATCTCGTCAATCTGCTCTGGCCCGACTTTGAAAGCCTGCCGGCCGCGCTGATCCGCGGAACGTCGCGGTTCGCGATCGAGGACATGACCATCTACGCCTCGAACCACCCGCATGTCATAGCCGGCGGATTCCAGTTCGGCGAGCAACAGGCACCGGACGCCGGCGATATCGCCATCAGGCGCGTTCGGATCCGCGCCTCGGCCTTTCGCGGCCTGATGGAGCCGGACGCCACGCTCCGCCGCATGAGCGATTTTCAGCGGACCTACGCCGCGGCGGCGCCAGACAGCATTCGGTTGAGCGGAGACCGGATCGAGGTCACGGATTGCGACGTCCTTGGCTCAGGACATTCGCTCAGGCTATTCAAGGCAAGCAACGCCGTCGTGACCGGCAACACCCTGATCAACGGACGCTACGGAGCCTACTCGCTCGTCGGATCGCGGCGGGTCATTTTCGAGAACAACACCGTGAGCTCGGCTGATCTGCAAGCCAGCGGCGGCGGCATCACGACTCTCTCCAAGTCCGTGAGCGCCTCCGAGAACATCTTCATCGGCGGTAACACCTTCAAGGCGATCTACGGTCTCGACCGCGAAGCAATGACGACGGACGGGCCCGGCGGCTATTATTTCGGTCGCGCCCAAAGCACCACGCCCGACGCATTGTTGCTCCGCGATCGCCCCAATCAATATCCCGCAAGTCTCGATTGGACGAACGCCGCCGTCATGGTGGTGAACGGCCGCGGCGCGGGCCAATATGCCCGCTTGAAGTCACGGGAAGACAGGCCGGGCGGTCTTTCAGTCACTCTGGATCGTCCCCTCGCTGTTGCGCTGGACGAGACGTCGGAGATCACGGTCACTCAGGCCCAGCAGAATTACCTCGTGATCGGGAACTCGTTCGAGGATACCGGCGTCGCCGTGCAGGCCTATGGAACGGCCATCGACCACGTCTTCGCCGGCAACCGCTCGAACAGGACCAGCGGCTTTGCCGCCTTCGGCCTGTCCTACGAGCAATTCCAGCCCGTCTGGCGAACCCAGTTCCTCGGCAATCACATCCTCGAAGGCAACGTGTATCGCGCCGGTCCCGAACGCACGATCTTTTCCAACGAGGCCTCGATCCTGGTGCGGGGAAACCAAACCTCGACCGCTGCGAACCGTCCACCAATGGTCCGGGCGATCATCATCCGGAGCAATCGTCTCGATCAGGATTCTCACATCGAGATCAGGGGATTTGCGCCCGCTTCACCGGGTGTCCGCGATGTCGTCATCGAGGACAACATCACAGGCGCATCGCGCGAAGGACTGACGATCGATCGCGGCGTCGCCTGGTGGATCGCCCGCAGGAACGAAGAGCGGCGCATCCAGAAGTAGCGCGATCGGCATCGGCGCCGCCCCAGTCACCTAAATGATAAGTTCCGTTGTTAGTTAACATTTCGCTCCTGGATCTCACCTTCGCAACGTCTCTCTCTTTCCTTTCCTGCCGTATCACCGAAAGACCGCCTGATGACCGCAATCCTCGGCCTGAACCTGAACCATCCCGATGCTTCCGCTGCGCTCGTGCTCGATGGCAAAGTGGTCGCCGCCGCTGCCGAGGAACGCTTCGGTCGGCGCATCAAGCACGATCCATCGTTCCCACAGAATGCAATCCGCACCGTTCTGTCCATGAGCGGTACTTCGGCGAAGGAGCTCGATCTCATAGCGGTGGCGCGCGACCCCTCGCAGAACCGGGCGGCACAGGTCTCCTACGTGCTGCGCAACCCCATTTCCGGGGGCATGGCCGCTATGGAGCACATCCGCCGGGCACGGGTCGATCTCAGCATCAGCGACATGGTTGCAGAAGCGTGCGGAGAGGCGCCCGACACGGTCAAGGCGAAGCTGGTGAATGTCGAGCATCATCTGTCGCACATCGCCAGCTCCTATTATTGTTCGCCGTTCGAAAGCCTGACCGCCGGATTCTCGTACGACGGCAGCGGGGACTTCACCAGCATGATGGCCGCCCGCTGCGAGGGCAACAGCATCGAGGTGATCGACCGCGTCCACCTGCCCCACAGCCTCGGCTTCTTCTACACCGCCTGTTGTCAGTTCATCGGGTTCGACGGTTTCGGCGAGGAATACAAAGTGATGGGGCTCGCCCCTTACGGGACGGACAAGTATCTCGGCGAGATGCGCGACCTCGTCCAGGTCCGTTCAGACGGCTGGTTCAAGCTGGCCGACGGTTATTTCGGCATGCACCGCGGCGGCGACGGCGACAAGATGGACGAAAACCACCGCATCGACATGATGCGTCTGTTCACCGACAAATGGACGGCCATGTTCGGCGCGCCGCGCCAGCGAAATCAGGAGATGACGCAGCGGGAGAAGGATATCGCGCGCTCCTGCCAGATGCGGTTCGAGGAGATCGCGCTTCATTGCTTCAAGCGGCTGCACGACCTCGTGCCGAGCAACCAGGTCGCCTATGCGGGCGGCTGCGCGCTCAACGGAGTCATGAACGCCCGCCTGCTGCGCGACACCCCGTTCCGGCAGGCCTACATGCAACCCGCCTCGGCTGATGACGGCCTGTGCGTCGGTGCAGGTCTGTGGGCATGGCACAATGTTGCAGGCGGGCGGGAGCGGTTCCACATGAGTCACGCCTATTGGGGTCCATCTCATTCGGACGAGACCATGCGGCGCGCCGCCGAAGCATCACAATGTCCGATGCGGGAGCTTGCTGACGGACAAGTGCCTAGCGCGGTCGCGGCACTGCTGCATGCCGGCCTGGTCGTCGGCTGGTATCAGGGCCGCTCCGAATGGGGGCCACGTGCGCTGGGTAATCGCTCTATCCTTGCCGACCCGACGCGTCCCGACATGAAGGACGTGATCAACGCCAAGATCAAGCGGCGCGAGAGCTTTCGCCCCTTTGCGCCAAGCATCCTGCAGCCAGCCGTAGCGACCTATTTCGAGCAGGACGTCTTCAGCCCCTTCATGATGCATGTCGTCAAGCTGCGGTCAGAGTGGCGGGAGAGGCTCCCGGCCATCACCCATGTCGATGGCACGGGTCGGCTGCAGAGCATCGCGCGGGAGACCAACCAGCTGTATTACGAGCTGATCGAAAGCTTCGGCGCCTTGTCCGGCATCCCCATCGTGCTCAATACCAGTTTCAACGAGAACGAGCCGATCGTCGATACGCCGGAGCAGGCGATGAGCTGCTTCTTGCGGACCGGTCTCGACGCAATTTGCCTCGGCCGCTATCTCGTGGTGAAGGCCGAACACGCGCATCTCCTGCCAGGCGCGTGAGAATGATCTGCGGGCATCACAGGACGTGATGCCCGGCCGATCCGTCGTGGAAATGTCCGTCAATCAGGCGGAGGATGCAGCCGTCGTCCGGTAAGCCTCATAGGCGCGCCGCAGGCCGTCCTCGAGGCCCGTCTTGGCGCGCCAGCCGAGCTTGGCCAGACGGCCGACGTCGAGCAGCTTGCGCGGCGTACCGTCCGGACGGGAAGGATCAAAGGCAATCTCACCGCGATAGCCGACGGCGTCGGCAACGACCCGTGCGAACTCGGCGATGCTGATGTCCTCGCCGGTGCCGATGTTGATCAGCTCGGGGGCCGAATAGGTTTTCATCAGATGCACGCAGGCATCGGCCATGTCGTCGACATAGAGGAACTCGCGCCGCGGCGTGCCGGTGCCCCAGACCACCACGCGCCCGGCGTCCGCGACCTTCGCCTCGTGGAAGCGCCGGATCAAGGCGGCGACCACATGGCTGTATTCGGGATGATAATTGTCGCCGGGGCCGTAGAGATTCGTCGGCATCACGCTGACGAAGTCGCTGCCATACTGGCTGCGAAAGGCCTCGGCCATCTTGATGCCGGCGATCTTGGCGATCGCATAGGGCTCGTTGGTCGGCTCCAAAGGTCCCGTCAGCATCGAGTCCTCGCGGAGCGGCTGGGCAGCGAGCTTCGGATAGATGCAGGAGGAACCGAGGAACATCAGCTTCTCCGCGCCATGACGATGCGCGGCGGAGATCACATTGGCCGCGATCGCGATGTTGTCGTAGATGAACTCGGCACGTAGCGTGTTGTTGGCGACGATGCCACCGACTTTCGCCGCGGCGAGGAATACCGCCTGCGGCCGCACCTTCGCGAACCAGTCGAGCACCGCGGCCTGGTTGCAGAGGTCGAGTTCGCTCCGGCCCGCCGTAACGAGCTCGGCGTCCTCTTGCGCCAACCGGCGCATAAGCGCGCTGCCGACCATGCCGCGATGGCCGGCGACGTAGACGCGCTTGCCCTTCAGCTCAAACGCTGCGCTTGCCATTGGCCACATCCCGCCTTGCCTCGGCGAGGTCGCTCGCCACCATCTCCTCGACCAGTTGGGAGAAGCTGCGTTTGGGCGCCCATCCGAGCACCTTGCGCGCCTTGCTGGCATCGCCGACCAGGATGTCGACCTCGGTCGGCCGGAAATAGGTCGGGTCGATCTTCACGACGGTCTTGCCGCTCTTCTCGTCGACGCCGGTTTCATCGACACCCTTCCCGCGCCAGCCGATGCGGCGGCCCACCTGCGCAAAGGCCAGCTCGACCATCTCGCGCACCGAGCGCGTCTCGCCGGTGGCGAGCACGAAATCGTCCGCCGTGTCGGCCTGCAGGATCCTGTGCATGCCCTCGACATAATCCCTGGCGTGCCCCCAGTCGCGCTTGGCCTCGAGATTGCCGAGATAGAGCGTCTCGTCCAGCCCAACCTCGATGCGGGCAACGCCGCGGGTGATCTTGCGGGTGACGAAGGTCTCGCCGCGGATCGGGCTCTCGTGGTTGAACAGGATGCCGTTCGAGGCGAACATGCCGTAGGCCTCGCGGTAGTTCACCGTGATCCAGTAGCCATAGAGCTTGGCGACGCCGTAGGGCGAGCGCGGATAGAACGGCGTGGTCTCCTTCTGCGGGATCTCCTGGACGAGACCGTAAAGTTCGGAGGTCGAGGCCTGATAGAACTTCGTCTCTTTCTCCATCCCGAGGATGCGGATCGCCTCCAGAAGCCGCAGTACGCCGATGGCGTCGGCATTGGCAGTGTATTCCGGGCTCTCGAAGGAGACCGCGACATGGCTCTGCGCCGCGAGATTATAGATCTCGGTCGGCCGGATCTGCTGCACCAGGCGGATCAGATTGGTCGAGTCGGTCATGTCGCCGTAGTGCATGAGGAACGGCACGTCACCGACATGCGGGTCCTGGTAGAGGTGATCAACCCGCGCCGTGTTGAAGGAGGACGAGCGCCGCTTGATGCCGTGCACGACATAGCCGAGCGACAACAGATATTCGGCGAGATAGGCGCCGTCCTGCCCGGTCACGCCGGTAATGAGAGCGATCCGCTTACCCATGTCTCACACCTTCCTGCCTACACATTCGCGATACGGGAACGCCGTCGACGCTCCGGCCCGTTCGACACGTCGGCCAGCCCAAGACATATCACGATTGATGACACTTCGCTGCATGTCGCTCGCCTGCTCAGAACTGGAAGTAGATAAATTCGGCATGTCCAAAGATACCGAACAGTATGATGTAGTAAGCGAGCGCCACCCCGGCGCCAGTTGGCAGCCAGCGCATCTCGGCAAGCGCATGAAGCCGCTGCGGACGGAATGCGAGGTGGAAATCCACGACGAACAGGATGATCAGTGATACCCCCAGCATCGCCAGTTCCACGCTCGCGAGCCCGAGCATCTTGATCGTGCCGTAGGACACCGGACCGAAATCGCCTAGACTTTTGAAGGTGATCAATGCGTTCGCGAGGCTGGTCGAACGAAAGAACACCCAACCTGCCAGGACGATCGCGATCATCCAGACCCAGCCGAGCAATCGTCGGGTGGTCGTGCCGAGCCAAAGCTCCACCCTTGCGATTCTCGTGAATGCGCGCTCGAGCACCAGACCGGTCCCGTGCAACACGCCCCAGGCAGCGAAGGTCCACGCAGCGCCGTGCCAGATACCGCTGACAGCGAACACGATCATCAGATTGCGCGCGGTGCCCCACTCGCTGCCGCGGCTTCCGCCGAGAGGAATGAACAGATAGTCGCGAAACCAGCTCGACAGGGAGATATGCCAGCAACGCCAGAACTCGTTCAGGCTGCCCGCGAAATAAGGCTGTCGAAAGTTGATCATGAGGTCGAAGCCCATGATCCGCGCCGTGCCGCGGGCGATATCCGAGTATCCGGAGAAGTCGCAATAGATCTGGATGGCGAAGAGAACGACGGCCAATAATTGGTAGCTTCCCGTATATTGCTCCGGATTTGCATAGATGCCGTTGACCACTGGCGACACGACGTCGGCAATGCACATCTTCTTGAACAGTCCGAAACCGATCAGAAACAAGCCGGCGCTGAGATCCGGAAAGGACAAGCGACGTACGGTCCGAAATTGCGGCAGCATGTGCCCGGCACGTTCGATTGGACCGGCGATCAGTTGCGGAAAGAAGCTGACATATTGGGCGTAGGTGAGAAAGTCTCGTTCGGCCTCGACCTTGCGATGATACACGTCCAGGGTGTAGCCGATCGACTGGAACGTGTAGAACGAGATACCGAGCGGCAGCGCGAGTCCCAGCGCGTAATCCGGAATGACGTAGCCAAACAGTCCGGCCGCACCGATCACGTTCGCGATCAGGAAGTCCAGATACTTCACGGTTGCGAGGATGCCGAGGTTAATGGTCAGCGCCAGGACCATCGCGGCCTTGCGGCCGCGATCCGTCCGGGAGCGAGCCATCATCAGCGCCGTCGTGTAGTCCACTGCCGTGGTCAGCGCGAGCAAGAGCCCAAACGACGGACGCCAGCTCATGTAGAAGACGTAGCTCGCAATCAGCAGCACGATCGGCTGCGTCCGCTTCGGCAGACCGAAGAAGATCGCAAGAAACGCCACGAAGAATGCCAGGAACTCGAACGAATTGAAGAGCATCAGTCGAATGCTCCGCTGGCCTTCAGCAGTCTGGCGAGATCCGCAGTATAAACCTTGGCTCCTATCGGATTCATGTGCTGCGGATCGGCAAAGAGTGTCGGCGGATAGACGAAGTAGTCCGGTCCGAACAGGCGGATGAGCGGCCGCTCGGACATCACGGTCATCCGCAGTTGGTCACCCGGCGGGCACGGCGCCGCCTCTCCTGTGCGAAACAGCCCCGGAACGAAAATCACCTGGAAGCCGTGCTGGCGCGCCAGCTGTTCGAGCCGATCGCGCACATGCGACCTTTCGGGGATGGGGCGCGGTTGGGCTCGCGCGGCGTTGTCGGTCGGCAGCGAATAATCGGGCGGCAGCCGGTCATCGGGATAATGGCTCTGCGACTTGATGAAGTACCAGCCCCTGTCATCGATCATGACCGACCGTTGCGCTTCGACGTCGCGAACGGCTTCCCCAAGCCGTTTCCGGTTCTGGAAGATAAACAGCGCGGCGTCACGGGGCAACGTGCGGAACGGAAACAGCGTACCCGCCAGCCGATTGTCGTCGCGCAGCAGCGCGGCCAATCCGTCGGCTTCGTCCTTGCCGTCCCAAGGAATGGTCAGAAGCACGTGCGTCGGGATGTTGCCCGCCGCCAGCGCGGCCTCCAGAATGGGAAGAAAGCGCACCTCGCCGGGCAGTCCCAAATTGTACGAACGGACGCGTGGACCCAGTTCGGCGTCGAGATCGCGCGGCCGGAAGGCCGACAGGATCTTGCTGTAGCCGAACACCATGATTCGATGCCGGTCTTGCTGATCGAACATCGGACTCTTGACAAGCGTATCGAACTTTGCTTCCGCGATGACCACCGAGCCCGGCCTGAGGAACGAAAGCAGGACATAGGCCGCCCCCAGCGCAATCCAGACTGCGCCGAACAACAGCACGAATAAGCTGGCGCGCTTGATCCATGACCTCGGCTGAGCTGCGCTCGGAAGATCGACCGCCCGGAGCTCGTCGGCCGGCGTCTCATTCACGTCTGCTGTCGGCCGCGGCAGATTCGATATCAGCGATAGTCGTTCGGAAGCTTGGTGCCGGCGCGGCTTGGACATTTCCGAACAACTCACGAGACGACAGCGGGAGGACGCCTGGCGGTCATGACGAAGCGGCACTCGTCCCGACCTTGCGGTCCTGGATCATCGCCGCACACGTATTGCGGCAACCGTTCCAGCCCACCCCTGCTTCCTGAGGCGCAGCCGATATCAAAGAAACATTACAGTTTGACGATATCGTTTGTCGATTATCAAACACATCGACGCATTGCGGTAACGAGTAACATTGGCTAGAGAAGCGCGCGTTCGCTCGCGCAGCTGGCCGCATAGATACGGCCTCGCGCGTAATATCAGGGTAGAGAGCATGGCGGTGACGGTCACGGTCTCTGCGGCGCCAGACGAGGCACAAGGATGCTGACCTCATTCGCCGAGGCTGGCGAACTCGGACCATGTGACGTCTGCGTGGTCGGCGGCGGTCCCGTCGGTATCGCCCTGGCGCTCGCGTGCGAACAACGCGGCCTTTCCGTGGTCCTGTTGGAGTCGGGAGCCGAAGGCTCTGACGAATTCGCGGCTTCGTTGTCGGCCGCCCATTCGGCCGACGAACAGCGACACGCGCCGACGCAGCTCGCAATTCGCCGCGGACTGGGTGGAACGTCGCGCTGGTGGGGCGGCCGCTGCGTTCCGTTCGACCAGGTCGATTTCGCCCATCGTCTCCACGTTCCGGGCGCCGCTTGGCCGATCGGCCACCGGGAACTATCGTCCTGGTACGACGCCGCGGCCGCCTTCTTCGGCATTGGCCCCGCGCGCTTCACCGCTCCACCCACATCTTCCTCGCTCGGCGACGAGGTCCGGACCGATCAGCTCGAGCGTTGGACGGCTGACATCGACGCCGGGCGAAGGCATCGCGCGCGTCTCGCGCAATCCACCCTCATCAAGGTGGTGTTGGGTGCAACCGTCACGGAAATCAAGCTGTCTGACGACGGCCGTCGCGTCGCGGAGCTGATCGCTCGCGATGCTCACAAGAGCTGCCGCATTGCGGCGAGGTCGTCGGTGCTGTCGTGCGGCGGCCTGGAGACAACGCGGCTTCTCCTGGTTGCGCAGCAGAAGCGGCCCGGCCTGCTCGGCAGCTCGCTCGGCCGTTTCTACATGGGTCACGCGTCCGGCAAGATTGCCGACGTCGTTCTCGCGAACCCTGCCGCCGCGGCGGCTCACGACTTTTTTCTCGACGAGGGTGTGTATGTACGCCGGCGCTTCACACTTGCGCCCGAGGTACAGCAGCGCGAGAGACTTCTCAACATCGCCTTTTGGCTCGACAATCCGCCATTCCATAGAGCCGCCCACCGCAATGGCATTCTCTCCTTGGTCTGGATGGCGCTCGCCGTGCCGCTGATCGGCCGGCGCCTGCTGCCTGAAGCCATTCGCGCGATACATGTCGGGCCGGCGCCGCATCGCTGGAGCGAGCATCTGCTGAATGTGTTCCGGTCGCCGTTCGCAACATTGCAAAATCTCGCCACCATCGTTCGGGAGCGCTTTCTCGCCACGCCTCGGCGGCCGGGCTTCCTGATACGAAGCGCGGAAGGTCGCTATGCGCTGCATTTCCTGGCCGAGCAGGGACCGAACGGCAACTCCCGTGTCAGCCTGTCCGACCGCAAGGATGCGCTGGGACTGCCCTTCCTCGACATCGACCTCCGCTTCTCGGAATCCGATGCACGGTCTGTCGTTCGAGCCCATGAAATCCTCGACTGGTCACTGCGAGAGTCCGGATACGGGCGTCTCGACTATCACGTGCCGGCAGGGGTGCGCCTCGCCAGCGTGCTGGATCAGGCCAAGGACGGCTTCCATCAAATCGGCACGACCCGCATGGGCATGAGCGCCGAGGACAGTGTCGTCGACGCGGACTGCCGTGTCCACGGCATCGAAAACCTCTACGTGGCATCGAGCTCGGTATTCGTCTCCTCAAGCCACGCGAACCCAACCTTTTCCGCCGTAGCTCTCGCGTTGAGACTGGCTGCGCATCTTTCGGAGAATGCGCGACCCGGCTATCTTGGAGTAGCGGCATGAGACTCGTCCGTGTTCCGAGGCTAGGTCTCGAAGTTTCGGCGATCGGTTTTGGCTGCGCGTCGCTGGGCTCGCGCATTTCGGCAGTGGAAGGCCAGCGTGCGATCGCGCGCGCGCTGCACCTTGGCGTCAGTTGGTTTGACGTCGCTCCTCCCTATGGCGACGGACGTGCGGAAGCGCTGCTCGGCCGATCGCTTCGCGGGCGGCGCGACAAAGTCGCGATCTGCACCAAATTCGGCATCGCCCCGCCGCAGCTGTCGCTCACCGCGCGATTGCTTCGACCCGCCGCCCGCCAGGCGGTTGCCTCGTTTCCCGCCCTTCGGCGGATTGCGTCCGGGGCGCGCCCGACCGGAAGGCGCGCGGCCATCGATGCCGAGGCCATCGAGGCGTCTGTCACGAACAGCCTTCGCGCACTCGGAACGGACTATGTCGATGTTCTTGCGCTGCACGACCCGACACCCGACGAGGCCGCGAGCGACCACATTTTCGACAGGCTTTGCCGTCTCGTCGACAAGGGATATGTGCGCGCGCTATCCGTCGCAGGCGAACCCGCCAGCGTGATGGCAGCCGCCCTCAGCGGGAAGCCGATCGACATCGCGCAGTTTCGTGACACGCCGCTCGACAATGCCGCACCGAGTCTGCGGGGGCGGCTCTCCTCCCCCCCTCTGTTCGTGACGCACGGGGCTTTCGATACGGATGCCAGGCAGGTCGTTGCCGGCCTTTCCGCAGACCGCGCCAGACACGTCAGTGCCGTTGCGCGGGCCCATGGGATCGAATTCCCTCGGGATGGCGCCGACCTGCTCGTGCGCTTTGCTTTCGCCAACAATCCCGACGGCATCGTAATCGTCTCGATGTTCCGGACCGAACATATGCAGCGCAACCTGGCGGCATGCGCGGCAGCGCCGGCGCCGGCGCTCGCCTCTGCCTTGCGGCAAGCGCTCACGTCAGCTCACGCGCTGGCTGGAGCATCCTGATGCATCCCTCTGATGCCCGGTCGCGGCCTTTCTCAGCTGGGGACTACTGAGTCATGTGCGCAATCAACGGCTCGTTTGCCTACGGCCCCGATGCCCCCCCGGTCGACCGGTCCGAACTGCTGCGCGTTCGGGACGCCATGACTGCGCGCGGTCCTGACGCGGCGGGCCTGTGGTTGTCGGAGGACGCGCGCGTCGGATTCGCGCATCGGCGCCTCGCCATCATCGATCTGAGCGAAGGCGGCGCGCAGCCGATGCTCGATCCCGAAACCGGCAATTGGATCTGCTTCAACGGCGAGATCTACAATCATCAGGCGTTGCGCGCCCGCTTGAACAGCCAGGGTGTGACGACGCGCACTCAGTCCGACACCGAAGTGCTGCTGAAGCTCTATGCCAAGCGGGGCACCGGCATGTTCGAGGATCTGCGCGGCATGTACGCCTTCGCATTATGGGATGCCGGACGGCGGGATTTGCTGCTGGCGCGGGACCCTTTCGGCATAAAGCCGCTCTATGTTGCGGACGACGGCCGGACCGTGCGCTTCGCATCGCAGGTCAAGCCGCTGCTCCTGACGCCCGTCGACCGAAGGCCCGAGCCAGCCGGGCATGCAGGCTTCCTGCTCTGGGGATCGGTGCCCGAACCCTTCACGCTCCATCGCGGAATCCGGGCCTTGCCCCCCGGCCATTGGCAGCGTTTTGGGAGCGGGCGCGCGACGCCGCCAGTGAAATTCGCGGACGTGACCGACGCTCTCAGCCATCTGCCATCGGCCCCGAAAGGCCGCGCGGACGACGCGATCGACCAGATCGCTGCAGCAGTGAAAGACAGCGTTGCCGCCCACATGGTGGCCGACGTTCCGGTCGGCGTGTTCCTGTCGGCGGGCCTCGACTCCACGATGCTCGCGGCGTGCGCCGCACATGGCGGAGAACTGCGCACACTCACCCTCGGCTTCAATGAATATGCCGATAGTCCGCACGACGAGGCGGGACTGGCCGACGAAGTGGCAGGCTTGCTTCATGCAAGACATACGCTGCACCGCATCGCCGCGCATGATTTCGAGAGCGATCGCGGCCGGTTGATCGAGGCGATGGACCAGCCGTCGATCGACGGCATCAACGTCTGGTTCGTTTCCAGGGCCGCCGCCGCCCAAGGCCTCAAAGTGGCCATCTCGGGCCTCGGCGGCGACGAGCTGTTCGGATCCTATCCGAGTTTCGACCAGGTGCCGAAACTCGTGAGGCTGATGCAGCGGACGCCAGTCAGCGAGCGTGCCGGCGTTCTGCTGCGCCGTCTCGCCCAACCCTTTGCGTCATTGATGCCTTCGCCGAAATATGCCGGCCTGGTCGAGTACGGCCATAGCCTTGCAGGGGCCTATCTCCTGCGGCGAGCGCTTCACATGCCCTGGGAGCTCGCCGATCTCATGGACCCCGCAATGGCAAAGGAGGGCTTGCAGGAATTGTCGACGATGGACCGCCTCAAGGCGAGCATCCATGGGCTTGATCGCGATCGCCTCGCCGTCTCGGCGCTTGAAATGCAATGGTACATGCGCAACCAGTTGCTTCGTGACGCCGATTGGGCAGGCATGGCTCATTCGCTCGAAATCCGCGTGCCGCTGGTCGACCTGCACTTGCTTCGCGACTTCGTCGAGCTGCCCGAACTCGATGCGGCGAATGAAAAGCGCACGATTGTTCGCCGCGTGGCGCCGCACCTGCCGGAATCGGTGCTCAATCGACCCAAAACGGGGTTCTCCGTTCCGATACATCAATGGCTCAATCCCGGAGCGAGCCGCGGTGTCATGCAATATCGGGACTGGGCGAAACAGCTCTACGGACACTTTGCGGCAGCCTGAGGTGAACCGATGAAATTGCTGCATGTCGTCTCGTCGGTCGACCGCAGGTTCGGCGGACCTATCGAGGGCGTATTGCAACGCGGCCTCCGCTTGCGGGAGATGGGTCATGAAATCGAAGTGGCGTCCTCCGATGATCCCGTCGCACCGCATGTGAGCGCCTTTCCCCTTCCGGTCCACGCGCTCGGCCCGCCGCGGCGCGGAGGCTATTATTATGCGGCGTCGCTGCGTTCCTGGTTGCGCACCCATGCGGGCAGCTACGATGCCGTCGTCGTCAACGGCCTTTGGCAATATCACAGCTACGCAGTCTGGCAGGTGATGCGCGAACTGCGGCGGCCTTACGTGATCTTCACTCACGGCATGCTGGATCCCTGGTTCAACCGAGCCTATCCGCTCAAGCGCCTCAAGAAGCTGATCTACTGGCCTTTTGCCGAATACCGGGTGCTGCGCGACGCGGCGGCCGTCCTGTTCACCAGCGAGGACGAGCGGCTGCTGGCGCGACAATCGTTCTGGCCCTATCAGGCCCGCGAACGTGTCGTATCCTATGGCACCCGCCTGCCCCCGCAGGACGCCGATCCGCTCCGCGAGGCTTTCCTTGCCCGTCATCCGGAATTGCGCGGCAAGCGCGTGCTGCTGTTCCTGGGCCGGCTTCATGCCAAGAAGGGTTGCGACCTGATGGTCGAGGCCTTTGCACAGGTCGCCGCCCGGGAGCCGCGCCTGCACCTGCTGATGGCCGGTCCGGACCAGACCGGGTGGGTCGGAGAACTCAAGGCCCGCGCCAGGACACTTGGCCTCGCCGAGCGGATCACCTGGCCGGGCATGCTGGAGGGCGATGCCAAATGGGGCGCGTTCTACACCAGCGAAGCGTTCATGCTGCCGTCGCATCAGGAAAATTTCGGCATCTCCGTTGCAGAAGCGCTCGGTTGCGGACTGCCCGTCCTGATCTCGAACAAGGTCAACATCTGGCGGGAGGTCGTTGCAGCGCAGGCCGGGCTCGTCGCCGAAGATAGTGCTGCAGGCACGCTCGATCTCCTCAAAACCTGGCTGGAGATGTCGCCGGAGGAACGCGGCGCGATGACGCGGCGGACGCGCGCGCTGTTCCAGGAACGCTTCAGCGTCGACCGGATGGCGTCGGCGTTGATCGACGTCGTCAGCAACCTGCAGGCGGCGCCGCGCATGTGACCGCAGAAGCGCCACAGTGCAATTGTTGACCCGGTCCTCGCATCGGGACGCAGATGCCGTCGAAAGCTGCATACCCTTCAATTGTTACCTGTCTTATCGTTATAGTGATACTGTCACATCCGCAATGATATCAGAGGTCCCAAGACGCAGACGGGAACGCTGACGTCGGACCGGGCCGGAATGCGCTCCTGCTTCACGTCCAATTCCGTTTCCCCCTGCGGGCGCCATGCCCGATTGCCCAACCGGCTCGGCAGGCCGGGATTTTGGGCCGGTCGAAGGCAGCGCCTCGGCCGGGGAAATGAGGGCGGTCATGCGGATCTTGGTGGTGGGGATCAATTACGCTCCCGATCTGATTGGCGTTGCGAAATACACCACCGAATTCTGCGAAAGCATGGCCGCGTGGGGCCATGAGGTCCGCGTCGTGACCGGACCTCCCTATTATCCGGACTGGAGTATCCCGCAGCGATATCGTTCCTCATGGTATGTCCGTGAACGTTTGAACGACGTCGAGGTGATCAGGGCACCGATTTACGTTCCAGCGCGCCCCTCCGGCCTGAGGCGGCTGCTTCACCATGCGTCCTTCCTGGTCTCGGCTGCCGGTCCGCTGCTGTCAGGGGCCTTGTTCTGGCGGCCTGATATCGTGTTCGTGGTCGCCCCCTCCCTGTTGTCCGCGCCGGTTGCCGCGCTCGCCGCGCGCCTCGTCGGCGCGGCGCCCTGGGTTCACGTCCAGGACCTGGAGGTGGACGCGGCATTCGAGGTCGGCCTGCTGCGCGGCGGCGTCATGCGCCGCATCATGGCGGCATTCGAACGCTGGATCCTGAAGGCGTTCGAGAGGGTCTCGACAATCTCGCCGCAAATGATGGCGCGCCTCGAGCACAAGGGTATCGCGCCAGGCAGGTTGCGCGAATTCCGTAATTGGATCGATACCGGCACCGTCACACCAGGTTGCCGCCAGACGCCGCTCCGGGCCGAGTTGTGCCTCGAAGCGGGCGATATCGTTGCCCTCTATTCCGGGGCCATGTCGAACAAGCAGGGGCTGGAGCTGATCGTGGAAGCCGCCGCGGCCGTCGAGGATCTCCATCCGTCGCTCAAATTCGTCTTGTGCGGCAACGGACCTGCCAAGCCGGCGCTGATGCAGATGTCGCAAGGTTTGACCAACGTTCGTTTTCTCGATCTTCAGCCGCTCGATCGCGTCTCGGAACTGCTCAGCACGGCCGACATCCAGCTGCTGCCGCAGAAGGCGGAGATTGCGGACCTGGTGCTTCCGTCCAAGCTCGCCGGCATGCTGGCCTCGGGCCGCCCGTTGGTCGCAATGGCAAAGCCCGGCACCGGCCTTGCGGCAGAGGTCGAGGGCGCAGGGCTCGTCATCGAGCCAAGCGACGCAGGCGCGCTCGCAAGAGCCCTCCTGACCCTGGCCAGCGACGACGCGCTCCGGGCTCGAATGGGTGCCGTTGCGCGCCGGCGTGCCGAGCAGAAATGGGACCGGATCTCGATCATGCGCTCGCTGGAGCGCGAGTTCATGGCGCTTCCGCAATGTGCCCCCTCGCCCGCGGCGCTCATCCAACAGCCGGCCCTGCCGGCGCGCTCGATCGAGCACGTCTCGACCGGAAGCCGGCGCCGTCCGGATGCGCCGGGCAGGCTTTTCTCGCGGCAATCCATGCGTGCGCCGAGCCGTGGCGTGCTGTCCGCAAGAAGCGCCTCCGAATTGGAGCGCCCCTGAATTTCAGGTCCGCTCGGCGGCCCCCATCGTCAGGCGCGCGCGCTCGAGAAAGCGATAGCCGACATAGAGCGTCACGAAATTCAACAGCACCTCCGCGGCCGCGAAGGCGAATACGTGAAGCAGCGAAAGTAGACAATAGCTCGCAACGACGCCGACTGCTGCACCGATCGCCAGCGCCCAGGCCGACGCTGCATAGGCTCCCGCCGCCGCAAGACCTTGCCAGGTCATCTGCAACAGCGCGACTGTGAAGATGGTCGGCGCAAATCCGACCATGACGATCGCAACACGATGCAGCGCGCCGTCGAACCAGACGGCAGCCGCGCCGGCGAGCAGCATCGTTCCCGCGGAAAACAGCACGGCGCAGGCGAGCGTCATCTTCTGGGCCCCCATGATGCCGGAGAGGCTCTGTTTTTGAGACGACGCAAGGCGCTCGACAAGGTCCGGAAACTCGACCCGCAGGACGAATTGAAGAACCTGGGTAGCGGCGGTGACGATCTGCTTGGCATAGACGAACACAGCCGTGGTTTCCGCCCCGAGATAGGCCGCGCTCAAGACCAGCTGGACACGCATGTTGATTTGCCCCGGGACGATCTGGAACGAAAGGGCCATGCCGTCCTTGAACGCCCTTGCCAGCCCGGCCCTTGATGGCTTGTGGACGCGGAGCCGCCAGCCTTTCCAGGTCAGAGCCGCCCATTGCGCCAAGAGTGTCAGGACATATCCAAGCGAAAACGCGACGCCCAGGATGGCCCCGGCGGCTTCTCGAGAGCGATAAGAGGCAATCAGCAGTCCGAGCGCGTTGACGACGTAGGCGATCGAACCGGTCATTCCGCTGACCCCGCTCAGTCGCAGTCCGTCGAGCAGGCCGACACCGTTGATGGACCACAGCAGCAGACCAGGTATCGCGAGGAACACGTACCATCGGCCCAGCGGGTCGCCCGAGATCTGCGCGTAAAGCATGGCGGACCCTCCAACGACCAAGGCGTTGGACATCCTGATGGCGCTGGTATCGGCGAATGTTTGCCAGACCTTCCCGTTCGGCTCTCCACCCGGCGACAGATTCACGACGGCGCGGGCCAACGTGACATTCGCGCCGGCGTCGACGAGAATAATGCCCAGCATGGCAAAGGAGTAATGCATCGCGAAGATTGCGAGCAGCTCATATTCGCCTGCGGCCAAGAGAGCGGTCTGGACGGCGAAGATTGCGCCTTGGCCTAGGGCGAGCCCTGTCACCATCATGCCGACATTGACGATCTGGGACCATCGACCCGACGCGAGTCGTAGCCGTCCAGCCAGCCCGTGGCTCGTGCGCGGGGGCGATCGATCCGGTCCGGGCGAGGACTTCGCGGCGCTCGTTTCAAGCATGACATTCCCGATGCGCCGATGTTCGCGCGACCGCGCGGCGACCACCGCGCAAGCATCGCCACCGTATGGTTTGACAATGTTACAGACCGATAACACGACGGCACACTGTGTTCGCCGCGTATCACTCCCACTCGCCTCCTGTCACAGTTCTGTTCAGGAGTGACACTAGATCAGGCGACAGGCTCCCAATGACGAAGCGATCAGCAGCACCAGCATATGACGAAGGACAGTGACATTCCGAGTCTTGCCGTCATCATTCTGACGTATAACGAGGAACGACATATCGTTCGGGCGCTGGCCTCCGTCGCGGGGATCGCGAGCGAAACCATCGTCGTTGACAGTTTCTCCACCGATCGAACGGTCGAGCTTGCCCGCGCCCATGGCGCTCTCGTCCTGCAGAACAAGTTTGTCAACCAGGCCAAGCAATTTCAGTGGGCGCTCGACAACCAGTCGATTTCAGCCACGTGGATCATGCGGCTTGATGCCGACGAGGTGATCGAAGCCGATCTCGCTGCCCGTATCAGGGACGAATTGCCCCGTCTCGGCGAAGACGTGGTCGGCGTCAACCTCAAGCGCAAGCACATCTTCCTCGGCCGCTGGATACGCCATGGCGGCCGCTACCCCCTGGTCCTCCTCCGGATCTGGCGACGCGGTCACGGCCGGGTGGAGGACCGATGGATGGACGAACACGTCGTGGTTTGGGGCGGCCGCACGATCACCTTCGACGGCGGTTTCGCCGACCACAATCTCAACGATCTCACGCACTTCACCGACAAGCATAACAAATATGCGACGCGCGAGGCAGTTGAGGTCATCAGCAGCCGTACCGGCCTTCGCACAGGGGCCGCCCCGTCCGGTGACAAACAGGGCTCGCGCCAGGCTGCGTTCAAGCGGTGGATCAAGGAAAGGCTATACAACCGGATACCCTATCAGATCAGCGCGCCGTCCTATTTTCTGTATCGCCTGATCTTCCAACTTGGGATCCTCGACGGCAAGCAGGGCCTCGTCTATCACGGCCTGCAAGGCCTCTGGTACCGGTTCCTGGTTGGTGCAAAGGTGGCGGAGCTCGAAAGCGCCGTTGGCCACATCCACGATCGATCACAGCTGCGGGCGGAGCTCCGCCGCCTGACCGGGCTTGATCTGTAGGACGACTACTTCTTCCTGAAATACCCGTTGACGAACATGCCCTTGTTCATCAGGGTCGAGAGTCCGAGCAGTCCCTTGAGCGCGGCAGATGGCAAGGGGGACAGCGCTCCGTACCTCCTCCCGAACTTGCGATAATCGAACCTGCTGACCGTCTCGCATTTGACGGTTTCGAAACCGCGGCTTTCGAATGCCGCGGTCAGTGCTTTCACAGTGAAGAAGTTCAGATGTTCGGGAGGCACGATGAACATGTCGTTCTTGCCCTGGAGCATCGACACATAGGACCTGAAATGCGGGACGGCGATCGCGCAAACGCCTCCTTTCTTCAGCAGAACGTTCAGGCTGCCGACCGGATCGGCATCCATCGGCAGATGCTCGAGCACCTGAGAAAGAAGGACGGCATCGTAGATGCCGGCGTTGCGACGCGCGAAGTCGGCATTGAACGGCTCGGCACGCGCCTCGAACCCGTTCATGCGGGCGTGGATCTTGCGCGAGGCTTCTCCGAGTTCGATCGCGTCGACCGTAAAGCCGGCCTGGACCAGCGCCCGGGAAAAGAATCCATAGCCGCAGCCGACGTCCAGTGCCTTGCGGCCGGGCGCCAGCCGGCGGAAGTTGTCGGCGATTCTGGCTGCATCGATCGTGGAATTCGGAAAGTCGCGTTCTTCCTGAATGGCCTGATTGTACTGCTGAAGAACGTCGCTGCTCGTCAGACTGACTTCGAGCGCGCTCTGCGTGCCCGAATAGAACTCGTACAGCTCCTGCTCGGTCGGGATTGGATAGGCGAAAGCACCGCCGCAGCTCGAGCAGCAGAAGAGTGGATAGAATTGACCGTTATGCTTGGACTGCTTCGAGAACCAGTAGGTCGGCCCGGGACGCCGGCAGAACAGGCAGTTGCCGGGAGCGGTCGAGCCATCCGCCTTCATCGGCTGTTGCGGGGAGAGCATGCGTATCGCTCCGGTTGCCAAGGGCGCGATCATGCCGACCGGGACGCCAGAATGTGCGAGGCGTCGGTCCAGCTCAGCTTGAAACCGCTGCCCTTCAGGATGTCCTCGATCCGCTTCGGATCGTCGGTGCGGCCGCTGCGATCGAGCACACCAAAATGCACCTCGACGAAGACCTTGCGCAGGCGCCGGCTCGTCAAGGTTTCCTGCAACCCCTTCAGGACCGACAGTTCATGACCTTCGACATCGATCTTGATCAGGTCCGGGACAGCCGCCTGTCCGCTGGCGATGACCTCGTCGCCGGTTCTGAGCTGGACCTCGATCGTGCCCTCGGGGATGCTTTCGCCCGACCGAACAACATGCGACGTCGTTCCGTCGCCTCCGTCGCCCAGAAAGCGGCTTCGCTCAGTCTTCTCCGACAGCCCACAGCCCAGGATCTTGACGTTCTGACGCTCGGCGCAGGCCGACTGCAGTTTCGGCAGGTTGGCGGCGTCGGGCTCGAACGCGAACACCTTGCCCGAGACCCCCACCCAATCCGAGAAGCTGACCGTATAATGTCCGACATTGGCGCCGACGTCCCACACGACGTCCCCCTGACGGCATGCGAGCATCAATTGCTTCGAGAATGGGCTCTCGTAGTCCTTTGCGAACCGGCCGAGCATGCGCGGTACACCCGCCGCGCGCGCGACGCGCCGAAGTTGCAGGACATACCTATTGGACATCAACGACAAGGTCGCCTCCCAACCAAACTGCGCTCCGCAGGCTCATAACAGAAACAACGTAAGATGCAACGCGGCCAACGTAACTCATGTTACGCCCCTGATTACACCGGAATGTCATCATCCCGCTCGCTGTTCTCGGCTGTCATAGTCCTGTGCAATTGACAAAATACGAAACGGAATTGGCTTGGTGCCGACTTCAGCGGACGCTGTTTTTTCAAATGCGTAACGAGGCACAGATCCTAGACCGGGCGCTTTCCCTGCATAACATGGGGGATATCGCAGGTGCCGCGAAACTGTATGAACGCATTGTCAAGAAAAATCCGAACAATCTGCAGGCCGTACATCTGCTGGGCGTCACGGAAGCCGCGTCCGGAAACCTTGCGCGTGCCAAGCGCCTCATGAAGCAATCCCTGGGGTCGACCTACACCAATGTGGAGTTCATCGAGAATTATGCGGCCGTGCTGCACCGTGCGGGCGAGCATGATGAGCTCGTTCATCTTTGCCGGCATGCTTTGCCCTTCGCCCCGACCAGTCTTGCCCTTCTGCATGCCGGCGCCGCCGGCCATCTTGCGCTTGGGCAATCGAGCGAAGCGGTCGAACTGCTGACGCGTCTCGTCAGACATCATCCCCGCCATTTTCCCGCGCACTTCATGCTCGGCTCGGCTCTTGCCAAGACGGGACACTACGAGCAGGCTCTCGCGGCCTACCACCGGGCGCTGGAGCTGCAGCCCCAGTTGGCGGAGGCGTACCTCGACATCGGAACGATCCACGTCGTGAACGGGCGTCACGGCGAGGCACTCATTTCCTATGACCGCGCCATTGCGATGCGTCCCGACCTGGCCGACGCCTGGGTCGGACGCGGCAATGCATTGCTCGATTTCGGACGCATCGAGGAAGCCGCCGCGGCCTACGACCGGGCGCTGGACTTGAGACCACAGCTTGCATCGGCCTCGTGTGGTAAAGGGCAGGTTCTGCTTCGCTCCGGCCGTCAACAGGACGCGGCCGCGGCATTCGACAACGCGATTGCCGCGGAGCCCGGGTCTGCGGAGGCGTGGACAGGACGCGGCACGGCAGCGCTGTTTCTCGGGCAGCACGACGAGGCGGCGGCCGCCTTCGACCGGGCCATCGCCTGCAATCAGCAATTCGCGCGCGCATGGCTGGGCAAAGGTCAGGTGAGTTATCAGCAGAAGCGCTACGACGAGGCGTTGACTGCCTGGGACAGAGCACTTGCCTTGAATCCCCAGCATGCGGAAGTCGCAGCCGCATGTCTGCGCGTCAGGATGCATCTCTGCGACTGGGCCGGCTTCGATGCCGGCTGCGAGGCCGTGAAGTCATCGGTGCGGAGCTCTGGCCTCGTTGCACCTTTGATGCTGGTCGCCATACCTTCCAGCCCGATGGACCAGCTGCAGTGTGCGCGTTCATGGGTGGCGCATCACCATTCCGGAACAGCGGCCCTGCCCCGCCGCAGCGAGAGCCGGGATCAGGACAGGATCCGGCTGGCCTATGTTTCCGCCGACTTTCATCAACATGCGACCTCGCATTTGATGGCAGGGGTTTTCGAACACCACGACAGGCGGGCTTTCGAGATCACAGCGATATCGATCGGGCCGGATGACGGTTCAGAGATGCGCCAACGGATCGTCTCCGCGTTCGACAGATTCATTGACGCCAAGCCACTTGGGGACGTCGAAATCGCTGGCCTGATCCATCGCCTCGAGATCGACATTCTGATCGATCTCAAGGGGGTCACGCAGGATGCCCGCACCGGAATTTTCGCCCGGCGTCCGGCCCCGCTGCAGATCAACTATCTCGGCTTTCCCGGCACCATGGGAGCGGATTTCATCGACTACATCGTAGCCGATCGGCACGTCATTCCCGAAAGGGAAGCCGAGGCCTATCAGGAAAAGATCGTCTGGATGCCTGAGAGCTACCAGCCCAACGATCGCAGCCGGGTCATCGCAGAGGACACCGGCTCGCGCGCCGACCACGGTCTGCCTGAGGATGCCTTCGTCTTCTGCTGCTTCAACGACAATTACAAGATTACGCCGGACGTGTTCTCGGTGTGGATGCGTATTCTCCGCGCCGTCGAGGGCAGCGTGCTCTGGCTATTTCAGGATAATCCGGCAGCGGCCGTGAATTTGCGTGCGGAGGCCGCGCAGCGCGGGATCGACCCCGGGCGCCTCGTCTTTGCCGGTCGCCTGCCGCCCGCCGATCATCTGGCGCGGCAGCGTCGCGCGGATCTCTTTCTCGACACCCTTCCCTATGGCGCCCATACCACGGCGAGCGATGCCCTTTGGGCCTGTCTGCCGGTTCTCACCTGTCGCGGCGAGACTTTCGCCGGCCGTGTCGGCGCCAGTCTTCTCAGCGCAACAGGCCTGCCGGAACTTGTCACAGAGTCTCTGGGCGCCTACGAGCAGCTCGCCATCCAACTCGCTCATGATCGGCAACGCCTGGCCGCGCTCAGGGCCAAGCTCGCCGTGAACCGGCTGAGAACTCCGCTCTATGATACCGCCGAATACACTCGCCAGCTCGAAGCTGCCTATGCCGCCATGATACGGCGTTATCGAGCTGGATTGCCGCCCGACCACATCCGCCTTCGGGATGAGCCGTCATGTCCATGACCCTCGGGACAACGGCGGATCGATCCGTTGCCGGCCGCGCCCCGGCCCTTGCAGTTCTGCTCGCGTTCTGGGCCTGGTGCGGCCTGTTGTGCTTCCCGATGATCGGTGTGACCGAAGACTTTGCCGACGTGCCCACCGCGTTCGGCTCGGGTGGCGGCGTCCTCATCGGTCAGATCGCAGGGCTCGTGCTGTTCGTGGCAACGATCGCTTTGACCCGCCCTGTCCAACTCGTCACCAGCTTCGGGCGGCTGGACGTTGCGCAAGCCGCGATCATCGTCATCATCTATCTGTCCATGATCCTTCAGCTGCAGGGCGACCACGGCGCGGCGTTCATCGGAATCTGTTACACGATCCTGCTGGTGCTGACGGCCTTCGCACTATCGGTGATGTGGACCCTCGCGTCGGACGACCTCGAGATTGCGTTCGGCACCGCCTCGGCGATCTTCTGCGTGTTCGGCGTCTCGGCTCTCGCCATCCTCGGCCTGCCAGAGAACCGAAACGTGGGCGGTATCCAGCCGAACCTGTTCGCTGCGCCATTGCTGATGGCCTTCATCCTCAGCCAATTCCGTCCCGGCCTTGTCGCCGTCGGCGTGAGGATCGGCTGCTTCGCGATGGTTGCGCTGGTCAGCTCGCGCTTTGCGATGATCGGCTGCGTCACCGCATTCGCCGCACACGAGCTCACATTCAGGTCTCTGACCCCATGGAAGCTGGCAGCACTCGGACTGCTGCTGCTGGCGATCATACCATTATCGCCATACATCGCGACCATCCTCGCGCTCGACGATCCGAACCGCAACCTGTCGTCGGGATTCACGGGACGCGACGAATACTGGTATGGGGCGCTCTCCACCATCACCAATTATCCGCTCGGCATTGGCTTCAAGCGCGCTTTGGCCTTCCAGGCCGGTCATAACGGCTATCTCAAGACATTGGTCGAGTTCGGCGTCATCGGCGGGGGCCTGATCATCTTTTTCTTCGCATGGACCGTCGGCCGTGCCGGCGTTGAAGCCTTGCGGTCGGGCCGCAGAACGATACGGGACCGCCGCTTCGCCTCGGCCCACTTCGCCGGTCTGCTCGCCCTCGCCTTCGGGGCCTTCTTTCAACCGCAGCTCCTCAGTCTGGGTGATGCATTCGGCATGTCGCTGTTGCTCCTGCTGTTCCGAACCGGACCGCCCCCGGAGATTCACCGAACCTGAGTCCCTCACTTCGCAGCGCGTCGCTGGGCGGATATGCCTAGGACGACACGCATCCGGTCGGGATTGCCGGAAACCGGTTGCACAACCAGTTCGTCGACAAAGACGAAGGGCATGCCCGCCTCCAGATCATACAGCAGTGCCTGGAGCGATGCCGAGGCGAGCTCGATGTTGAACGTCGCCGAAACGAAACCGGATTTGGCCTGCGGCCCCTGGATGTCGACCTGCGACGAGAGCGTATTGCCGCTGACGCGTTTGGCCGCAGCGAGCACCCGCTGGAGCAGCATGGCACTTGCAACCGACGCTGTCTGGCCTTCGAGGAACGGCGATCCGATCGGCACGCCAGCCTCGGTGCGCGCCATCGTGCGAGGGGTCTGATGACGGGATTCGAGTGTCTGGAGGATCTCGCCGCTCGATATCGCCGCGTCACGGCTGTCCAGTATCTCAATCGTCGTCTGCATGGTCGTAAAGACGAAAAGCAGGACAAGAGCGACATAGGTGACGGCGGCAGCCACCCGGTACCGAGCGAGATACGATTCGATTTTCGGCCAGTTCATGTGCCCGACCCGAACTGCGGCTTGATCTTGACTTCGATATGAAACCGCTCGCCAGCTTCGCCGGCGGCGCGGGTTGTCGGTGCGAAGAAGCCGGCACCGGTCAGATGCGGCGACTGCTCGAGCACCTGGATCAGCGAAGCGGCATCAGCGGTTATACCGCTGATCTGCAGCCTTGCACCTTCGATCCGCAGTTCGGTCGCATAGGTGTGGTCCGGCAAAACTGCCGACAAATCCTCCAGCACCATGACCGCCGACGGCATGGTCTGCTTGCGGCGGGCGAGCAGTTCGAGCGCAGTATTTCCTGGCCCCTGATGTCCGCGGGCGATCACGCGCATTTCCGTGATCCGGCGCTGAATTTGCTGCTGCTCGGTATCGTACGAATCCGTCACGATGCCGCCCACCCCGACCGACAGCATGGCCAGCACTCCCGTCGAGGCCAGCACGGCGATGAGGCCCCTTCGGATACGAAGCGCACTCGTCCCGCCATCGACGCTGAGCTTAAGCACCAACACACGTTCGTCCCCCGCCGCACTTGTCGAAATCTCAACGGCCGCCGCCCCCCTATCCAGGAAGCACTGGGACAACGAGACGATGGCTCTTCGCGCTGTTGCAATGACGGTCAGTTCGACATGATCGTCGGACTTTGCCCGCGGCTCGGTCCAGCGGAACACCGCATCATCCGGATTCCAGGGTGTCAGCCTGTCGATCTGGGCGCGGATGATGCCTTCCAGGAATTCGACGGCGCGGCCGGGTAACTCGAGAGGGCGAAACACGAATCGCGATGGTCGAAGGACGATATCGATCATTGCACCCTTCATCGCCGCCGACCACGCATCCGGGATCGTTTCGCAAATTGCGCCGTCCACGAATTGGATTCGCACCTCGGGCAAATCCGTCTCCTTGGCGGCGGGGTCCGCCAGACGCATCGAGAAGCCGCCCTGGTTGTCCTCGCTGAGCAGAATTCGCCGCGTGTGACGCGCGCGGTCCAGTTGCGTGCTCAGCGTTGCGGCAACGCTGTCGATCCATAAAGACAATGCGGTCGCGATCTGACCGGGAATGCTCATCTGCCCTCTCGCTGCCGCGGCCGCCCTGCTCGCTCGGGATCGACCTCATCCGTCCACGACAACACGTGAAAGGCCTTTGGATCACCTGGTTCCGACATCTGGATGACGGCTTCCGGCGTCCGTTGCCGGCCGTCCTGCAAGGTGATGCGCATCCGCACCCGGTAGGCGTTGCTGGCCGAAATTGTGGCGCCCGCCTGTCTTCCTCCGAGTGCCCCGATGACGAATTCCGGGTTGTCGCGTGGTAACTCGGCACGCTGGCTGAGGAACGCCTCGAGCTTGGCGGAGGTCATGTTGGGCAGGGCTGCAATGACCTGCGGCGCGGCATCGAGCACGTTGACCTCCGCCATTTCGCTGTAGACGGTGACGAAGGACATCGCCCGCTCGACAAGCGTTGTGGGAAGGCCGAGCACCAGCCACAATTCGTCACTGCTGCTGAACGGCGCCTGCCGCGGCGCATAGGAGAGGCCGGCCGCCTGGTAGCTCCCTGGCTCGGTGTCCTGACCGTCCGGCTTCGGCGCACTCCGCCATGCGGCGACGCGCAGGGCATGGATGTCGGCCTCCTCGGCCGATGCGCCGAGTGCCCTGAACAGGCCGGCCAGCATCGATGTCGGCGCCATATTGAGATTGATGCGCGCCGATTCCGCCATGTATTCCACGCGGACTGTCGCGTTTGCGAGGCGGAACGCAAACCCGCCATGGCTCGGGCGCCGCATAGTCGCCGGGCCCGACAGCTGGTAAGCGGCCAGTTCGACACCCGCGGAGCTCAGCATCTCCCATTGCGCCGAAGCGTCCAGCGTCGAAAGCGCCTGAGCCGATTGCCCAATGTAGACCGACGCGACCGTCACGAGCGCCGTCAGTCCGACAAGCAGCCAAAGGGTCACGACGACGATGAATCCGTCCTCTGCCGGCGCGACCTTCCTGGACCTGGTGCGCGTGGCGAGCATTACGTTGGCCGATTTCCGGAGCGGGGCGGCTCCTGCAGAAGTGACGGATCCGGCCGCGGTGCTGCTCTGTCGACATGAATGCGTGCGGCACTCGAAATCAGCGTCCCGCGTTCTGAATCCCTGACATCGAAGCGTACTGCCGTCGGCAATTCGCCGGAATTCAGCCAGCGGCTGCTCCAGACGCCAGCGGGGCCTGCATAGGCGAAGCTCGCGCGATAAGGCAATCGCAACAGCACAACCGGATCGACGAACTGGATCTCGTCCTTGCGCGGATCTCCGGGCGGCAGCAGAACGAAGGGAGCCCGCATGCGAACCAGTGCCGTCGCGCCCCTGTCATTGATCTCCGAGATCCGCACGATCTCCAGCCCCGGCCGGCTGTTTGGCCCAAGCACCGACCGGACGAAAATCACCGACCGCTCGCTGCCGCGAAACAGCGGCGTGTTGTCCATCCTCGTCACGTATTCGGCCGCGGACAAGTCCGCCGCCAACCGATCCAGCGCGATGGCGACCTCTTCGCTGCGTTGCGCCCGGACGATTCCGCGGTTCCAGCTCGGAAGCCATTGCGATGTCACGGAGGCCAGTGCGCCCATGATGAGGCCCATGAGCGCCAGCGCGACCAGCGCCTCGAAAAGCGTGAACCCCTCCTCCGCGCGACACCGCGTCCGTTTCATCACCGCACGGTACTCCGGTTCTGCAGGCGAACGGTTTCAAACGACATCACCGCGCCTCCAGGGGCCTGCACGCGTAACTGGACGCGTTGCGGGACGAACTGCGATTCCGGGACGAGGGAAATCTGGTCAGCGAACGGCGTTAGGCGCATTTGCCACCGATGGTCCGCAACACGTCCCCGGAGATCGTCAGGCATGGGATCACCAGCCCGCGGCAACGTCGCTATCACGACGCGAGCCGCGTTGATCAGCGCGGCGTGCTGATTCAGTTTCAAGGCTCCGCGCGAATTGGTCGCGACGAGGGTTCCGATCGCGGCCAGTCCGACCGCCACCAAGGCCAGCGCGACGACCGCCTCGACCAGGGTGAAGCCGCCCTCTCTCAAGCGCCTAGAGCAGGTCCTTGGCGACAATTTCAACTCCTCCCGTGAGCCAGTTGACACGCACTTCGACCGCATTCCCGAGGCGCGTCAGGCGGATCGTGCCGCCACATGACGTACCGCTGGCGAAAAAACTGATCGTCGATAGGGCGGCGCGGCCATTGCAGCGCTGCGGCAGCAGCGCGTCGAACACCACGTCCTGCGGCACCTCGACGACCCAAGGGCTGGAGCCTGATCTCACGGTCCGCGAACGCGCGTCCACCGCAGTATTGACCGCGCCGTAACGCGCCAGCGCGGCCGTTCGGTCCGCCTTGAGCAGGGCAGCCACCTCGATCGCATAGGCCTCGAGCCGGGGCCGCGACGTCTGCGACGGAAGACGTGGCAACGCCACTGCCGCAAGCATCGCAACGATCGCAAGCACGCAGACCATTTCGAGCAGCGTGAAACCGGCCTCGCCGCACTCAGTTCTGCCCCGAAACGAGATCGGCCGCCGTGCCGGTACCGCCTTCCTGACCATCGGCGCCAAGGGAGCGGATTTCATAAGGCGCACGTTCCGCCGGTTGCTTGTAGACATAGAGGTTGCCCCAGGGATCTTTGGGAACATTGCCGCCCTTCAGGTAAGGCCCATTCCAGGACGCGACACCGCTCACGGGATGCGCCAGCGCGCCGAGGCCTTCAGAACTCGTGGGGAAACGCCCGGCATCGAGATAGAACAGGTCGAGCGCGCTGGTGAAGCTCTGGATCTGGATCCTTGCCGTCTTGACACGAGAATCGCTGAGATAGTTGAGCACCCGCGGGCCGACCAACGCCATGATCATGCCGATGATGGTGATGACGACGAGCATCTCCACCAGCGTGAAGCCTTCTTCACCACGCCGTCGCCGAGGACACCTCGGCGGAGGACTCAGACCCTTCCTCGAAAAGCCGATCACGCCCAACCTCCCTTATCAACCAACCACCTGTGTCACGGACAACAGCGCCGTCATCACCGACACGATCAGACCACCGACGACGACACTGATCAGGATGATCGCTGCAGGTCCGATGATGGCGACGACGCGATCAAGCTGCCGCTGCAGCTTTTCCTCGTAGAATTCGGCGACACGTCCCGACAGCGTCGGCAGTTGCCCAGTTTCTTCGCCGAGACGCAGCATCCGGACCGCAACAGGCGGCAGGACGGCGAACGCGGCCAGCGCGTCCGCGAGCCTTCCACCGTGTCGCACCCGATCGGCCATCGCCGACCACGCCGACGCGTTGCCGGTTGCGCTCATGATGTCGATCAGGATCCGGAGCGTCGCCGTCAGCGTCACGCCGCTGCCGAGGAGAATACCAAGATTACGCGAGAACAGAGCGGCGCGATGAAACTCCACGACGGTCGAGATGACGGGTAATCTCGCGATCTGGGTCACGATGCCGGACCGAACGGACGGCCGCCGCCAAGCCATCCAGCCGCCGGTCACGCCCGCGACGACGATCACGACGATTTCCAATCCATGACCTCGCAGAAGATCCGATAGCGCCAGGAACACCTCGATCACCGGATCAGTCTTCGCGTTGAAGTCGCGCAACACCGCCGAGAACTGCGGCAGCACGAAAGTGACGAAGAAGATCAGGACGCCGCCTGCGGCGAGCAGCACGAAGGCCGGATATTGCAGGGCGCCGGTGACCTTGCGGCGCAACGCCTCGGCGCGCGACCGTTCCGTTCCGATGGTCTCCAGGATGTCGTCCAGTCCGCCAGACATCTCGCCGACCCGGACCAGCGCAACGTACATCGGCGGAAACAAAGTCGGCTCGCGCGCCAGCGCCTCGGCAAAACTCTCGCCCGACAGAAGCGCGGTCTTGATGCCGTTGATGACGGAGCGAAGCCGGCCGGCGTCCATGTCGTTGGCGAGCAGTTCGAGTGCGTCGTTGAGCCGGGCACCCGCCTTCAGCAGCAAGGCGAGGTCGCGGGTGAAGATGGTGACCTCCGCCGGCCCCGGCCTCGAGAGTGCGCGTGACAGCGACCACTGCTCTGTCTGGATTTCGGGGTCGGCATCGATCGCGACCAGACCCAGATATTCGATGCGCTGAGCCACTTCGGCACGGCTCGCAGCAGCGATCGATCCCGAGACCACCTCGCCCTTCTGAGTCATCGCCCGATAACGAAAATTCGGCATGCCGTCACCGGATGGTGGTCACGCGCAGGATCTCGGCCGCCGAAGTCATGCCGGACAGGCATTTGGCACGCCCATCCTCGATCATCGTCGTCATTCCGTTGCGAATGGCGACCTTGTCGATCGACTCCCAATCGGACTGTTCCTCGATCAGCGCGCGGACTTCCTCGCTCATTTCCAGCACCTCGAACACCCCGATGCGACCGCGATATCCGACTTGGCCGCAGCGCTCGCAGCCGACCGGCTCGAAGATGACGTCGCCAAGCGACAGGCCGACCGCCGCATAGCGAGGATCGGCGTCGAGGTCGGCGTGGGTCAAAGGCCGGCTGCTCTTGCAACGGTCGCAAAGCTGCCGAACCAGTCGCTGCGCTATGACAGCCCGCAGGGTCGAGCGCAGCAGGAATGCCTCGACGCCGAGATCCAGCAGCCGCGGCACGGCCGCGGCTGCTGTCTCGGTGTGCAGGGTCGTCAGCACCAGATGGCCGGTGAGAGCGGCATGAATTGCCACATGGGCGGTTTCGGAATCACGGATCTCGCCGACCATTATGACGTCGGGGTCCTGACGCACGAATGACCGGAGGGCGGTGGCGAATGTCAGGCCGATCGCGGCCTTGGTCTGGGACTGCGAAACCCCGGGAATTTCATACTCAACGGGATCCTCGATCGTCAGGATCTTCCGTGTCGGCTCGTTGAGCAGCGACAGCACGGTCGCAAGCGTCGTCGTCTTGCCGCTGCCGGTGGGACCGGTCACGATGATCATGCCGTGCGGCAGCGCCAGCATCCGGCGCAACTTGCTCTGGTCGTCCGGCAGGAAGCCCAACTTGTCGATCGACAGCAACGCCCGATCGCGCGGCAGGAGGCGAATGACCGCAGACTCCCCGTGCTGCGTCGGCATGATCGCAACCCGTATGTCGATCTCGGAACGTGCGGCGCGGACCCGCGCGCCGCCGTCTTGCGGCAACCGCCGCTCTGCAATGTTGAGGCCTGCCAGGATCTTGATCCGTGAGATCACGGCGGCCGGCGGAATGCCGGCCGGCGTCGCTACGCTGCGCAGCAGCCCGTCGATGCGCATGCGTATCGCCAGAGCGTTGCGGCCGGGCTCGATGTGGATGTCGCTGGCGCGCAGTTCGACCGCCGTTTCGAACATATCATTGACCGCCCGCACCACAGGCGCTCCGCTGGCGAGGTCGCGGAGATTGTCGATGTCGTCCTCATGCACCGCCGCGCTAGCGGCAGCGCCGGCGCTCGCAGGTTCCTCATCGCCGAGGCGCTGGTCGAGCAAGGTGGCGATGTCCTCGAACGAGGCCACTTTAAGTGTGGGCTCGGCGTCGAGTACGATGCAGGCGGCCTGAACCGAGGCGCGATCCGTGGGATCGGCGAGCGCCAGCACCGGGGGGACGCCTTCCGAGAGCTTGTAGGGAAAGACCGCCATCTCCCGCAGGAAGCGGCGAGAAAACTGCTGGACCAACGGCTGGGCCGCCATCATCTCCTGCAGGCTCACGCGTGCAACGCCGAAGAACGACGAAGCCTCGTCGGCGAATTCATTGGCCGACAGTTCGCTCGTTTCCCATAGCCGGCGGAGCCCGCCTTCGGGCGCAATTCCCGGGCTGCCCGGAGCATCGACGTCCGTCGTCACCCCCGGCTTCTGGCCAAGGCGAGCCGCGAACTCGCGCGCATTCGGGAAAGCCATATACGTCTACCGCAGTCACTCTGATGGCCGCAGAGCGGCGAGCGGGCCATTTACCTCATTTTTACGAACGGAAATGTGACGCCATGATCAGCGACGATACTGCCTTCTCATTTGATCAAAACCTTTCTGCGAAAGCTGCCGTAATAGCCGCATAAACCCGGCGTCACGACAGACTTATGATGTATTATCATATCGAATAACTAAGCTCGGACAATTCATAACACATGATTGTCACACGAGAGGGATAAGCAGGGTCTTGGTCGGCTCGCCCGCCGCAACTAAAACCAGTGGGGCGTGCGTGAGTGAGGCAGACAGTGAGCCGAACAGCATTCCGGATCGGCTTGATCGTCCACTGCGGCTTGCTCTGCGTGTTGTTGGGATCGTGCAACACGGTGAGCGGCATAGCCAACGTCGATGCCAAGGATCCTGACGTTTTCGACAAGGTCAGGTCCATCGACCTGTTGCCACGATATCCGAACCAGCTGCCGCAACGTGAGCTCTCGACCGGTCCCCGCGCAAAGACCGCGATCTATACCGGCGCCTCCGGCGAAGACGCCCCCGTCGCGACGTCGTCCCAGCAAGCCAGCGTCAGTGCCGATCGCTTCGAGCTGAACTTCGACAATTCACCGATTGCGTCCGTCGCCAAGGTCGTGCTCGGAGACATCCTCGGCGTCGGCTATGTGATCGACCCGCGCGTCCAGGGCAATATCAGCCTGTCTTCCGGACGTCCGATACCGAAGTCCGACGTGGTGTTCGCCCTGGAGAACGCGCTGAGGATCGGCGGCATAGCATTGGTGCGGGACGATACCGGTTACAGGCTGATGCCGCAGGCCGACGCGGTCGGCGCAGGCGCCGCCGATGCATCCGACCGCATGACTCCCGGCTACGGCGTCACCGTTGTGCCGCTGCAATATGTCTCGGCGCAGACCGTGATCAAGCTGGTGGACAGCTTCGCCACGAAGCAGGGCATGATCCGTGCCGAGACCGGCCGGAACCTGATCCTGATTCAGGGCTCGGGCAGCGAGCGTCGCAATGCGGTCGACCTCGTGCTCAGCTTCGACGCCGATTTCCTCAAGGGCCAATCGGTTGGCGTCTTCCCGGTCCAGAACAGCAATCCGGGGCCGATCATTGCCGAGCTTGAGAAGATCGTTGATTCCGGCGAAGGCGGAATGACGCAAAATCTGATCAAGTTCCAGTCCATCGCCAGGATGAACGCGGTGCTCGCGGTGACACGGCGGCCGGAGCTGCTGAAGCGTGTCGAGACCTGGATACGCCGCCTCGACACCACGAACAGCGGCCGGTCCGCCGTTCACGTTTACCGGGTCAAATTCGGCGATTCCAAGCAGATCGCGCGCGTGCTCAACGACGTCTTCGGCTCGGGTGGTGGGGCGGGTTCATCGACGTCGCCCCTGGATGGCGCGGGCGGGCCGGTTGCGCCGGGATCGGGAATTGCCGCGAGCTCCAGCGGAGGATCCGCCCTCAGCCGGTTGTCGGCGGCGCCCGCTTCGTCAAGCGGCGGATTCAGCTCCAATGCCGGAGGCCGCGCGGCAAACAGCGCCTCCGTGGATCCTTCTTCCGGTCAGGCCGGCTACGCGACATCATCGAACGCTCAAGCCGCCACCAGCCTGTTCGACAGCACCGCCGGGCAAAACACCGGCCGCGGCGGCGCGAGTGCGAGTAACGTGCTCGATGGCGTCCGCATCACCGCCGATAGCGTCAACAACACGCTGCTGATCTACGCCAGTCAGGAACAGTATCGCATCATCGAGCAGACCATCCGGGAGATCGATCAGCCCCAGCTGCAGGTGGCGATCGATGCGACGATCGCCGAAGTGACGCTGACGGACGATCTCCAGTATGGCGTTCAGTCGTACATCATGAGTCGCGATGTCGGCCTCAAGCCGAATACCGGCTCGTTCGGTTACAACGGAGCGACCTCGGTTGCCGCGGCTGCAGCCGACGTCGTGCTTCAACGTGCCATCCCCGGCTTCAATTTTCTGGTGGGCTCGGCGCAAACGCCGCGGGCCGTCCTCAATGCCCTGCATGCGGTCACAGATGTCAAGGTGCTGTCGAACCCCTCGGTGGTCGTGATCGACAACCAGATCGCGACCTTGCAGGTTGGCGACGAAATTCCGATCCAGACCGGGAGCGCGACGGTCCTGACCGGCAACAATACCATTGCCAATACCACCGATTACCGCAGCACTGGCATCATCCTGCGCGTCGTCCCTCGCATCAATGCGAATGGGAACGTCAGGCTCGACGTCGAGCAGGAGATATCCAATCCCGTTAACAATTCATCGACATCGCAGTCCTCATCGACCTCGACCAATTCGCTGACGCCGACGGTATCGACCCGCAAGGTCCGCAGTTCGGTTGCTGTTGCGAGCGGACAGACCGTCCTGCTGGCAGGACTCATCAGCGATACTCAGACCAAGGCTCGCGCGGGGATCCCCGGGCTTGATCAAATTCCCGGTCTCGGCGAGGTCGTGTTTGGCCAGACCGACAAGCAGGTCAGGCGTACCGAACTCATCATCTTCATCCGCCCCCAGATCATCCGCGACGGCGCCGACGCTCATTTCGTCGCCGAGGAACTGCGCACCAAGCTTCGCGGCACGATCAACGCGATCGGCCCGCAGCCGAATGCACCAACGACGTATCGTTGACCGGGACATGGTTCATAAGCGAGAGCGCTTTCGTATGTTCAGGTCGCGCACAATGGCATTGGTCGTCCTCGCATGCGGTCTCGCCTGGACTTGCGCTGCTCACGCCGATGCGCTCGGCGCCGGCACGCATGCCTTCAACCGCGGCGACTATAACACGGCTGCACGGCTGTTGTTGCCCCAGGCCGAGCGTGGCAGCGCCAGAGCGCAGGGCATGGTGGGCTTCATGTACGCGACGGGTCAAGGGCTTCCGCAGGCCTACGATGCGGCCACCTACTGGTACCGCCTTTCGGCCGAGAAAGGCGATTTCACCTCGCAGTATCTGCTTGGCCTGGCCTACGACAAGGGGCAAGGCGTTCCCCAGGACGAGGTGGCCGCCTACAAATGGCTCAACCTTGCCGCTGCTCATGCGCCGAAGCGCATGCGCGAGAACTTTGCCAAGCTTCGCAACGCCGTTGCTTCCAAGATGAGCCCGGGTCAGATCGCCGCCGGCCAATGGCATGCGCTGCGCTGGCCCCAGGAATCACATTTCTGAGCGGGTTCAGCCGGCGTTCGCGAGCGCGGTCCGAAGCAGCCAGCATCCCCAGATCGCGGGCGCAAAGAAGAGCCCGAACGGCAGCCGGGCATTGTGCGACATGGGTTTGCCGAGCACAAACCGTCTGAAACCGAAAACTGCCAGCGCCCCGAGAGCTGCCAGTTCGATCGCAATCGGCACGATCGACCAGTCGAGCCACGCTCCGGCAACGGCAGCCAACTTGACATCCCCGAGACCGATACCGTGACGTCGCCGCAGCCCGAGATAGACGGCCCGGAGCCCAAGGAATGCTCCGACCACGACGAGCGCGCGCAGCGCCGCCTCGGCAGGCCATGTCGGATCGCCATGGCCGAGCACAAGAGCGTTGGCAAGGCCCAGCAGGACACCAGCCGCGTTGAGCTGGTCAGGTATCAAGTAGATCTTCGCGTCCACGGCGGCGATCGACAGCATCAGCAGCGCCAGGCCAGCGCCGAAGACCCCCGCCACCCCGTCACCTACTGCCAAGCTTGCAGCAACGCCGGAGATCCCCGCCGCAAAGCCCAAGAGGATCGTCCGTTTGTCGTACCAGCCGTCCAATCGGCTTCCAGCGGCTCGAACGATCAAGCCGCAAGGCTGGCGGCCGGCAGCCCGGACCATCACGGTCTTACCCGATACCCCATCCGTCATGCCGACATCTCCAGGCGGAAAGCACCTTTCGTTCCTCACACTAGATCGATGATCCGGCCCGCATGTGACATTCACATCGATTGTTAACGATAGTTGCACCCGGCGGACGTGACCCTGCGCGAGCCATCCAATTGGATACAATTTTAGTCAGCGGCTTAGCTGGATCGCGAGTTGCTTGTGCGAGCCTGTCCTGCGGAGATTGTCCGGGGGGACGGCATGAGCCTGAAGAGCAATGTTGGGGTCTTGGTTGCCGCCGGGCTGGTCGCAGCCTGCCTCGCTTCAAAGCCCGCGCAGGCGTTCCTCGCGCGCCCTGCCCTGTTTGCCGCGCTTGGCGCCGCGACGAAGCCGCCGACGGGATGGCAGCAATTCTGCACCGAGAATGCGGAGGAATGCCGTCCGGGCACGGATCAGGCGCGCGACCTGATGTTAACGCCCGAACTGCTGCAGGAACTGTACAGGGTCAACAAATATGTGAACGATCGCGTGACCTGGACCAGCGATGAGACCTTGTACGGCAAGGCCGAACGCTGGACGTTCCCGCTCGATCGTGGCGATTGCGAAGATATCGTCCTGCTCAAGCGCAAGCTGCTGATCCGGGCAGGCTGGCCGCAAGGTTCGCTCCTGATCACGACGGTCGAACAGCCCGCTCCCGCCAGCGGAAATCATGCCGTTCTGACGGTCCGCTCCGACCGCGGCGAGATGATCCTCGATAACCAGACGTCCGAAATCCTGTTCTGGTACGAGACGAAGTATCGCTATCTATCCCGCCAAAGCGTATCCGACCCCAACCTTTGGGTCTCTTTCGGGACCGAACAGCCCAAACCAGCGGCCGTAGCCAGCCAGCGCTGATCGACCGGACTGGCCTCGCCACCCGCAGACTTCACGTCAAACTGAAGACGAACCGGGCGGAGGCGCACCAACCGGGCCGAAGCGTGCGCCTCGGCGTCGCACACGCTCCCGACACAATAACATTGTCTACCCGCAATGATATAAATATATCATTAGCCATGGAATGATTCGCTTGTCGAATTGTACTTATATCGTGTTCACCCCCATTGGCTCTCATGCAGAGGCACATATGACAACCGAATTTGTAGCGAGCGGCACGACGACAGTTTCCTCTTCCACCACAACCACCTACATCATCGTCGCCCCCGGCACTCTCGAAATCGCCAACGGCGGCGTGGTATCCGGGGCAACGGCCGTCGGCGCAGGCAGCAGCATCGTGATTGAGGCCGGCGGTACAGCCAACAACTCGACGATCGTCGGCGGCGTCCAGTTCAGCTATGGGACCGTAAACGGCGCCGTGATCTCGAACGGCGGCGTGCAGCACGTTTATGGCGGCACGGCAAGCAACGTCATCGTCAGCGCCGGCAGCTATCAGGACGTCATGAACGCCACCGTCACTGGAACGACCTTGGCGGGCTCGCGTCAGGTCCATGTCGGTGGCGTTACGTACTCGACCGTCATCGTCAGCGGCGGTAACGATTTTGTTGCAGCCGGCGGAACGACCTACAGCACGACCATTTCGTCTGGTGGCTTGCAGTATGTCGGCGCGGACGGCACATCGAACGGCACGCATATCAACAATGGCGGATACCAGTACGTTCTGGGCACCGGCAATGATACCATCGTTTTCGGCGGCGGCGTTCAGCAGGTTGCCGGCACGACCAACAACAGCGTCGTCATGAGCGGCGGCATCCAGCACGTCGTCCTCAGCGGCACGGCGATCACGACGACGGTGCAGGCGGGCGGATTCCAGCAGGTCAATGGCGGGACCGTTGATGGCAGCCAGGTCAGCGGCAGCCTGCAAGTTCTTGCGACGGGCAACTCGATCGACACGGTCGTTCTTGCCGGTGGCAACGAGTACGTCGGCGCGGGCGCAACGGCGAGCGGCACGACCGTGAATGCAGGCGGCCTGCAATACATCGACGTGGGCGGCTCGGCGACCGCGACGAGCGTGAACGGCGGCTACGTCTTCGTAGCAGGTTCGGCCTCTGGCGCCATCGTCACGAGCGGCGAGTTCGACGTGGCGGGCTCTGCCAGCAACACGCACCTGGCCGGAGGCACCGGCTACGTCTATGCTGGTGGCGTGCAGAACGGCGTGGATTTCGCCGGTGCGGCATCGAGACTCTATCTCGAAAACGAATTGGGGCTGACCGGTACCGTCTCGAATTTCGAGGTCGGCGATCTCATCGACTTCCGCAATCTGGTCGTATCTTCCTACGCCTTCGACGGCGCCAACCTCACACTGAACACGAATGGCGGATCGTTCAGCTATCTGTTCTCGGGCGTCCAGGCCAATACCGAAATCAACGTGACCTCCGACGGTCAAGGCGGCACAGCGATCTCCCTGGCTCTGCTGACGCAGTTCTCCAGCACGTTGGTTCCGGACGCCGGTGAAGGCATCACGCCCCAAGGCTTCGAGGGCCAGAACACACAATTGGTGCACGCGCAGACCTAAGCGCGCGCCTCGGAGGCCGTATCGGGGCAGACCCCGGTACGGTCCCCGCTGTCGGCCCTTGGACATGCTGCGGCGCCAAGAGAGACAAACGAGAAGTGCGGCCTGCGAGCGAAAGGCCACTGCTTCCAGCCTTCATCCCCGACACCCTGCGCAGAATTATCATCTTGCCGGGCACAATGTCGCAGGACGAGAAGAAAAGTATCATAAAATATAACAAAGATATCGTTTACATCCGGCGTGGGTCTTGAGGCACGTCCGGAATCGCCCGCGCGCGCAGAATTGCCCTTCAGCGCTCCCAGCAGCATCATTTGAGGTTTGTTATGACGACCGTCGTAAAAATAGGTACCGAATTTCAGATCAATAGCCAGACGACCGGCGGCCAGTGGTATCCCTCCGTCACCGGACTTGCCAATGGCGGCTTCGTCGTCACCTGGCAGGACGGTCTCGCGGGCTATAACGGCAGCGGCAGCAGCTCGCTCGGAGACACCAGCGGTTCCTCGGTCAAGGCACAGCTCTATGCAGCCGACGGCAGCAAGGTCGGCGGCGAATTCCTCGTCAACACCCAGACCACGGGTTCGCAGGCCACTCCGGTCGTGACCGGCCTCAGCAATGGTGGGTTCGTCGTCTCCTGGCAGGATCAGAACTCGACCAGCGGCGACATCAGGGCGCAGATCTACAGTGCCAGCGGCACGCCGGTAGGCGGCGAGATCTCAATCAACGCGGTCACCGCCAACAACCAGAACATGCCGGCCATCACTGGCCTGCCTAACGGCGGCTTCGTTGTCGCCTGGACCAACCAAGGCTCCTCCGCCCCCGACGTCAAGGCCCAGGTGTACGACGCGAACGGCGTCAAGGTGGGCTCGGAATTCCTGGTGAATTCCAGCAATGTCTATGATCAGGAACGCACATCGATCGCCACGCTGAGCAACGGCGATTTCGTGGTGACCTGGAATGACTTTCGCACCGGCAACTGGGAAGTTCGCGGCCAGGTGTTCCACCCGACCGCCAGCGGCGCGACCAAGGTAGGCAGCGAGTTCACCGTCGACCAAGCTTACTACAATAACCGCATGGTTGCCGGCGTGACCGGACTGGCCAACGGCAATTTCGTCATCAGCTTCGAGGATACCAGCGGCGAGGTTCGGGCCCAAGTGTTCACCGCCGCCGGCACCAAGGTCGGCTCCGAATTCCAGGTCAATACGCAGACCGGCGGAAATCAGGGCTTCTCGAGCATCACCGCCCTGACCGGCGGCGGCTTCGTCGTGACCTGGTCCGACGAAGGCATCGCTGACGGCAATGGCTCCGGCATCAAGGCGCAGGTCTATGATGCGGCCGGCGTCAAGGTCGGCGGCGAGTACGTCGTCAATTCGCAGACGGCCAGCTATCAGTACTATCCGACCGTCGCGGCGCTCGCCAATGGCGGCTTCGTGATCAGCTGGCAGGACTTCAGCCAGACGCTCGGCGACAATTCGTCTTACGGCATCACGGCCCAGGTCTTCAATGTGGCCAACGCACCCACCGCGCCGACCATCGTGTCGGTGACCGACGACGTGTCCCCGAACACCGGCGTCATCGGCAACGGTGCCAGCACCAACGACACCAACCTGACGGTACGGATTGCGACCGGCAGCAACTTTGCCGGCGACGTGATCCAGCTGTTCGACGGCCAGACCGCGCTGGGCACCGGCGTGACGCTCACGCTCGCCGACGTCGCGCGCGGCTACATCGACCTTCAGACCGGCGTCCTCGGCAATGCCACCCACGCAATCACCGCCAAAGTCACCGATACGACTGGCGCGACAAGCGATGCCGCAACCATGGTGAACGTCACCGTCGACACGGTTGCGCCCGCCGTCGCCATTGGCGGGGTCAGCCTGAACACGGGCAGTCTTCCCAGCTTCACGGTCAGCGGCATCACCGAGCCCGGTCTGCAGGTCACAGTGTATGACGGGGCCACACTGATCGGCACCACCGTGGCAGGCAATGACGGCTCCTGGAGCCTTGCCGGCGTGACGCTGGTCGAAGGCGCCAACGGCCTCACGGCCAAGACGACCGATCTTGCCGGCAACGTCGGCGGCTCGCTGGTTTTCGTAGCCCCCACCCTGGTGTCGACGGCCCCCGTCTCGGTCAACTCGGCCAGCACCACGTCGATGGGCTACGTGGTCCTCGGGAGCGGCGTTCTCGACGTGGTCAGCGGCGGCAACGTCTCCGGCCAGATCACGATCGGCAATGGCGGCGTGGTCGTTCTCAACGGCGGGACGACCCAGCACACCGAAATCCTGAACGGCGGCGTGCAGTATGACTACGGCAACGCCAGCGATACGATCGTTCGCGCCGGTGGTCAGCAGCACGTCTATTTCGGCGGCAAGGCTGACGGCACCACGGTGGAAGCCGGCGGCTACCAGGACGTCTATTCGAGCTCGACCGTCACCAACGTTACGCTGAAGGGCCAGCAGCAGGTTCTTGCAGGCGGCAGCGCGATCGACACCACCGTCACGAGCGGTGGTTATCAGTACGTCGGCAACGGCGGCCACACTGAACGCACCGTGATCGAGACCGGCGGCCTCCAGTACGTCGACACCGGAGCCACCACGGATGACACCGTCATCAACGGCGGCTTCCAGTTCGTCAACGGAAGCTCGACCGGTGGTTCGATCGGCGGCGGCCAGTCGCAGACCGGCGGCATTGCGACCAACGTAACGGTGAAGAACGGGGGCGCCCAGCACGTCTACAACGGCGGCAACGCCTCGGGCACGACGATCGAAGCCGGCGCCTTCCAAGACGTTTACCACGGCGCCGTGACTGGGACGATCCTCAGCGGCTCGCAGCAGGTCCTCGAAGGTGCCACCGCCGACCAGACCGTGATCCAGTCCGGCGGCAACGCTTACGTCGGCAATGGCGGCAGCGTGTCGGCGACCACGGTGAATGCCGGCGGCCTCCTGTACGTCGACACAGGCGCGACCGCTTCGGGCACGACGATCGATGGCGGCTTCGCCTGGGTTGCCGGCACGGCCTCCAACACGACCCTCAACGGCGGCGAACTGGACGTGACGGGTTCGGCCTCGGGCACGCATCTCGCCGGCGGTGTGGAACGCGTTCTTGCGGGCGGCGTGCAGAATGGCGTCGATTTTGCCGGCTCAGCGGCAACGCTAAAGCTGGAGAATGCCGACGGCCTCAGCGGCACCGTCTCGAACTTCGAAGTCGGGGACATGATCGACCTGCTCAATACGTCGGTCTCCTCGTTCACCTTCGACGGCTCGACCCTGACACTGGTAACGAATGCCGGTACCCACGCCTACCAGTTTGCCGGCGTACAGTCCGGCACCGAGCTGAACGTCGCTGACGACGGCCACGGCGGGACGGCCATCTCGCTGTCGCTGCTCGTGCAGCAGTCGGCCAGCCTCGTTCCCGACGCAGGCACGGAGAGCAGCTTCGTCGCGCAGGACACCAACCAGCAGCAGACCACGCTGGTCAGCCACGGCTGATCCGCGATCGGCCGGTTCTGCCGATCCTTGATTTGCGTCAGAAGCGGCGGAGGCCTCGCGGCCGCCCGCCGACTTCACATCGGCGATCTGCAAGCAATAACATTGCCTGCACGGATCAAACATAGTTATCAAACCGTAACATAGCAGCGTTAGCTATCGGCGGCCTGCCGCCGGCAGGAGATGTCCGATCATCCGGACCCGGTGACTTCGGATAGCTGCAGTCCATGACCGCAAACGAAACCAATGCGAGCGACCCGGCGGCCAATCAGGCCTCCGCTGCGGTCTCCGCGAGGCCCGCGGCCGATCCAGGTCTGACCGCACTGGTCATGATGCTTCAGTTTCTCGGGGTCTCCGTCGAGCCGGAGCAACTTCGTCATCAGCTCGGCGTCAACATCGTCGGCATCACTGAGATGCTGCGCTCCACCAGGCAGTTCAACGTCAAGGCGCGGCTGGTGAAGACGAGCTGGGACCGGCTCGACAAGACGCCCTTGCCCGCCATCGTCCCCCTGCGCGACGGCGGCTTCCTGATTCTCGGCAAGGCGGGCGACGGCAAGGCGATCGTCCAATATCCCGGCTCGCCGCGTCCGCAGATGCTGACCAAAGCCCAGTTCGAAGTACTCTGGGACGGCCGCGTCATCTTGATGACCAAGCGGGCGGCGTTGGCCGAATTGTCGCGGCGCTTCGACATCACCTGGTTCATGGGTGCGATCAACCGCTATCGGGGTCTCCTCGGCGAGGTGCTCCTGGCTTCGTTCTTCCTGCAGATCTTCGCGCTGGTGTTGCCGCTTTTCTTCCAGGTGGTGATCGACAAGGTGCTCGTCCACCGCAGCCTCGGCACGCTGGACGTGCTGGTCGTCGGCATCGTCGCGATATCGATTTTCGAGGTCGCCCTCGGCGGCCTGCGCACCTATCTTTTCGCGCACACCACGAACCGCATTGACGTAGAACTCGGCGCCCGCCTTTTCCGTCATCTGCTTGCGCTTCCGCTGTCCTATTTCCAGGCGCGGCGGGTCGGCGACACCGTGGCACGGGTCCGTGAGCTCGAGAATCTGCGCAATTTCATCACCGGCTCGGCCCTGACGCTGGTGATCGATTTGTTCTTCACCGTCGTGTTTCTCGCGTTGATGGCGTTCTACTCACCCCTTCTGACCGCGATCGTGATCGCGTCCTTTCCGTTCTATATCGCCATCTCCGCCGGAGCCACGCCACTGTTTCGCAACCGGCTCGACGAGAAATTCAAGCGCGGCGCCGAGAACCAGTCATTCCTGGTTGAGAGCGTCACAGGCGTCGAGGCGCTCAAGGCCATGGCCGTCGAGCCGCAGATGCAACGGCGTTGGGAAGAGCAGCTTGCGAGCTATGTCGCCTCCAGCTTCCGCGTGGTCAATCTCGGCAATGTCGCGAGCCAGGGCGTTCAATTCGTCAGCAAGATCAACATGGCGTTGCTGCTCTATTTCGGCGCCAAGCTCGTCATCGATGGCAATCTGACCGTTGGCGAATTGGTCGCCTTCAACATGCTGTCGGGCCGGGTTACCGCGCCGGTGCTGAGATTGTCTCAACTTTGGCAGGAGTTCCACCAGGCGAGATTGTCGGTCGAGCGGCTCGGGGACATCCTCAACACCGTGCCGGAGCCGACGCATCGGCCGGGCCGCGCGACCCTGCCGGCGATCCGCGGCGAGATCACCTTCGAACACGTCGGCTTTCGCTATCGCATCGACGGACCGTCCATCCTGAACGACATCAACCTGAAAATACCGGCCGGCCAGATCGTCGGCATCGTCGGGACTTCCGGGTCCGGCAAGAGCACGTTGGGAAAGCTGATCCAGCGGCTCTATCTTCCTGAATCAGGGCGGGTGCTGGTCGATGGCAACGACCTCGCCGCGGTCGATCCGACCTGGCTGCGCCGGCAGGTCGGTGTGGTGCTGCAGGAGAACATGTTGTTCAACCGCTCGGTGCGCGACAACATCGCGCTGGCCGATCCTGCCCTGCCAATGGACCGCGTGGTCGCCGCGGCGAAGCTCGCCGGCGCGCACGAGTTTATCCTCGAACTGCAGGACGGCTACGACACGATCATCGGCGAACGCGGCAGTACGCTGTCGGGCGGTCAGCGCCAGCGCATCGCAATCGCGCGGGCGCTGACCACCAATCCGCGCGTGCTGATCTTCGACGAAGCCACCTCGGCGCTCGACTACGAGAGCGAGCGGGTGATCCAGCAGAACATGCGCGAGATCACCGCCGGCCGTACCGTCCTGATCATCGCACATCGGCTGTCGACCGTGCGCACGGCCGACCGCATCATCACAATCGAGCGCGGCCGCATCGTCGAGGACGGCTCGCACGACCAGCTGATCCGCAGTGGCGGCCGTTATGCGACCCTTCATCGGGTCCAGGCAGGCATCCATGAAGTCGGCTAGGGCGATCCTCGCCTCGCTGCGCAGGCCGACGCGCACGCGCGACGAACTGGCCTTTCTGCCGGCCGCCCTCGAGATCGTGGAAACCCCGCCCTCCCCGATTGGCCGCGCCATTTCCGCCACGATCTCGGCGGTGTTCCTGATCGCACTGATTTGGGCCAGCATCAGCACGGTCAACATCATTGCTACTGCAACCGGGAAGATCGTCCCGGATGGTCGCACCAAGGTCATCCAGCCCTTCGAGACAGCCGTAGTGCGCGCCATCCACGTGCGGGATGGTCAGCGCGTCAAGGCCGGAGATATCCTGATCGAACTCGACCCGACGATGAGCCAGGCGGAGCTCAGCCATCTCCAGAGCGACCTCCTCGCCGGTGAACTCGACATCGCACGGCTGCGGGCTGCCCTTGCTGGTGGCGACGAAAGCAAATTCGTCCCGCCCCAACGCGCTACCCCTGAGCAGATCCAAACCGCCAAGCGGTTTCTCGCTTCGCAAACGGCCGAACAGGCGGCCAAGCTGAGCACGTTGGAATGGCAGGGCACGCAAAAAAAAGCGGAGCGGGCCACCACCGAGGCCTCGATCGGGAAGATCTCCTCGTTGATCCCAATCCTCCAGCAGCGCGTCGACGTGCGGAAATATCTCGTCGAGCGCGAATTCGGCTCCAAGCTGCAATATCTCACCGAGATGCAGGACCTCGTCTCCTACCAGCAGGAACTGCTAGTGCAGAAGAGCCACTTCGCCGAGGCTGACGCGGCCGTGGGCGGCATCGAAGAGACCGTGCGGCGTACGGAAGCCGAATACCGGCGTGCCTTGTTCGACGAACTCGCAAAGGCCGAGCAGAAGGTGGCAGGGCTGCGCCAGGACATTGTCAAGGCCGAGCAGCGCACCAGCCTTCTACGCCTCACCGCGCAGGAAGACGGCATCGTGCAACAACTCGCCGTCCACTCGATCGGGGGCGTCGTCACGCCGGCACAGACGCTGATGGTTTTGGTACCAACCAGCGGCGGCCTCGAAATCGAAGCCATGATCTCCAATCGCGACATCGGCTTCGTCCGTCCGGGCGAAGAGGCCGCGATCAAGATCGATACGTTCAGCTTCACCCGTTACGGATTGCGTCAGGGCAAAGTGCTCAGCGTCTCGCAGGACGCCATCGTCCGCAACAAGCCGGGGGAAAAGCCCGTCGACGCGCAATCGGGCAGCGAAGCGGCATCCAGCGAGCCGAAAGGTCAGGAACTCGTCTATTCCGCCCGAGTCTCCCTCGACCGCCCCGAAATGGACGTCGATGGGCGCATCGTCAATCTGGCGCCCGGCATGGCCGTGACGGTTGAAATCAAGACCGGCACGCGGACGATCCTGAGCTATCTGCTCTCACCGCTCATTCGCTACGGTCAGGAAAGCTTGCGGGAGCGCTGAGGCGCGGCAATGACAAGCCAGTAACGCGAATTGCGTCGGCGTAGACATCGCGACGCTTGGTTAGCATGAAGTCAGTGCTGCCAATTTCCACCCCATTCTGCCGGATGGTCTCGGTCACCTCCCAATGTGCAAGCGAAGCCGGTGAGCGATATACCTCCCGCATAGGGTTGCCGGACAGAAATTACGGATCGTTCTCAGGCAGCTCCACGGCGTCTTCGAACTTGCTGAGCGCAAGCTCCGGCTCGTCCCGAGCAGACAGTGCTGCGCCTGCGCCAAAGAAACGATGATGCGAGCGTTGGCTGCGCCCGTAAGCGGCATGCGCATCTTTTGGCGCTGAACAGTTGCATAGTCGCGAAGCGCTTTCGTTTGGCGTAGTCGAAAGCGCGATTTGCCGAACAGAAAGCAAAGCATACAGGGACGATCGAATAATGGACCACACAACAAAAGGCTAAGCGCTACCGCGATCAGGCGGACGAATTTCGAGCTAAAAGCGATCTGATGGGCGACCCGGAGACACGGGCCCAATACAGCAAGGATGGCGGACGCCTACGACAACTTGGCGGTAGGCCAAGACGAAATCGTCCGGAACATAGCGCCAAAGTAGGACTCACCGATATTATTCAATGGGCTTTCTCAGCTTGTGGCCTGACGATCAAAGTGTAGCCATGCAGCGATATGGCGTTCCGGCATTTTTCCGCGTGTCGCCCTGACGCTCGGTGAAGCTCGCGAGCGCGTCCAGATTTTCGGTTTCGAGCGCGACGGGTAGTGCGACGAGTCCGAGTGCGTTGAACTGCGACACCCTTGGTCCCCGCGGTCGGCGGCCTCGACGGCATTGCGAGCCAGTCTTGCTGCGTAGTCGGCTTGCCCTTGCATCCAGGCCACGAAGGGCAGGTTGGAGCGAACGGTGATGAAGCGGTAGTCTGTTCAATTCCAGGGGCAGAGGTCGGAAGCTCGCAACGCGCAGACAGCGTTTATCTGCTCAATTCGTATTTTGATAGTTGAGCGACGTTCAACGCGCGCTGGCCTTCATCTACCTTCAGTCAAAAACGAAACCAGCACAGAATTTCCAAATGGGTGGCAAGCGGAATTTTTAAATGCGCGCGAAATTCGCCCTGAGCAGGGCTGTTTTCATACCAAAATCAGCGCGTTGGCGCTGGCTGGGGCGGGAGGGATCGAACCTCCGAATGGCGGAATCAAAATCCGCTTGATTATTCTGCTGTTTCAAGACGTATTTGGAAAAATGGACGAAATTCGCTCCAGTAATTTTAATACCTTAGCTGCTGTTTCCAAATGAATGCGGGACTCAGGGGGCAGCTTGTAGCGTGCTCTCGTGCGGTCAAGGTAAGCGCGATGGCTAGAAACCCGCGGGTGACCGTGTGAAGCGGTTCTTGACCCGTCCAGTGCCGAGCGAGTACCGATACGACGCGAGGATCTCTTTCGGCCAGAATCTCGCGGCGGAGGGCCGCAACACCCGGTTCTTGCTTTTCGTCGACGAGAAAATTCCTGGGCTTGTTGCATAACGAGAGTTCGCCAGTAGTGTCTTGGTGGAGCACCACTCGGAATAAAACTGCGAACTCTTTCGTTATCGAAATCGCGGCTTTGAATTCTGCACATCCTGCCCAAAGTAATCGGCGGCGGTCATTGAACCGCTGTTGAAATTTCGGAGGGCCAGAAGCGGCATCATCTAGCGCGGCTGCATTCGCGCGCCTGCGTCAATGCTGATAGTTGTGGCGTTAAGATAGGCATTCTCGGCGATGTGCTTGACCAAACTGGCGAACTCGTGGGGTTGCCCCATCCTGTTCGGATAAAGGATCATACGGTCAACGATCGACTGCGAAACCTTCGGCGGCATGCCGGCGACCATCCCGGTGTCGAACAAGCCCGGTGCAATGGAGACGACGCGAATGCCATGTTCAGCGAGGTCACGCGCGACAGGCAAGGTGAGGCCGACCACGCCGGCCTTGCTGGCGCTGTAGGCCGCCTGGCCCACCTGCCCTTGCGAGGCTGCGCCGGATGCGGTGTTGATGATGACGCCACGTTCGCCGCTCGGGCCCTCCGGTTGGTTGCAGGTCATAGCGAGCGCCGCAAAGCGGATGATGTTGAAGGTGCCGGTGAGATTGATGCCGATGACCTTGTTCCAGGTCGCCAGCGGAAACGGCTGCCCCTTCGATACGGTCTTGGCCGCATCGGCGACGCCCGCACAATTGACGGCGATATGAACCGCCTGGAATGCTTCGAGCACAGCCTCGATCGCGGAGCTAACGCTGGTCTCGTCGGCAACGTCGACAACACGCCCGAATGCCGCGCTCCCCAGTTCCCGGCAAAGATCGGCGAGCCGCGACTCGTCACGATCGAAGGCGGCGACACGCACGCCCGCCTTCGCCAGTGTGACGCACGATGCCCGCCCGAGCCCCGACGCCGCGCCGGTCACGATTGCAACTTTTCCATTCAACTGCATGAGAGCCCCTCTTGCTCGATCTTCTGTATCAGCGGCCAAGGATGGTGATGCAGGCTACCGCCTCTTCGATGCCCTGAAGGCCGCCGCCGTTTTCGGCGAGCGCGATGCGCGCCCCCTCGACCTGCCGCGGTCCCGCCTCGCCGCGCAGTTGCGCCACCAGTTCATGTACCTGCCCGATGCCGGTGGCGCCGACGGGATGTCCCTTGGATTCAAGTCCGCCGGACGGATTGACCGGTATAAGTCCGCCGAGCGCGGTGTCACCGCGCTCCGAAATGATGCCGCCTTCACCGAAATCGCAGAATCCGAGGTTCTCGATCTGGATGATCTCGCCCATGGCCGTCGCGTCATGCACCTCGGCGACAGCGACGTCGTCCGGGCCGATACCGGCCTTGTTGTAGGCCTTTTTCGCCGCGAGCGCGGTACAGTGCCGCTCCACTTCGGACGGATCACGATCGCTACCGGTCTGGATGACCGATGCCAGCACGCGGATGGCCCGCGACTTGTCGAGACCAAGCCGCTTCAAGCCCGCCTCGGTCGCGAGGATCGCAGCCGCCGCACCGTCCGATATCGGCGAGCACATCGGAAGCGTCAGCGGATAGGTGATCGGCGGGGCATTCAGCACTTCGTCGACCGAATAGGCATTGCGAAACTGCGCCAGCGGATTTTCCACGGAATGCCGATGGTTCTTCGCCGCCACCGCAGCAAGCTGGCGCTGCGTGGTGCCGAAGCGCTTCATGTGCTGACGTGAGAACGCGGCGTAGACATCCATGAACACGCTGTAGGGCTTGTCCGAGGTCGTGCCTTCCGGCACCTCGACTCCCTCGCCGAGCGCTAGCAGCCTGTCGCGAATTTCGCCGTCGCGGCTGACGTCCCAGGCACTATCGAATGCCTCGAACATCAGCTTGCGATCTGTCGAGAACATCTTCTCGGCGCCGAGCGCGAGCGCAACGTCCCCCTCACCCGCCTTAAGGAAAGTCACGGCAAGGTTGAACGCCGTGCTGCCGCTGGCACAGGCGTTCTCGACATTGACAACGGGAACGCCGCCGATTCCCATTTCGCGTAGCAGGATCTCGCCGCGGATCATGTGCTGGCGCTCCATATGGCCTTGCGACGCGTTGGCGAAGAAGGCCGCTTCGATGTCAGACTTCTGCAATCCCGCATCGCCGAGCGCGGCATCCACCGCGCTGCGCGACAGGGTCTTCATATCGATATCGAGCATGCGCCCAAACGGGGTCATGCCAACACCGACCACATAGATGTCGCTCATCGCGCCCTCCCTTGAGGATTGGAATCTTCTCTGGTCTCTACCTGCTAGTCCTTGAGCTCCGGCAGTGCACGCAGCACCTGCTCCGTATGCTCGCCAAGGCCGGGCACGCCGGAGCGCGGACCGGGATGCTCGCCGGAAAAAATCAACGGCTGCGCCACATGGTGGCTCCGCCCGCCGTTCCCATCCGCCACCTCGCGGAACAGCCCGCGCGCCCGGAAATGCGGATCGGCGGTCACCTCGCTCAACGAGTTCACCGGCCCCCATGGAATCCCGGCGGCATCCAGCTTCTGCGCCCAATCGGTGCGATCGCGCGTCGCCAGCACGGCAGCGACCTTGCCTCGCAAGGCATCGCCGCGCGCGACCCGCTCGCTGCGATTGAAGCCGGCCGCATCAGGCATGCCGAGCAACTCGCACAGCGGCCGCCAGAACCAGTCTTCATGAGCAATCGACAACGTGAGGAGACGGCCATCGGCACACTTGAAGACGCCATAGGCCGGCTCGGCGCCGATGTCGGCGAGCGGCGCACCGTTCATCACCGGACCGAGCATCACCGACATCCAGGACACCAGGCCGTCCGTCATCGAGACGTCGACATATTTTCCTTCTCCCGTACGTGCGCGCTCGAACAGCGCCGCCAACGTGCCGACGGCAGCGAACATGCCGGAGGACAGGTCGCCGATCGCGATGCTTCCCGGATCCTCCACCGAGCCTTGCTCGGCGTGACGAAAGAGAAACCCGGCAAGTGCCTGATAGGAGATGTCGTGGGCGGGGCGATCGCGATACGGCCCGTCCTGCCCGAAGCCGGAGATCGAGACATAGACCATCCTTGGGTTGAGCTCCGCCATCGCCTCATGGCCGAAGCCGAGACGCGCCATGGTGCCCGGACGAAATCCTTCCATCAGCACGTCGGCGGAAGCGACCAGCCTGCGCAGGTTCAGCTTGCCTTCAACGCTCTTGAGATCCAGCGCCACCGAGCGCTTGCCGCGATTGAGCGCGCCGTGAAAGGCCGGAAACTGCCGTGCAGGATCTCCCGCGCCCGGACGTTCCACCAGGATCACGTCGGCGCCAAGATCACTTAGCAACAAGGTTGCGTAAGGCCCGGGATACTGCTCAGCCAGACTGATCACCCGAATTCCAGCGAGGGGAAGACTCATCTCGATCGCTCTTTCCGGCAGCGGCTTGACTTGCATTAATCCCGACAGTCTGTAACATAACCTTACGAATAATCAACTAACTCGAAAGTCAATTCCGAGGAAAGTCCGGTGGAATCGGTTATCTCTGAAATTCGGGGTGGCGCGATGTGGATCACGCTGAACCGGCCGGATGCACTCAATGCCATCACTCCCGCGGTGATTTCGGGCATCAACGCGGCGCTCGACAAGGCTCAGCTGTCAGACGTCCGCGCAGTAGTGCTGACCGGAACGGGGCGCGCATTCTGCGCCGGCGCCGACCTCAAATTCGTACGCGGCGAAGCCGGGAACGAAACGTCGCTGAGCCGCCTTCTCGATACCGTTCTCCTTGTCATGAACCGGCTCGAGACGTTTCCCATGCCGGTGATCGCGTCGCTGAACGGATTGACGTTGGCTGGCGGCTTGGAACTGATGCTGTGCTGCGATCTCGTCGTCGCGGCGCGCTCGGCCAAGCTGGGCGACGCCCATGCAAATTTTGGGCTCTTGCCCGGCGGCGGCAGCTCGGTGCGGCTGCCGCGTAAGATCGGCCCGACCCGCGCAAAATATCTGCTCTACACCGGCGAGTTCGTGCCAGCCGAACAGCTCGTTGCCGCCGGACTGGTCAACGAGGTCGTCGATGACGACATGCTGATCCCGGCGACCGAGGCGCTGGTCGCCAAGCTCGTCAACAAGAGCCCGCTCGTGCTTCGGCGCATGAAGGTGCTGGTCGATGATGGCCTCGAGCAACCTTGTGCGATAGCACTGCGACAAGAACTGCTCGCCAGCGAAGTCCACGCCCGCAGCAACGACCTGAAGGAGGGACTTGCCGCATTCGAGGAAAAACGCAAACCACGCTTCACCGGCAAATAGGAAAAGCAAGTCGGGAATGCCAAGAGGAGACGGTAATGAGCCAGGAGACGCGCTTCACGGTCCTGCAACAGATCCAGCGTGCGGCCCACCAGCTCGCACCCGCCATTCGGGAGATGTTCGATCGCGCAGGCCTCGCTCCAGCCGATCTCAAGACCGTGGACGACCTGTCGCGGCTGCCCGTATTCAAAAAGGAGTCGCTGGTCGAGTTACAACGCCAGCGGCCGCCATTCGGGGGTTTCCTTGCAGCAAAGGATGAAGAAATCGTCCGTATCTTCGTCTCTCCCGGCCCCATCAACGAACCTCAACTGAGGCACGACCGCGACGGATGCGGCTTCGGCACGGCCTTTGCCGCCGCCGGCCTCGGCCCCGGCGATCGCGTGCTCAACACCTGGTCCTATCATCTCGTGCCTGCCGGCCTTCTGCTCGACGAGGGCCTGCGCTCGGTCGGCGCGACGGTGATTCCAGCCGGCACCGGCGGCAGCGAGTTGCAGGCGAAGCTGGTGACCGACCTTGGCGTGACCTGCATCTGCGCCTCGACCGCCTTCTTCATCACGCTAGCGGAAGCCATCGAGGCGATGGGTCATTCGCTGCCCGGTGGCTGGAAGGTCAGAACTGCGTTGCTCGGCGGCGAACTCGGCGACTGGCTCGGCAAGCGCCGTCGCCTGGAAGCCAGGTACGGCGTTCGCACCTTCGCAGTCTATGCGACGGCGGACTTCGGCGTGATCGCCTTCGAAAATGGCGCGCAGGACGGCGGCTACGAGGTTCACCAGGACCGCATCGTGCAAATCTGTGACCCGACGACGGGGGCTCCGCTTCCGCACGGCGAGCCCGGCGAGATCGTGGTTACCACGCTGACGCCGGGCTGGCCGCTGATCCGGTTCGGTACCGGCGACGTCGCCGTCGCCACGGCTATGAACGCCGATGGCACGGTGCGCAGGATCGGCATGCTGCAGGGACGCGTCGGGCAGGCGGTGAAGGCGCGCGAGATATTCATCTATCCGCGCCAGCTCGAAGACCTCGCCATTGCCATTCCGGGAATCGGCCGCGCGCAGGCCATCGTCACCCGCCCGCAACAGCGGGAAGAGATCACGGTGCGGCTTTCGCTGCTTCCGGATGCGGACCGCGACGCCGTCCTGGCGGCGGCGCCGGCCCGCTTCAACGCGCTGTCTCGTCTGAAGGCCGACCGTATCGAGGTGGTAGGAACAGACGAACTGCCGGCCGACGCTCCATTCGTCGTCGACCGGAAGGACGCCTGACCCCGCACCGGCACGCAGCGCCTCAGCCGAGCCACCGCTTGCGGCGTCGATAATGCTTGATGTCGCGGTAGCTCTTGCGCTCGCCCTTAAGGTCAAGCCCGAGGTAGAACTCCCGCACGTCCTCGTTGTTTCGCAGCTCTTCCGCGGCGCCTTCGAGGACGATGCGTCCATTCTCCATGACGTAGCCGTAGTCGGCGATATCCAACGCGACGCGCGTGTTCTGTTCGACGATCAGAAGCGTGGTCCCGCTTGCCTTGAGGTCCTTCAGCAGCTCGAACACCTCGTCGATCATCAACGGCGCTAGGCCAAGCGACGGCTCGTCAATCATGATCAGCCTGGGATTGGCCATCATCGCGCGCCCGATCACGACCATTTGCTGTTCGCCGCCGGACAGATAGCCGGTTATCCGATCCTTGAGCGCCGCAAGCCGGCGAATGCGATCGTAGACATGATCAAGGCGCTTGCGTACCTCACGCCCCGACGATTCCATGTGGCCGCCGACCAGCAGATTCTGCTCGACGGTCAGATGGCGCAACACGCGGCGGCCCTCCATCACATGGATAATGCCGCCTCGAACGACTTCGGTCGGGTCCGCCCTGTCGATTCTCTTGCCGTCGAAACCGATATTGCCGGAGGTCACCCGGCCGTCCTCGACGCGTATGATGCCGGAAATCGCTTTCAGCGTCGTCGACTTGCCGGCCCCATTGCCGCCGAGCAACGCAACGCATTTGCCATCCGGCACGGCGAGCGAAATGCCCTTCACCGCCAGAATGACGTCGCTGTAGATGACTTCAACGTTGTTCAGCTCGAGCAAAACGCAAGCCTCCCGAGGGGATCCGACCGGGCCCGCGGGACCCGGCCGGATGGCGTTACTTCACCACTTGTTAATGGACGGCACCGGCACGTTGGCAGCAGCCTCCGTGTACTTGCCGTCCTTGATGGTGACGATACTCGCGACCAGCCCCTGCGTCGGGAACGGCCCGTCGTTCGAGAACTTGGTGTTGCCGAGAATCTTGTAGGTCTCATCCGCGGAGATCGTCGTCGACATCAGCGCCTCGCGGACAGCTTCGCCCGTGACCTTGTCCGCGCCGACCTTCTTGGCCGCAGCTTCGATGGCCCGCATCGCAATCAGCGCCTGACCAAGACCTTGGACAGCCGAAACCGTCCATTTGGCCTTGAGGTCGTACTTGCTCTGAAGCATCTCGAAGAACTCGCGGCCAGGCGTCTTTGTGTCGGTGGGCGCAGCCATCGCATAAACTTCGTAATCGCCCTCCATCTGCTTGACGTCGCCGATCGCGCGGCCGGATTCCGCCAGTCCGTTGTGCGAACTCATGACAATCGGCACCTGTTTGCCGAGCGACTGCAGCGCCCGCTTGGTGGCGACCACGGCGGCCGTGTTCGTCATGACCATGATCACTTCGGCTCCCTTACGGGTCACGCGGTTGACCTGGGTGGTCAAATCGGTGGGCTGAACTTCCGTGAACACAACCTCGACGACTTCGACCTTGTCCGGATTGTCGGAGGCATATCGCTGGACACCCTTGTGCTGGTCGACATAGGCCGGCGAGGCTTCCGACGAGATGATCGCGACCTTCAGCGGCCCGCTGCCTCCGCGCTTCTGGCGGAACCACTCGAAGAACGCAGTGGCCTCATGGCTGTAGGTCGGGCGCTGGTTGAAGATCCACGGATCGGGCTTCCAGGCAAAGCCATACGCGGCAGTCGACATCACCATCGGGATCTTGTCGGACGGCAGCCGCCCCTGAAGCGCGGCGACGTCGGGTCCGCCGACCCCAAGCACGATAATCGGATTTAGCTCGGCCTTGATGCCGGGCCACAGGCTCGCCACCTGCGCCGCATCATAGCGGTGATCGTAATCCTTGGTGCCGAGCTTGACGCCGATCTTCTTGCCGACTTCGGCATTCCACCATTCGATGACCGGCCGGCGCGCACCGATCAGGTCCTTCATCACATCCGCATAAGGACCGGTAAAATCGGCAAGCGACGCCACATTGTAGGTCGTCTGGGCACCGGCCGGCGCCGAGATCGTCAGCAAACCGAGCGCAGCGGCCGCCCCAAAGATCTTGATGTGCTTCAAGATTGTCATCTTCAGTTCCTCCCATGAATGTTCTAATTCCGATCGCCCAGGCATCAATAGGGAAATGGCCAAAGGCGATAGGATCGTTTCAGGATATTCCAGCGGTGCATCAGCCCGCGCGGCTCGAAAATCAGGAACGCTGCGATGATCCCGCCGAGAAACACGTTCATCATCGCAAACACCACATCGCCACCGAGCGAGGGAAATTGCGCGACGATGCTGGGCCCAAGTGTAACGAAGCTTTCCTGAATTGCCTTGATGACGAAGACGCCGATCAACGCTCCGGTGATCGAACCGAGGCCTCCGACGATGACCATTGCGATGAACCAGATCGAATGGAACAGCGTGAATTGATCGACGGCGACGAAACGCACGTAGTAGGCCCACAGCCCCCCGCCGATCCCCGCGTAGAACGCACCGATCAGGAAGGCGGTTGCCTTGGTCCGCACGACGTTGATTCCCATCAGCCCGGAAGCGACGTCGTCGTCGCAGACTGCGACGAAGGCGCGCCCGTGCCGGCTGCGCACGATGCCATAGGCGCCGAACACCATCGCCGCGGTCACGGCCAGGCAGAGATAGTAGATCGAGGTCTCACTGACGAAACTGAAGCCGAAAATCTGTGCCGGCTCCAGCGTCAACCCGTTCGACCCGCCGAACCACGACTGCGGCAGATTGAGAATGAGGAAATGAAACAGGGTCTGTGCCGCGATGGTGGTGAGCGCCAGGTAAAAGCCCTTGATGCGAACCGCCGACAAGCCAAAGATGAACCCGAACACCGCGGCGGCGCAGCCCCCGAACGGAATACTGAGCCAGAACGGCAGATTGAATTTGATCGCCAGCGCTCCGGTGGCGTAGGCGCCGACTCCCATGAACGCAGCCTGGCCGAGATTGATCTGGCCCGCATATCCCATGTTGATCTGCAGGCCGATCACGACCACGGCCATGATCAGCATATTGGTCGAGATGGCGACGAGCCGCGGTCCCAGAACATGGGGCAGGATGACCAGCGCGACGAAAAGCAGAACGAGCGCGACACATTGTCCGCGGGTGCGGATCAACGCCTGATCGCGTTCGAAGCTGGTGGCGAATACGCCTGCCGGATCCATCGGTCACACCCTTTCGATGGTCTTCCAGCCGAACATTCCGGTCGGCCGAATAAAGAGGATGAGCAGCATGATGATAAACGGAAACACGGTGCCGATCGCGCCGCCCACGATCGGATCGAGGTAGGCGGTCACGAGCCCCTGAATGATACCGACGATAAGGCCGGCCAGCAGAACCCCGGCGATCGCCTCGAAACCCGCCAGCAGCGCCACCGGCAACGCCGCAAGGCCGATGTCGGAGGCGAGGAAGTTCAGCGACTTTCCGCTGAGGAAGATGATGGCGCCAAGCGTCGACAGCACGGCACCGAGAATCCAGGCGAACGCAATGGAGCGCTTCACTGAAATTCCCATCGACAGCGCCACCTGATGATCTTCGGCAACCGCTGTCATGCGCAGCCCGGCCCGCGTGCGGTTGAAGAACCACGACAGGCCGAAACCGACGATGACCGTGATTGCGCCGCCGATGAGAAGCGAGCGAGGGATGAGGATCTCCCCGATGATCACCGGCTGAAGCGGAAAGATGATCGGGAACGAGCGCACCTGCGGGCCGAACAGCACGAGGATCAGGCCGCGGATCAGGATCAAAAGTCCGATCGTGACCATGACCATGGCGAACACCGACTCACCGGCGAGGCGGGAAAAGAACACCCGCTCGATGAGGAGTCCGAACAGCGCCGCCGCAACGAACGCGAGCGGAATGCCGATCGAGAGCGGCAGGCCCAGCGAGGCGACCATCCACCAGACGATGAAGCCGCCGAACACGACGAGTTCGCCTTGGGCGAAATTGAAGACCTTCGACGCCCGATAGATGACCACGAAGCCCATGGCGATGAGGGCATAGAGCAGCCCGACCAGCGCACCGTTGATGAAGTAGTTGACGAAATCGATCATGCGATGGCCCGCAACGGTTCAGCGGCGTTTGCCGACTTGCCTGCCTTGACGACGTCGTGGATGGCGACGTGAGCAGACAGCGCGCCCTTTCGCCCGTCCTGATATGTCACCGCGATGTCGAGCTTCTGATGATCCCGACTGCCGTACATCGCCTCGATCAGCACGGCATAGCGTTCGGCGAGGAATTCGCGTCGCAGCTTGCGTGTGCGGGTCAATTCGCCTTCATCCGGATCGAGCTCCTTGGGGAAGTTGGCAAAGCGACGGACCCTCGCGTGCTCGGGCAGGAACGTGTTGACGCGCGCAATCTCGCCGCGCATCAATTCGGCCACCTCTGGCTTCTGCGAAAGGTCGGTGAAGGTGGAGAAGCTGATGTTTCGATCCTCCGCCCAACGCGACACCACGCTCATGTCGATATTGATCAGCGCGCCGATATAGTCGCGCGTATCGTCGCCAAGCGTCATGATGTCCTTGATGAACGGGCTGAAACGCAGCCGGGTCTCGATAAACTGAGGCGGAAACCGTTCGCCGGAGCGAAGCTGTCGAAGATCGTCGAGGCGCTCGAGGAATACGAGCTCGCCGCTGTCGGTGACCGACACGGCATCGCCCGTGCGATACCATCCGTCCTCAACGCGCTGGGCGACGCTGTCGGGCTTCTTGTGATAGCCTTGAAAGACACTGCCGCCACGAACGAGCAATTCACCCTGCTCCGACACCTTCCATTCCAGCGCCGCACCGGATTCGGGGTGCGAGCTCAGCCAGTGCCCGACCGTCTCGAGATTGTACCGATTCCCCTGATGCAGGGTCAGGAGTCCGATCTCGGTGGCGCCATAGATATTGCGTAACGGCACGCCGATGGCATGGAACAGGCGAAACACATCCGGCGCCATCGTGGAGCCGCCGCACAATGCGAGCTTGATGCGCGTGAGGCCGAGCTTGTCCCGCAGCGGCTTCAATACCAGCATCTCCGCAAGCGGCAGCGCAAGCCGCGCGCCGAGCGGGACGGGCCTGCCTTCAAGACGCGCGACATGGACCTTGTGGCCGATATCGACACCCCAGGCATAGATCGCCCTGCGCGTCCGGCCGGCATCGAGCATCCGGCCCTGGATGGTGGCGGCGAGGCTCTCCCACTGGCGGGGAGCGAATACCATCACCTCGACTGCGAGTTCGCGGATATTGTTGAGAACCTCCTCAGGCGATTCCGGGAAATTCACCACCAGCGGCAGCAGGAGGCCGATAGTGACGCCGAAGAACTGCTCCGTCGCCCAGGCCGGGGCGATATAGGTGAGATACTCCATGCCGGGCTTGATGCCGGTCGCCGCGATGACGCGATGCGCGTTGTCGACGAGATAGCGGTGGGTCAGCACCACGCCCTTCGGCCGCCCGGTGGTGCCGGAGGTATAAGACAGCACGGCCACGTCGTCGGGTCGGCCTGTCTCGACCAGGCGCCGGAACAGATCGGTATCCTCGGCGTGGCGCGCGCGTCCGACCTCAACCACCTTCTCGAACGGCGTCAGGCGCTCGTGACGATAGGACCACATCCCGGTATCGTCCCAGTAGATCATCTGGCGAAGGTGCCGAACGCGATCGAGAATCGCGAACCCCTTGTCCACCTGCTCCTGATCCTGCGCTACCAGACAGACCGCATCGCTATCGTTGAGGAGGTATTCGATTTCGTCCGCAGTGATGTCAGGATAGAGCGAGACGATCTTGCATCCGATCGAGAACGCCGCAAACTCGCTCCAGAAGTTCTCCGGCTCGTTCTCGCCGATAATGGCCACGGTCTCGCCGCGGCGAATACCCATCGCGTCAAGGCCAAGGGCGAAGGAACGCACCTTCTCGAGAACATCACCATAGGTGTATTCGCGCCAGATGCCGCGATACTTGTGCCGCTCAACGAGCCGGTCCGGCGCCGCGCTGGCGCGCTCGAGCAACAGTTGCGGAATGGTACGCATCGGCAGCATCAGCGATTTCCTTCGCCCAGATATGCCTTGAGCACCGCAGGATTCTTCTGAACCTCCAGCGGAGTCCCCTCTGCAATCTTGCGGCCAAAGTCGAGCACCACGATCCGGTCCGCTAGATCCATGACGACACCCATGTCGTGCTCGACGAGCACCACCGGGATCTGTCGCGCCTCGCGAACGTCGAGAATGAATCGCGCGAGGTCCTCCTTCTCCTCGGTATTCATCCCGGCCATCGGCTCATCCATCAGCAGGATGCTCGGCTCCTGAGCCAGTGCCCGACCGAGATCGACGCGTTTGCGCAAGCCGTAGCCGAGGCTGCCGACCGGCTGATGGCGGATGGATTCGATTTCGAGCAGCTCGATGATTTCCTCGACGACCTCGCGGTGCCGGATCTCCTCGCGTCTGCAAGGCCCGAAGTAAAAGAATGCCGACGGAATCGAGCTCTTCATGTGAATGTGACGGCCGACCATGATGTTTTCGATCACGGTCATGTTCGAAAAGATATGCGTCCCCTGGAAGGTCCGGGCCAGGCCGGCCTTCACGATATGGTGGACGCCCATGCCGGACAGCAGCGAGCCATTGAATCGTACCTCGCCCTGCTGCGGCCGATAGAAGCCGCTGAGGCAATTCATCAGGGAGGTCTTGCCGGCACCGTTCGGCCCGATCACCGCGAGCAACTCGTCCACCCCGACCGCGATGGACACATTGTCAAGCGCGACAACGCCACCGAAAGCCATCCGGATACCGTCGGCGACGAGAACCGCGGCATTCTGCGCCGCACGGCTCTGCGATGCTGAATAGAGAGGCGAAACAGCGCTCAACACGCTCCCCCTTCACCAACGCAGTCCTGCGACATTCATCCTCCCCACGGTATGCGGCATTTCGACCGAACAGCGCCCCACCCTCAAATCGACCCATCCTCTGCGGATTTTTATGACCGATGAGCATTATTTTTAACTCGACGGTCAATTTCGGTCAAGCCCATTCGGGCGCCTGCAACACACCACGACGAAACAGGCAGATCGAACACTCCGGCGCGAACGCATCAAGAGGCACGGATTCCGGTTGCAGCAGGCAGCAGGCACTTCCCGCTTTGGAGGAAGCTCGTGATTGGGCGCATTCAGGCGCGCCTTTCGACGAAGCGGCCTCGACTTTTCGACCTGCAATGGCACCAAACCGAAAAGGCAAAGCCTCGAATATGAATTGACCATAACGTCAAATATCCTAATATGTGGTCGAATACGGAAGATCTGCAGCTCTCCGTGAGCAACGTCTGTCACCGGTTTCGCGCGCTCGCGAAACCGCGTCGCTCCAGCAACGCTGCCAATTTCCGGTAAGGACAGGCAGGAGGAGAATCCGGGATGGCAGGAGCCGAGAGCAAATCTTTTTCGTTCCTAACCGACCAGCAAACGATGGTTCGGGACGTCGCGCGCAAGGTTGCGACCGACGCGATCGCCCCCACGGCAGCGGAACGCGATCGCACCGCGACGTGGCCGCACGCCGAATTGAAGGCTCTCGCGAATCTTGGCTTCATGGGCATGCTGCCGCCGGAACAATATGGCGGCTCGAACGCGGGGTTCGTCGCCTATTGTCTGGCGCTGGAGCAGATCGCTGCGGCCGACGCGGGTGTCGGCACCATTTTCCACGTCCACAACGTCACCGCCTTCACCATCGCCTTGCGCGGCAACGAGGAACAGAAGCAGAAGTATCTGCCGCCGATGCTGCGCGGCGAAAAGATCGGCGCGTTTCTTCTCACTGAGCCGCAGGCCGGATCGGATACCGCCGCATTTCGTGCCACCGCGCGCCGCGAAGGCGATCACTTCATTCTCAACGGCACCAAGCAGTTCATTTCCAACGGGAGCGAGGCTGGTACAACGATCGTGCTCGCTCGCACCGATCCGCAGGCCGGTAAAAGTGGATTTACGACGTTCATCGTCGACCCGACCTCACCCGGCTACAATGTTGCGCGCGTCGAGGACAAGCTCGGCCAGCGGACGGCCCATGTCGCTCAGATTCAGCTCGACAATCTTCGTGTTCCGGCGGAGAACGTGCTCGGCGAAGTCGGCGCTGGCTACCGGATCGTCATGGGTGGCCTGTCTGACGGTCGGATTGCAATCGCCGCGCAGGCCGTCGGCGTTGCCCAGGCAGCGCTCGACGCTGCGATCCGCTACGCCAACGAGCGCGAGGCCTATGGCAAGCCGATCGTTGAACTGCAGGCGGTGAGCTTCCATCTCGCGGAGATGGCCGCTCAGGTCGACGTCGCGCGGCAATATTATATCCACGCCGCGCGGCTCCTCGAGGCCGGAGCGTCCTGCGCCAAGGAAGCGGCCATTGCCAAGCTCGTCGCTTCGGAGATGGGGGAGAAGGTCTGCTCGGACGCCCTGCAGATCCACGGCGGCTACGGCTACCTGAAGGATTTTCCGGTCGAGCGCTACTATCGTGACGTTCGAGTCTGCAAGATCTATGAGGGAACCAGCGATATCCAGAAGCAAATCATCGCGCGCAGCCTTTCGGCCTGAGGTTCCAGAAATTGACTTCGAGGCAATAATTTTGACTATGGGGCCTCAAGCATAGGGAATCGTTCCCTATATGCTCCGGATATTCGGCATGCTCTCATGAAGAAGGCATCGACAGCAAGGCGCGGCCGCCATGCCTCCGCCTGGAAAAGCGTAGTCCTCAACCGGGAACAGCAGTTCTCGCTGAAGCGGGGCGCGCTGCTTCGCGAGGCGGGCCGCGCATTCAGCCTTCGCGGCTATCACAACACCTCGCTCGAGGATGTGGCGAAGACCTTGGACGTCACCAAGGCCGCGCTTTACTACTACGTCACGAACAAGCAGGAAATTCTCTTCGAATGCCACATGATGTCGCTCGACTTCGGCGACGAGGCGATGAAGTACAGCGAAGAGCATGGCAAGACCGGGCTTGAAAAAATTCTCCTGCTTATCGACAAGTACGTCAAAACCATCACCAGCGAGATGGGCTCTTTCGCGGTGCTCGGCGAGTACGACGCGCTGGAGTCGCAGAACAAGGCGATCATCGGCAAGCGTCGCGACAAGTTTGACCGCGGCTTCCGGAAATTGATCTCTGAAGGTATTGCCGACGGGACGGTGCGTGCCGTCGATCCCAAGCTGACGGTGTTCTTCTTCATGGGGTCGATCAACTGGATGACGCGATGGTTCACGACTGAAGGACCGCTCACCGGCGAGCAGGTCGCCCGGCAACTTGTCGATCTCGTAGAGGGAGCTCTGCGGAGCCGCTGATCGCGCCTCGCCGCCCCAGCGGAGCCGAAACGCTGCTCGCAAAAGACGCCTGGAACCCACGAAAACGATCCGCCGGACGGAGGCGCAAGAGCAATGTTACTTTCGTCCCTTCCAGAGCGGCTTGCGCTTTTGTACGAAGGCAGCAATGCCCTCGCGCGCATCAGCGTGGGCCATGTTCCTCACCACGAGTTCGCCGGAATATTCGTAGGCATCGGAGATGGGCATTTGCAGCTGGCGATAGAACGCCTGTTTGCCGAGCGCCAACGTGTAGGTCGATTTCGAGGCGATCTCCGCTGCCAGCGACTCGACCGTTTGCTCGAGTTGCTCGGGCGTGACCACATCGTTGATCAGCCCGATGCGTAGCGCAAACGCCGCGTCGTAGAGGCGCCCCGTGGTGAGCATCTGCATCGCGTGTTTCGGCATCACGGCGCGCGACAACGCCACCATGGGCGTGAGGCACCACAAGCCAATGTTCACGCCCGGTGTCGCAAACCGCGCCTCGCTGGAGGCGATCGCGAGATCGGCACTGGCGACCAACTGGCAACCGGCGGCCGAGGCCACGCCTGCGACGCTGGCAATGATGACCTGCGGTTGATCCCGCATCGTCTGCATCAGAGCCGAACAGCGCGTCGACACCGTCTTGAAGAATTCGGGATCCGTCTCCCCGTCAAATTCGGTAAGATCATGCCCCGCGCAGAAGATCTTCTTGCCGATCCCAGTCAGGACGATCACCGCGATCGACGGCTGCCCCCGGAGGTCCATCAGATGGCGGGTCAATTCATCGATTGTCGACAAGGAAAGGCTGTTGCCGCTACGCGGACGGTTCAAGGAAATGTACGATACCGCACCCCGATCATCGCGGATAACAAGTTCTTTTTCTTCGCTCATGACACGTTCCCAGAAAGTCTCGTTAGCCAGTTCGGCACGTGAGCGCACCATCGACAGGAAGAAGCACGCCGGAGACGTATTTCGCGTCATCCGACGCCAGGAACAGCGAGGCATGCGCCACGTCCCAGGCGGTGCCCATCTTGCCCATCGGCACCATCGCATCGCGCCGGGCAATCATGTCGTCGACGGAATCGTAAACGTGCTTGTATGGCTCGACGATCATCGGCGTGTTCATCAGGCCCGGCAACACCGCGTTGCAGCGGATGCCCTTCGGCGCATATTCGACCGCTACGGCGCGGGTGAAGTGGTTCACGCCGGCCTTCGAGGAATAATAGGAAATCATCGGCACGCTGATCGTGGTGATCGATGCGACCGATGACACGTTGACGATCGCGCCGCCGCCCTGCTTGACCATTTCCGGGAGGACGCGCTGGCAGGTGAGAAAGAACCCCTTCAGGTTCACCGCCATGACGCGGTCCCAGCTCGCCTCGTCGATATGCTCGGGACCGCCGGGCTCGGCGATGCCGACATTGTTCTGCAGGATGTCGATGCGGCCATGACGGCTGATGGCCGCACCGACGGCCGCATCGATGTCCGCGGCCGACGTGATGTCGGCGCGCAGGGCCTCGGCCCTGCCGCCTTCTTCCGTGATGATCGCGACGGCGCGCTCCGCCGATGCTAGATCGCGGTCGACGCAGATCACCGTCGCGCCTTCGCGCGCGAACAGGACGGCCGTGGCCTTGCCATTGCCCCAGCCTTCACCGACGCAGCCGGCTCCCATGACGAACGCGATCTTGTCCTTGAGCCGCTGCGACATCGGTGAATTACTCCCGCTTCTGGTTCAGTTCTTTTCGTAGAGCGTCACGACGGCCGCGCCGCCGAGGCCGAGGTTGTGCTGGAGCGCCAGCCGCGCACCGTCGACCTGGCGGGCCTCGGCGGTGCCGCGCAACTGATGGACAAGTTCGTAGCACTGCGCGAGGCCGGTCGCGCCGAGCGGGTGTCCCTTGGACAGCAGGCCGCCGGACGGGTTGGTGACGAAACGTCCGCCATAGGTATTGTCGCCATCGAGAACGAACTTCTCGGCCTCGCCCTCGCCGCAGAGGCCAAGCGCCTCGTAAGTGATGAGTTCGTTCTGCGCGAAGCAATCATGCAGTTCGACGACATCGACATCGTCGGGGGCGATGCCGGCCTTCTCGTAGACCTTTTCGGCCGCCGACTTCGACAGGTCGAAGCCGACGACGCGCATCATGTCGCGGGTCTCGAAGGTGCTGGGACGGTCCGTCGTCATGGCCTGCGCGCGGATGCGAACTGTGTCGTTCAGGTTATGGCGTCTGGCGAACGCCTCGGAGACGAGCACGGCGGCGGCGGCGCCGCAGGTCGGCGGACACGCCATCGAGCGCGTCATCACGCCCTCCCAGATCACCGGCGCCTGCATCACATCGCCTTCGGTCATTTCTTTCCGGAACAGCGCCAGCGGGTTGCGCGCGGCATGGCGGCTGGCCTTGGCGCGGATCTTCGCGAACGTCGAGAGCTGCGTGCCGTACTTGTCCATGTGCTGCTTGCCGGCGCCGCCGAAATAACGGAGCGCCAGCGGAATCTCGCCATGGCCGACAAGTTCATCGGTGACGCGGTCGAATTCCGAGAACGGCGACGGCCGGTCCTCGAAGATCGACCCCAGCGCACCCGGGCGCATCTGCTCGAAGCCGACGGCCAGCACGCAATCCGCCGCGCCGCTTTCGACCGCCTGCCGCGCCAGATAGAGCGCGGTCGAGCCGGTGGAGCAGTTGTTGTTGACATTGACGATCGGGATGCCGGTCATGCCGACCCGGTAGAGCACCTTCTGGCCGGCGGTGGAGTCGCCGTAGACGAAACCGGCATAGGCCTGCTCGATGGCGTCGTAGCCGAGGCCGGCATCCGCAAGCGCCAGCTTGACCGCCTCCTCGCCCATCGCGTCATAGGGCGCTGATGCGCCCGGCTTTGCGAACGGGATCATGCCGACACCTGCAACGATCGTGGTCATTGTGCGCTCCTTGTGTTCGCCGATTACGCGGCCGTTTCGCTTTCGATGATTTTCCGGATTTCGGTCTTGAGGATCTTGCCGTAGTTGCTTTTCGGCAGGCTCGGCAGGAACCGGTAGGACTTCGGCCGCTTGAAGCGGGCGATATGTTCGATGCAGAAGGCATCCAGTTCCGCGGCCGTCACCGGCGCCGACGACGCCACGAAGGCGATGACCTCCTCGCCCCAGTCGGGATGGCGGCGACCGATCACGCTGACCTCCGCCACGGCGGGATGGCGCAGCAGCACCTCCTCAACTTCCCGCGGATAAATGTTGGAGCCGCCGGAGATGATGACGTCTTTCGAGCGATCCTTCAGATAGAGAAAACCGTGCGCGTCGAACGTGCCGACATCGCCGGTCCACAGCCAGCCGTCGCGCAGCGCCTGCGCGGTGGCGGCCGGATTGTTCCAGTAGCCGGCCATCACGACATCGCCTGATACGATGACCTCGCCGTTCTCGCCCGGCGGCATGTCGTTGCGGTCGGCATTGACGACGCGGACCGCGACGCCCGTGCGGGGGATGCCGACCGATGACAGCCGGTCGTCGAGACGGCCGTCGCCATTGTCGAGATGCATGTGGGGCGGCAGGTAGCTGATCGTGCACGGCGACTCGCCCTGGCCATAGGCCTGCCACAGCCGCGGGCCAAGCGCCGACAGCGCGCGCTTGAGATCCTCCACATACATCGGCGCGCCGCCGTAAAAGATGTGATCGAGGTGCTCCACCGTGAGGTCGGCCATGGACGGCGAGAGGACGAGCCGGTTCACCATGGTCGGAGCGGCGAAGAATGAGCTGCCCGGGTATCGATTGATGAGGTCGACGATTTCGGCCGGCTCGAAGCCGCCGCTCTCCGGCACGACATTGGCGGCGCCGCGTACCAGGTGCGCGAGCGCAAGCAGCCCTGCGCCGTGCGACAGCGGCGCCGGATAAAGCGACGCGTCGGTTTCGTCGACCGGGCCGATATCGGCGAGGAAGCTCATCGTCATGTTGTAAAGGTTGCGATGGGTCAGCATCGCGCCCTTTGGATAACCTGTGGTGCCGCTGGTGTAGAACAGCCACGCATTGTCGCCGGGCGCGGCCGGTGCCGGCCGAAGATCGGACGGCACCGTCGCAAGCATCGCGCGATACGCCTCGCCGTCGACATCGACGACGTTGCCCGGCTGCGACAGTCCGCCCTCGATGTCGGTGAACAGCACCGAGGCGGCGCAATTGTCGAGGATGTAGGCCAGTTCCTTCGGATGCAGCTTGGCATTGATCGGCGCCACCGCCAGCCCAGCGAACCAGGCGCCGAACAGGATCTCGAAATATTCAGGGCGATTGGACAGGAAGACGCCGACCCGCGAGCCCGGCGCAAAGCCCTTGTTGCGCAAGGCCTGGCCGAGCGCCGCGCTGCGCTGCAGAAGCTGCGCATAGCTATGGATCGTCGCGCTGCCGAGACAGACCGCCGGGCGATCCGCAAACGCTTTCGCCGCATTGGCGAGTACCATGGCGATATTCATGGGCTTCTTCCCCGTTCAGATGGCGCGCGTGCGTCCCTTCCAGAACGTCTCGCGAATATCCTTCTTACGGACCTTTCCGACCGCGCTGCGCGGCAGGCTGTCCCAGAAATCCACCGACTTCGGCGCCTTCACGCTGCCGAGCTTCGCCTTGCACAGCGCAATGATCTCATCGGAATTGGTGCTCGAACCCTGCTTGAGTTCGATGACGGCCTTGACCGCCTCGCCCCATTTCTCGTCGGGCACGCCGATGACGGCGCAATCCTGCACCGCGGGGTGGCCCCAGATGATCTGCTCGATCTCGCTCGGATAGACGTTGAATCCGCCGGAGATGATCATGTCCTTCTTGCGGTCGACGATATAGACGTAGCCGTCCTCGTCCTTGAAGCCGATGTCGCCGGTGTGGTGCCAGCCGAAGGTGGACACCTCCGCGGTCGCTTCCGGATTCTTGTAGTAGCCGGGCATCACCAGGTTGCCGCGCACCACGATCTCGCCGCGCTCGCCGGCCGGCATCAGGTTGCCGTCGTCGTCCATGATCTCGACCGGCGTCAGCAGCGTCGGCCGGCCGCAGCTCGCCAGGCGCTTTTCCTTGTCGGGATCGCCGATCACCATGTGCTCCTGCGGTGAGAGGAAGGTGCAGAGCATCGGCGCTTCGGCCTGGCCGAAGGTCTGCGTCATCACCGGCCCGAACACCTCAAGGCATTCCTTCAGCTTGTCCACCGACATCGGCGCGGCAGCATAGATGAAATGCTCGAGCGAGGAGAAGTCGTGCTGCTTGATGGCGGGATGGGCGAGCAGCATGTAGATCGCCGTCGGCGGCAGGAACATGTGGGTGACGCCCTCGGTCTCGATGGCGTTCACCACCTTGGCGGCGTCGAAGCCCGGCAGGATGATCTGCGTTGCTCCTGCCGCCATCAGCATGATGCCGACGCCGCCCGCCGCATGCGTCATCGGCGCCACGACGAGATGAACCGGCGGCTTCTTCACCGGCATCGAGGTGAAGAAGTTCGAGATCATGGTTTCCCAGACCAGGTTGGTCCAGAGCACGCCCTTAGGCCGGCCGGTGGTGCCGCCCGAAGAGAAAACCGAAATCGGCTTGCCGGGATCCTCGGGGATATCGGGATCCGTCTCAGGCGCATCCGAAATCCAGTCCAGCAGGAAGGGCGCATCCGCGCCCGCCTTGTCGATGCAGACATAGTGGCGGATCTTCGGGCACTCCTTGCGGAACACCTGCACATTGGCTTCGAATTCGCTGTGATAGAATAGCACCTCGACGTCGCAATTATCGAGGATGTAGGCGTTGTCTTCCGCGGAGTTGCGGGCGTTGATCGGCACCCAGATATTGGCGCCGCGGATGATGCCGAGAATGCACTCGAACGCCGTCGCGCCATTCGGGCTATACACCGCGGCCATCTGGCCCGGCTTGAGGCCGGTTGCCGCGAGCGCGTTGGCGATCCGGTAGCTGCGGAACTGCACTTCGCGGAACGTCCGCGACACCGTTGCATCCTTCAGGCAGATGCGGGACGGATTGATGCCGACGCCGCGGTCAAAGAAATCGATCAGCCGCATGAATGGCCCTCAGCGTTCCAGGATCGTGATGCAGGCGGTCGCTTCCTCATAGTGATGGAAGCCGCCACCGTTCTCGGCAATGGCGTGATGCGCGCCCTCGACCTGCCGCGCCCCCGCCTCGCCGCGAAGCTGGCTCACGAGCTCGTAGATCTGCGCGAGGCCGGTCGCCCCGATCGGGTGACCGCGGGATTCGAGCCCGCCGGAGACGTTGATCGGAATCCGGCCGCCGAGCGCCGTGTCGCCGTCCCGCACCAGCCGGCCGCCATCGCCAAGCGGTGCGAAGCTGAGCAGTTCGGCTTGGTGCAGTTCCGCGAAGGCGCTGGCGTCATGCACTTCGGCCACCGACATGTCGGCGGGGCCGACACCGGCGATCTCGTAGGCGCGGTTGGAGGCGAGCCGGCACAGATGTCGCTCGAGGTCGTTGGCCTCGCGGTCGGAGCCGGAAGCCAGCACGGAGGCGGCGATCCGGATCGCCCGCGTGGCGCCGAGCGCGCGCGCCTTCTCCGCCGAACAGACGATCGCGGCGGCCGCGCCGTCGCTGATCGGCGCGCACATCGGCAGCGTCAGCGGCCACGACACTTCGCGCGCCGCCAGCACGTCGTCAGCGGTCATCGCGTCCTGGTACTGCGCCTTCGGATTGAGCGACGAATGCCGGTGGTTCTTCGCGGAAACCTCGGCGATGTCGCGCTGCGTCGTTCCAAAGCGATGCATGTGATAGCGCGCCAGCGAGGCGTAGACGTCCATGAATACGCTGCGCTTGCCGCTGTTCTGGCCGGCGCCCGGCGGCAGCGCGAGATCCTTGCCAAGCGCCGTCAAGCGCCGAACGCTGCCGTCGACGTCATGCACGTCCCAGGCGCCGTCGAAGATCGCAAAGGATTTTTCCCGGTCATTGGCGTTCATCTTTTCCGCGCCGATCGCCAGCGCGATGTCGCCCTGCCCCGACGCGATATAAGCGAAGGCGGCGTTGAGCGCCGTCGAGGCGCTGGCGCAGGCATTCTCGACGTTCGTCACCGGAATGCTTTCGAAGCCGAGCGCCCTGAGAACCAGCTGGCCGCGCACCAGATGCTGGCCCTCCACGACGCCCTGCGCGGTATTGGCGAAGAACGCAGCCTGGACATCACTCCGCGCGATGCCGGCATCGGTGAGCGCCTCTTCCACCGCGCCGCGCGCGATCGTTTCGAGCCGATCGTCGAGGTAGCGGCCGAACCGCGTCATGCCAACCCCGATGATGTAGACGTCGGCCATGACTTCCTCCTAGACGCTGATGAGAGACTCAATGCGGGCGCGATCCGCCTGCAGTTCTGCGGTAGTGCCCGACCAGACGACCCGGCCATTATCGATAACAAATTGCCGGCGCGCCAGCTTCAGCGGTACCTTCAGGTTCTGTTCGACCAGCAGCATGGCAATACCTTCGGCATTGATGACGCGCATGGACTCGATGAGCTGGTCGACGATCAGCGGCGCAAGTCCCTCGGTCGGCTCGTCGAGCAGCAGTACCTCCGGATTGGTCAGCAGGCCGCGGCCGACCGCCAGCATCTGCTGCTCGCCGCCGGACAGCGTATCGCCGCCCTGCGCCGCGCGCTCCTGCAGCCGCGGAAACAGCTGGTAGATGCGCTGCAGCGACCACGGCCCCTTGCGGCCCATTACGGTCGCGATCTTCAGGTTTTCCTCGACCGTCAGGTTCGGGAAGATGCGCCGGTTTTCCGGAACGAAGGCAAGCCCCAGCCGCCCGAGTTGATGGGGCTTCAGCGCCGTGACGTCGCGATCGCCGATCAGCCGTCGCCCGCTGTGAACGGCATTGAGGCCAATGGCCGCCTTCAGCAGTGTGCTCTTGCCGGCGCCGTTGCGGCCGATCAGGGACACGACCTCGCCGGCCGCCACGTCGATCGAGACGTGATGCAGGGCCTGCGCCTTGCCGTAAAAAACGTCGCAATCCTGCAGGGCCAGCGCGCTCATTCGTCGTTCCCGAGATAGGCGGCGCGCACCGCCGGGTTCGCCTTGATCTCCGCCGGTGAACCGGATGCCAGCAACTGTCCCTGCACCATCACGACGATCTCGTCGGAGATCTGCATCACGACGTCCATGTTATGCTCGATGAGCAGGACGGTTCGTCCCGCCACGATCCGCCGGATCAGGTCGATGGCCTGCTCGAGGCGCTCATGGCCGACGCCGGCGAGCGGCTCGTCGAGCAGCAGCACGCTGGGATCGCTGAGCAGCGCGAGGCCGACCTCGAGCGCCCGCTGGTCGCCGTGCGAGAGGTTCTCGGCCGGTGCATGCGCCAGCCGCTCAAGCCCGATCTGTTCGAGCACCCGTTCGGCATCCTGCCGGATCTCGGCGAAGCGGCCGGCCGGCATCCAGAACGGCTGCACGCGATAGCGGTGGGCGAAAGCCCCGAGCTTCAGGTTCTCCAGCACGGTCATGCCGGAGAATATCTTGGTGATCTGGAAGCTGCGGCCGAGGCCGGCCCGCGTCCGCGCATGGATGGACAGTTTCGTGATGTCCCGCCCGTTCAGGGTCACCTGCCCGGCGGCCAGCGTCGCGTGGCCAGAGAGTGCATTCATCAGCGTGGTCTTGCCGGCGCCGTTGGGCCCAATCAGCCCATAGATCCGCCCGGACAGGAAGCTGCGGCTGACGCCCGCGACGGCCTTGAGGCCGCCGAACGCGACTTGGATGTTCTCGCACTGCAGGGAAACGCCGGCGCCGGTGCTCATTTCGACGCACCTCTCCCGATGCGTCCGAACACGGCAAAGAGACCGGCGATTCCCTTCGGCAGGAAGATTGTGCAGAGAATGAAGACGATGCCGAGGATGCCGTACCAGTGCTCGGTGAACTGGCTCAGTTCCTCCTTGAGGACCTCGAACACCGCGACGCCCAGCACCGGACCGAGCAAGGTGCCCTTGCCGCCGAGCAGCGTCATGATCAGCACATCGCCGGAGGTGCTCCAGTGCAGCATCTGCGGGCTGACATAGAACATCAGCGAGGCCAGCAGCGCGCCGCTGACGCCGGCATAGGCACCCGAGATCATGAAGGCGCACTGGCGCAGCCGCTGCACGTTGTAACCGATCTGCTCGGCCCTGACGTCGTTGGCCTGCACCGCCTTCAACGCGCTGCCGAAAGGCGAGACGCGCAACAGCGCCATGATCGCCAAGCCGATCACGAACACCGCGACAAGGAAGTAGAAATAGTTGCGGTTGTTGTAGAAATCGACGCCGAAGAGGGCCGGCCGCAGCACGCCGGGAATACCGTCCAGACCGCCGGTGAAGGCCCGCAGCTTCGTGCTGGCTAGGATGTAGACGAGTTGCGCCAGCGCCAGCGTCAGCAGCGAAAAGAACAGGCCCGACACACGCAATGCGAACACGCTGAGCAGGAAGGCCAGCGCCGCGCCGGCGACGGCCGCCACCAGCAGCGAGGGCAGGAAGCCGAACTGAGGCGCCAGCAGCGCCAGCGCATAGCCGCCAGCGCCGAACATGGCGGCATGTCCGAAGGACAGCATGCCGGCCATGCCGAAGATCAGGTCGAAGCCGATCGCGAACAGCCCCCAGATCAGGATCAGGCTGATCAGGTTCAGGCTTTCCTCGCTGGTCGAAACCATCGCAAAGACGATCATGGCGGCGATGGCGGCCGCCATCAGGATCTGGTCGAGACGGAACATGCTCATGCCGCACGTCCCTTGCGGCTGAACAGGCCTGACGGGCGGGTCAACAGGGTGACGATCAGCAGCACGAAGGTAATCAGTTCCACCCACTCCGGCGCATAGGTGAACCCGGCCGCGCGCGCCATGCCGAGCAACAGCGCGGCGAAGATCGCGCCCTTGATATTGCCGAGGCCGCCGATGATCACCACCACGAAGCAATCGATGATCACGCTAAAGCCCATGCCGAGTTCGATCGGCACCAGCGGCGCCGCGACGACGCCGCCGAGCGCAGCAAGCCCGGAGCCGAGCGCAAACACCGCGGTGCGCACCCGCGCCACGTCGACGCCGAGCGTCTGTGCCATTTCGGAATCGGAGCTCGCGGCGCGGATCACCATGCCGAGCTTGCTGCGATCGAGCAGCAGGAACAGCAGGACGGAGACCAGCGCGCCGAAGCCGATGATGAACAGGCGATAGGACGGGATCTGGCTGCCGAACAGTGCAATCGGCTGCGAAAACAGGGCCGGCGTCGGCACCTGCTTGTAATCGAGTCCCCAGATCAGGCGAACCGATTCCTCGATCACCAGGATGAAGCCGAAGGTCAGCAACAGCTGATAGATGTGATCGCGGTTGTAGACCGGCCGCAGCGTGATCACCTCCATCGCCGCGCCGAGCGCCGCAACGACCAGCGGCGCGAGCGCCAGCCCGATCCAGAACGAGCCGGTCCAGTGCACGATCTGGTAGCAGACATAGGCGCCCAGCATATAAAGGGCGCCGTGGGCGAAGTTGATCACGCCCAGCATGCCGAAGATCAGCGTCAGGCCCGCCGCCAGCAGGAACAGCAGAAAGCTCAAGCTCAGGCCGATGACGATCGTCGACACGCCAGGGAGATCCGGGGGTTGGAAAGACGAGGAGTGAGGCGCGTCCCGGCCCGGGACGCGCCTCGTTTCACGAGCAGACGTCGAACAGCTTGGAGGCGTCGAACACGTCGGTGATCTTCATGGTCAGCGGCGGCAACGGCGCCTGGCCTTCGGTCACGACACCCCACAGGCCGACCTGCGCCGCCTGGTGATCGCAGCCGCGCATGACCTTCTTGCCCTCGAGCGAATTCTCGCGGGTGCTCTTGGCGAAGGCATCGACCCACGTTTCGCGGTCCCAGCTCTTGGTCGACTCGACGACATCGAGCCACCAGCTGATGCCGTCATAGGCCTCGCCGGCAAAGCTCGAGGGCCACTCGTTGTACTTGGCACGGTAGGCCTCGACGAACTTCTTGTTGGCGGGATTATCGACCGTGAAGTGGTAGCGCACGCCCGAATAGACGCCGACCGCTGCCGGGCCGACCGCCGCAGCGAGGGTCTCGTCCTGCAGCACCGGACCGAACTGGGTCTTGGTCTTGTTGAGGCCGACCTGGCCGGACTGTTTGAGGAAGGTGACCGCGTCATTGCCGGTGACGATGACCGCGATGCCGTCGGCGTCGGACTTCGCCATCTTGTCGACGATCACGGAGTAATCGCGGTTGCCGAGCGGCGCGTAGTCATTGCCGACGATCTCGATGCCGGCCTTCTTGGCTTCGGCGGCAAACAGCTCCCAGCCGTCGCGGGTCGCCTGGTAGTCGGCGGTCACGCCGTAGATCTTCTTCAGCCCCTTGACCTTCGCGAACTCGATGCACATCCGGATTTCCATGCCGAGCGTGTTCGAGGTGCGGAACGTGTAGCGCGAACCGTTCGGCCGCGTGATCTTGTCGTCGGCGGAAATGGTCACCAGCAGCGGGATCTTGCGCTGGTCGGCCAGGCCCTGCAGCGCCAGCGTCGATGCCGAGCCGACTGCGCCGAACATCATCTGCGCGCCACCCGCCAGCAGGCGCGTCGCCTTCTGAACGGCGGGCTGCGGCTTGGTCTCGTCGTCTTCCCACGACACCCGGATCGGCTTGCCGAGCACCTTGCCGCCGCGGTCGGCGATGGCGAGTTCGACGCCCTGCCGCATGTCCTTGCCGATGATGCCGTAAGCGCCGGAAAACGCCAGGATACCGGCGATATGAAAATCAGCCGGCTCATCCGCAGCGAGAACACCTGTCGCCGGAGCAAAGGCCGACAGCGCCGCACCGGCCGAGCTCAGCAAAAATGTACGACGATGCATAAAACCTCCCAAAAACCTGTCATTTAGATGTATCTTACTGAGGAGTAGGCTATCTCTGACCTCCAGGTAAATGTCAAGCCGCGGAGCGGCTTGCGACCTGCGGCTTGAACGCAGGCGGAGAAATGTGCATTGGAGACAGGGCGCGACGGTGTGTCGCTTCCTGCATCGTGCCGCAACTTGGGGAAGTACAGGGATGACGAAAAAACCAGTGGGGAGAAAGCGTCCCAATGTTTGGGAAAGCGTCGACCTGCGCCAGGAGCAGCACGAGGCCAAGCGTCGTCTAATCCTTAAACAGGCAGCACTTCTGTTCGCGGATCGCGGCTTTCACGAAACAACGATCGATCAGATCGCCGAAGCTCTCAATGTAACCAAGCCGACGATCTACTACTACATCGAGAGTAAGGAAGACCTGCTCTATCAGGTGGCGCATACGGCTCTCGTCGACCTCAATGAGGCCTTGTCTCGCGATCAAGACGCGAAGCTTCCCGCAATCGACCGCCTCGAACAGTTCTTCACGATGTATGGCAGACTCATACTGTCCGAGTTCGGGGTGTGCCTGGCTCTGGTCAGCGACCGCTCGCTTAACGCGCAGTCACGACGCAAGCTTCGCTCGCTCAAGAAGCAATTTGAGATCACCGTTCGGAAAATTCTCGAAGAAGGCAGCAAAGATGGCACCATCTGCGTGGACGATCCGAAAATGTTCATATTTGCCATCTTTGGTGCGTTCAATTGGGCTCCGCAGTGGTTCTCGAACACAGGCGCATCCACTCCGGACGAAGTCACGGCTGCGATGTTCCATGTATTTCGCAGCGCTGCGGCTCGGTAAAGCAGGGCAATTGAAAAAGCGCTGGCTGGACTGACCAACACGGAAAGCAATACTGGCATACAATTGCCATGGGTATCCGCAACACGTCGTCACCACGCTGGCGCGGATGACTGAAGCCGAAAAACCGATGCTGGGGCCATCCAATAGGTTGGCCGAGTACGCGCCCGAGCCGAACCTCGAGACCAAGAAAAAGGACGTCGTCTGGTTCGCGATCGATGATAATCGGCCGCTCACGTGCTTTGCTGTGCTGAGTTCAAGGGCGATCGTGACGCAAAATCGAAGCCTCCTCGTTGAGCAGGGTCGACGCGCTCAAGCAGAAGCCGTGCGCGCGGTGATCGCCGCCGGTGCCATTATCGCAGCCCACAATCGCAGCGTCCAGCGCAACCGAGTTGCCCCCGAAGTCGCCCAGCCCGAGGTAAGTGTCTCGCTCGGCATCATGGAGCACAATGGATGAGGGTACGCATCAAGGCCCTCCCTTGACCTCGCGATATTATAGTCGGTCAACCCCATCGGGCTTCCGAGTCAGACCCGGTTCGATTCCGGTCCGAGCCATTGTGGATACCGGAACGGCATGGGGCGCGCCTGCCGCTTGGGAGCCTGCTGACTTATTTTAGCCAGCTAATACCGCCCGTCAGCTTGTTGGCACTTCTGTTTACGTGTTTCGGCAATTCCCGGACACCGATTTCGGTAATTCGCGGACAGTGATTTCAGTAATTGCGGGACAAGGATTCCGCTAAATCGCGGACAGTTATGGAGCTGGTTTTTCGGGAGCGCCTTTCAGGCAAACCCCCGTCGCGTCTTCATCTCCGGCCAGAAGCGCGACGTCTTTGGTGTCATCAAGCGCGAGCTGCCCCGTCGCTCCGCCATCGAGCTCATCATCGGTCACATGAAGGCCGAAGGCCATCTCGGCCGCAGCTTCCTCAAAGACCGCGCCGGCGACGCCGCCAACGTCGTCCTCTCAGCCGTGGGCCTCCGCCGCATCCTCGCCTGGCTGAGAGAACTCTGGTGCCTGTTCCTGTCAGCTCTATGGCGCACGCTGGCCTGTCCAGCCCCGCTCAATTCGGCTTCTTAACGGACGACCACCTTGGGTCGGGAGCACTGTACGAAGTCTTCCCAATCGTAAGAGCTCAGTCAGCCAACGTTGCGGATAGCCGCTCGACCGCCTCCGCAAAATCTCGCTTGAAATCCAAAACTACGGATCGCGCCGACTGCTCGGCATTCATCAGACCGACTGCCTGACCGACGAAATAGGCAGCAAGCTCCTTTGCACCGCTGTGCCCGCCGGCCGCAAGCTTATCGATCTTCGAAAACGGGGGGCGACTGAGCAGTCCCTGCAGTGGCATGGGCAGCGGATCAGGCGCATCTTTTGTAGCCCAGGCATCCGACCATGCTGACTGCAGGTGGCGCGTGGGCTTGCCGGTTCGACTGCGAGAACGGACCGTCTGACGTGAGGTCGCCTTCAGCATCTTCTCTTTGACGGTGGGTGTCGTCTCCGCCTCTGTCGTCGTCAGCCACACGGAGCCGGTCCAGGCACCCGCAGCCCCCATGGCCATGCAAGCCGCCATCTGCCGGCCAGTCGCAATGCCGCCCGCCGCCAAGACATAGATATCCTTGTAACTTTCGATCGCTTCAAGCACTTCCGGAATCAGCACCATCGTTGCGATCTCTCCGCAATGACCCCCAGCCTCCCCGCCAGCGGCCACTAGAATATCGACTCCAGCTTGCGCGTGCTTGACAGCGTGTTCTCTTGCACCAGTCAGCGCGCCAACCATGATGCCCCTCTCTCGAGCGCGCTCCATCACCGATTTTGGCGGCACACCCAACGCGTTCACGAAGAGCTTGATCGGATGATTGAAAGCAACGTCAATGAGCTTTAGAGCACCAACTTCCCGCATGTTGTCCGAAGAGCGGCCGTCGTATTCGCCGTTCCACAAATCAGTTGAGTCGATTCCATGCCGATCGAGAAGTTCTTCAACGAACTTGCGGTGACCCATAGGGATCTGCTCGCGGAGCTTGTCGTCGGTTAGTACACCTGCCTTATCCTCCATCCTGGTTGGGATGAGCAAGTCAATACCATACGGCTTGCCCTGGACCTTCTTGTCGATCCAGTCCATCTCGATCTCAAGACTATCCGGTGTTAAACCGACCGCGCCGAGGACGCCAAAGCCTCCCGCGTTGGTCACTTCCGCAACGACATCGCGGCAGTGGGTAAATGCAAACAGTGGAAACTCTATACCGAGCTTGTCGCACAATTCGGAGTTCATGTTTTTCTTCTCGTCTATGGTCAATCACACCACGACACAGCTCTTACGATTCTCACGGCCATATTCTATCCAAGCTTCAAGGGCAGCGCGCGGGGCCCTCTTACGGCTCCTTCGGACCATTTCACCGCCTTGGGATCTGCCATATGAAACTCGGGAACTCGCTTGAGAAACTCCTCGACGGCCACTCTAAGCTCCATTCGAGCTAGATTCGATCCTATGCAACGATGGACGCCGAGGCCGAAGGCGGCATGTCGATTTTCCTTGCGATCGATGATGACCGTGTCGGCGTCCGGAAACATTGCAGGATCGCGATTGGCTGCGGGGAACGAAAGGAGGACCATCTGACCTGCCTTGTACGGACAGCCTTCAACGACGGTATCCTTGGTTACCATGCGGGCCATCGTCACGGGTGAGTAAGCTCGCAATAATTCTTCGATCGCCGTCGGCATCAGGGAAGGGTCCACTGCAAGCCGGCGCCTGTCTTCAGGTGTCTTGGCAAGATGCCACAAGCAAGCCCCGATCCCGCTCCACGTCGTGTCAATGCCGGCAATAAGGAGCAGTCGCAGAGTTCCCAGAATGTGATTGTCCGTAAGAGGTTGCCCGTCGACACGAGCGGCAACAAGATAGTTGATGAGATCTTCAGATGGGGCCCTTCGCCGCCGTTGCACCTGGTCAAGGAAGTAGGTGGTCATTTCCTCCAGCGTGCGCACCATCGCTTCGTCATCAAGAACTGCCGCTTCGACCACTCCATGCACCCAGTCGCGGAATTTTTGACCATGATCCGCCGGTAATCCAAGCAATTTTGCTATCACGCGCACGGGAATATGTTGGGCATAGTCGAGCGCCGCGTCGCACTCGTTGTTGCCGGCGAACCGGTCGATTAGCTCGTTGCAGATGACGCGCGTTTCGGGAATTAGCTTGTCGATGGCTGCCGGCGTGAAAGGCGGCAGCAACACCATCCGCGCCAGGCGATGGTGTGGGGGATCGGAGGTGATGGGCGGTGCCGGCGATTTTATGGGCGGCGGGGTCGCGCGTACTTGCACACGGCGCGAGGAGAAGGCTTGCGTGTCATATGCGATCTCGCGAATGTCCTTGTAGCGCGTAGGCAAGTATACCCCCTGAAACCGATTGGTATGCGCAACGGGACAAGAACTGCGCAACTCGGCCCAGATCGGAAAGGGGTCCTCGATCCATCGTGGATCGAGGTGATCGAAGTCTGTTGCCCAATCCTCGACAGGTGGACGGATACTCAATTTTGCCTCCCAAGCGTTCAAAGATGACTTGCGGTCTGGCGAGCGTCGGCCGGACCAAGCCGCCGTATTCCAATTCACGCCATTAGCCAGCCCTGCACGGCTGCAGCCTCCTGCCGACAATACTCGGGCGCTCCCAGCATCTGACGGTTAAACGCGATGCGTTTGAACCAATAGTGCAAGCCAAGCAGGTCAGTGAAGCCCATCCCTCCATGCACTTCCGTGGTCAGACGTGCGACTGACCATCTTCAACCCGCGCATGTGTTTTTGCGGCAGCGAGGTCCGAGCCAGACCCCGGCTCAGAATAACCTTGACACCAGATGACCTCGCCGCGGATGGTCGGACCGATCCATTTCGCACACTGCTCCTTGGATCCGACCTCAAGAAGGGTCGGAACGAGCATCGATATCCCTTGGTTCATAATGCCAGCGGAAACACCGGCCGTCGAAAACTCGTCGGCTATGATCGCCAGCTCCCTTACGTCCAAAGGTAATCCGAAGCCGCCATACTCTTTGGGAATCGTGCGCGCGAAATATCCGTGTCGAAGCAGCAGGTGTTGCCACTCGAGCGCCCGCTTGTCGGGTCGCTTGCGGCCGCCGCCCGTTCGCGGCGATAGGTCGCCGTGGCGCCTCACGAAGGCCGCGAACCTCCTCCCGTAGCGCTCGATATTTGGGGCCGTAGCTCAAGTCCATGAGCATCCTCCTCCGCCAAGTGCTCCGTGCACAGTCGGTGCGATGCGCCACAACGGACGTGGCCCTCGCTTGCGCAAGATCTCGCAGCTTCCGAACCGCCCCCTCAGCCCCTGACCGAGCAGCCGGGCACTTGCCTTCATTGCGCAACAATTCTAACGTTTGTTTGGTTTATACTCTTATGTTCTGCAGCCGCGGTCAAGGAGGCTGCTACATGATTTTGGTTCATTCGGGACGACCCAATTGGCCGGCCGTAGGAGCTCGGAGAGTCGGCATATCCGGATGCGTCGAGCTTGTTCGATGAAGCAAAGGGTTACTCGAGACATACGAGCAAGACGGCCATACTGTTTCGGTCGGCCTTGTATCAGCTCAGATCGTCGGCGTCGCGATGGCCAAAGACAACATAGTACAATTAAGGAGGCTTTAGATGTCACTCCGGGAACGGATCGCCATAACCGGCGTCGGCGAAACGGCATATAGCCGCAACTCTGGAAAAAGCGTGCTCGCTCTTCAGCTCGAAGCATCACTAAAAGCCATCGACGACGCCGGACTGTCGCCTAAAGACATTGACGGTATCATTCCCTATTCGAACTCAGCGGTCGTCGCGGAGGATTTCGTGACAAATTTCGGCATCGACGACCTTCGCTTTTCAGCCACCACGCCTCTCGGAGGCGCAAGTTGCGTGGCCGGAATTCAAGCCGCGCTCTTAGCGATCAGCGCAGGTCTCTGCAACCATGTGCTGCTGCCGATCGGACGGAACGGCTCGTCTGCAGGTCGCATTGGCACCCGGGTCCAGCAGATGCCGCAGTTCAAGGTCGTCGGCGAGTTCGAGATGCCGATCGGGGCAATCGCGCCAGCGCAGCTCTACGCCGCGATGGCGCGGCGGCACATGGAACTCTATGGCACGACAAGCCGCCAACTTGGGGAGATCGCCGTCTCGACCCGCCACAACGCAGTCCTGAATGGCAATGCGATGATGACGAAGCCTATCACCATTGAAGATCACCAGAATTCGCGCATGATCTCCGATCCGCTTCGGTTGCTGGACTGCAGTCTTGAGAGCGATGGCGGTGCCGCGATCGTCGTCAGCGCTGCCGAGCGCGGCAAGGATATGAGACAGAAGCCAATCCTCGTTATGGGCGTGGCTGAAGGACATCCCGACTCTCCGAGTTCGATTACCCAGCGTCCCGATATGACACGTTTGGGCATTGCAAAAGCCGCCCCCAAGGCCTTTGCGATGGCGGGCGTATCGCCTCGGGAAATTCAGGTGGCCGAGATCTACGATTGTTTTACGTATGTCGTTCTCTGCCAGCTGGAAGATATCGGCTTTTGCAAGAAGGGCGAGGGCGGATCGTTTGTCGAGAGCGGCGCCATAAGGCTTGGCGGAAACCTGCCGATCAACACGCATGGCGGTCTGCTTTCCCAAGCGCACATGGTCGGGATGAACCATGTGGTCGAACTTGTAAAGCAGCTCAGGGGAAGTGCCGGAAAGGCCCAGGTAAACGGAGCCGAACTGGGTCTCGTCTCCGGCTACGGCGACATGGGCGACGGGTCGATAGCGATCATGAGGAGAGGTTGAGAGCATGACCGAAAACATCTATTCGAAACTCGTGCCCGAACCGACGCCCGACTCCATGCCCTACTGGAAGGGCCTCAACGAGGGAAGGCTGCTGCTTCAGGAATGCGCGCGTTGCTGGAGAGTCCGGCATTATCCTCGGCCAGTATGCGATGCGTGCCATTCGTTCGAAACCCGGTGGATCGAAGCATCGGGGCAAGGTGCAATTCACAGCTGGACGATCACGCATCATCCGTTTCACGACGGTTACCGGTCGGATCTTCCCTACACGCTGGTGACCGTCGATCTGGAGGAAGGTGTGCGCATGCTAGCGCGACTGCATGCGCCCGTGGACACGAGACTCGATATCGGCATGCCCGTCCGCCTCGTCGTCGAGAGAGCTAAACCAGGCCTTACGCTGCCCGGATTCGTTCTTGCAGCGCCCGCGACCGATATGTCCGCACCCAGCTCGGGAGAACGATGATGGCTGCCGAAATCGACATTGACGGCTTGCGCAAACACATAGGCACCAAGATCGTGGAAGAAGACGAAGCTACGCGAGCGCCCCTCTTCGGTCTCGTCGCGGCATTCGATCGAGACGATGCGGTACCCATCAAAGGTGGAGCGATTCCGCCCGGATGGCACCTCGCCTATTTCCATTCATTCGCGCGCAGGGCGACGCTGGGCGAGGACGGCTTGCCCAGTTCGGGGGGTGTGATACCCGAGGTGCCTTTCCCGCGACGCATGTACGCGGGTACGACCCTGGCGTTTCATCATCCGCTTCTCGTGGGTGACTCTCTCAAACGTGAGACGGAACTGACGGATATTACCTTGCGTTCCGGCAGTACGGGCCCTCTTCTCTTTGCTACGCAAACGCGACGTATATTTTCACCACGTGGTCTCGCGATCGTAGAGGAGAGCTACACCGTGTTTCGCGACGCCGTGAAACCGGGAGAGCAAAGCGGCATTCCAAAGCGAAGCACGCCACCCGCCGGTCTACCGTGGACACGACAGATCGAAACGGATCCGGTGTCGTTATTCCGCTATTCGGCTGTAACCTTCAACCCGCATCGTATTCACTACGATCGGACGTACGCGATGACCGTGGAGGGTTACCCAGGCCTGGTGGTTCATGGCCCCTATTCTCAGCAATGTCTCATTGATCTCGCTCGCGACAAAAATCCGACCAGGACGATTGCTTCATTCACGCAACGCGCGCGCGCACCCTTGTTCGATACCGCGCCATTCGACGTCACGGGGCGCCCGGCCGACGGCGGGGCGGGAGCCGAGTTGTGGGCAATGACGTCGGGCGGAACCATCGCCATGGAGGTGCAACTTCGGTTCACCTGACCGGTTTGGCCGCGGGAATCGACGGCGGACACATCGTCAACTTCCTCCCGGGCTTAGAGATCGACGTCGCCTGACAGTAATCGCTGGGCAATCATTCGCGTCAGGATTTCATTCGTGCCGTCGGCAATGTTGACGATCCTCAGGTCTTGCCAGGCGTGAACAAGACCGATTTCGTTCGTCAATCCCATGCCGCCGTGTGTCTGAATTGCACGATCCACGGCGCGAAATCCGGCTTGTACCGAATAGGCCTTTGCCATCGAAAGCTCCTTCGGCGCTTTATCGCCGCGGTCGAGGAGCATCGCTGCATTCAATCCCATCAGGTGCGCAGCGTGCAATTCCGTAGCTGCTTCGGCTATCGGAAACGAGACGGCTTGATACTCCGCGATCTTTGAACCGAAGGCCTCACGTTGCTTCGAATAGTCGATGGCCATTTCCAGCGCCCATCTTCCCTGTCCGACAGCTCGGGCGGCGTTGTACACCCGACCCAGCGAGACTCCATATAGTGCGATCTTGAATCCCTGGTCGAGCTCGCCGACCAATTGCCAAGGCTGTACCTCTACCTCCTCAAGCACAAGAGCGCCCTCGTGCCCGCCGACGTGACCAAACAAGCGCACGACGCTCTCAACATGAAATCCTCGTGCATCGGTTGGAACGAGAAATGCGCTGATGCCTCCAGCCTTTCGCACAGCTTTCTCGACGTCGGTGATGGCGAAAACAATGCACCATTCCGCAGTGGGAGCGTTGGTTGTCCAGAGCTTGCGGCCAGAGATTTTCCAGCCTGTTCCGGTCTTGTCAGCCCGCGTCTTGATCATGCTGGCGTCTGAGCCGGCCCCCGGCTCGGAAAGACCAAAGCACATCGATGTCTTCCCGGCCATCATGCCCGCCAAGCATCTCTCGCGGGCTACCTCTGTGACCTGGGTGAGCAGTCGGCTGGGCCCGAAAGCCCAGTGTGCAATGACCCAGGGAATAATGACGCCCTGCCCCCCGAGCCGGCGATATATCGCCTCCCAGGCCACGTAGTAGACAAGGTGCCCCAGCCCACCTCCCCCGATTTCCGCCGGTGCGCACATCGCATAGAAGCCGGCTTCGGCCGAAAGCATCCTAACTTGTTGGATCAACGTGCGTACTTCGGCGCTGTATCGACCATATTCGTCGTACAGCCGTCGCTGATCTTCGAGAAGCGTGCGATTCCCATCGATCAGCGGCACGACCTGCGAATCGACAAAACGCAGAACGCCATCGCGCACTTCAACGACGTACTCGGGAAGTTCAAACGCAACACTGCCCACTGCGATCGCCCCGCTAGTTTCTAAATAGGCAACGCTCGTCACGGAACCTTGCGTTCTGATCTCCCGACAGAGCCGCTAGATCACGCGCACCCTTACCTGCCCTGCCAGACCGGCTTGCGCTTTTCGGCAAACGCTCTGGGACCTTCGATTGCGTCTTGGCTGGCATAGACAACTTCGTGAAGGCGTTTACCCTCTACCAGTCCCTCGCGGCATCCGAGGTCCATCGTCGAGCGAACACTGGCTTTGGCAGCAATGACAGACAATGGCGCACCGTTGGCAATGCGCATAGCCAAATCCTTGGCACGAGAGCGCACAGCGTGTGGTGTATCTTCAAGATAATTAGTGAAACCGTAATCGTGCAGCCGTTCAATTGGCATGAGATCGCCCGTCAGAACGATCTCCATAAGGATTGCCTGAGGTAGCATATAGAGGGCCGGAGCGGCCCAGGGCGAGCCACGACCGATCTTTACCTCCGTGATGCCGGCCTTAGTCCCTTTGAGACCGACGCGCAGATCGCACATCAGCGACAGCATCATTCCGCCCGCCATCAGCGAGCCGGTCATCGCGGCAATGATTGGCTTGGAGCACGTGCGCATGCGCTCGTGGAAAGGATCGCGCATTTTGGACAGGATATCGATCTGTTCGTTGCGAGCGATCTCGGCCGCCTCCTTGAGGTCAAGCCCCGCGCTGAAGACGCCACAGTCGGCAGAGGTTAGAATTACCGCCCGGATCTTGCTGTCCGCTTCGATCCGGTCCCAGGCATCGGCCAGTCCATTAGCCGCCGCCACAGATAGCGCGTTCTTGCGGTCAGGACGATTGATAAGAACGGTAGCAATACCTTCTTCGACGCTGACTTCGATTGGACTATCGATCATGGAGTTCACTGGCTTTCGCGCTGAAGGTTGGCAGTCGGCGGCGGATGCATTATCCACCGCCCCCGGGCGGTTGCACCCGCCGACACGTAGGATTTGAGCCAACGGGATCGCCGGAACTATTCGGCCTTAAATCCGGATGAACTCGTTTTCACGATCTGCCAGATGAGGTCCTGATAGTCCGCCAGCCAGCCGGTCTGCGGCACCCACTTCTGACCGTCCCACATTTCGATTCTTGTCTTGCCTCCGCCACCATGATCTTGAGCAGTGACGGTCACAGGGGCAAGAAGGCCATTGGCATCGAAATCCTTGAGGCTCTCATAGCCAACTTTCATCGATGCGGCGGTCACTGGCCAACCAGCTTGTTTCACCGCATTTCGTGCGGCTTGAAAGGCAACCGAGTAGTTGGCGAGACCCAAGTTGTAATACACATCTTTCAGGTTTTTTTCGGGGCCACTTCCCTTACCCTTTGCGTAAAGCTCAGCCATTATTTCTTTGATGATAGGGACATCCTGGCCGCCGACGACGTTTGTGCCACGCTTGATGCCCTTGGCAACATCGGGACCAATATTGGCAATATCCACCTCGTTAAGCCAGTTGACCGAAATGTACTTTTCGATCTGATAGCCGTTGCGCTTCATTTCCTTAGCCGCGACGACATGTCCTCCGGCCAGGAGCCAGCTGATCATGAAATCAGGCCGGTCGCGCCTTACCTGCGTCCAAGCGCTCGTCTGATCGCTGCCGGGCAACGGCACCGGGTAGAGCTTCAACTCGAAGCCTTCGCGTTCAGCGAGTGTCTTCAAGACACCGATCGGCTCCTGACCGAAGGGATAGTCGAGATAGATAAATCCGATCTTGGCCCCCTTCAAATCGCCGCTGCGCTGTTGTTTGATGTAGGCGATATCGTTGGCGGCTTGCCCCCAATAAGTCGCACCCACGGGGAAGATTTGCGTGAACACCGAGCCGTCAACGGCATCACCGCGTCCGACCGATGACTGCATCAAAATGTTCTTATCCTTCATGATCCGCGGTAGGACAGCTATCGACACCGGTGTCGACAGCATGTCGAATACGAACACGCCGTCACGTTTAAGCCTTTCGTAGCATTCAATGCCGCGTTGGGGCTCGTTGCCGTGGTCCTGAACCACGATCTCTACCTTGTGCCCTTCGATACCACCCTTAATATTCGTCAGGGCGGCAAGGTCTTGCGCAGCTTGCGCCACCTGTGGCGAGACGAACGTGTAGGATTTGCTTAGATCGAAGCACAAGCCGAACTTCAGGGTTCCTTCCTGAGCCAAAGCGTCTGTCCAGCCTGCGGCACTGAGAGCGGCAGCGACCGCCAAGCCCTTTGTCACTTTCCCGATTAACATTCTACCTCCCAATCTGTTGGTCGAATTTCAGTACGCCTTCTGCTGTCCTCGGCCTTTAAGAGCGCTGCTGAACGGAGTTGGCGTTCGTCATGTCTTCAAGTGCTAGTTGTGATAGTTGGAAGAACTTTTCCTTACCACTTCCCAGATGATATCTGTGTAGGCGGCGATCCATTCTGTTTGGGGTATCCATTTTTCTCCATCCCACATCTCGATGCGGGTCTTCCCACCACCGCCGTGATCGCTTGATGTCACAGTTACCGGCGCCATAAGTCCACCGGCATCGTAACTTGCGATATTTTGGAGACCCTCGCGCATTGTGGCGGAGGAAATTGGAGTGCCATGCAACTTGGCAGCTTGGCGAGCGCCTTCAAGGACCATCGAGTACATCGCTAGTCCGGTGTTGTAGTATACATCTTTGAGATTCTTCTCTGGCCCGCTGCCCTTACCCTTCTTGTAAAGCTCAGCAATAATCTCTTGAATCACTGGAATATCCTGACCGCCCGCGACGTTGGTGCCACGCTTCAATCCTTTTGCAGCCTCAGCGCCGATATTGGCAATGTCAACTTCGTTCAACCAATTAACCGAGATGTACTTATCCATTGGGATACCATTGCGCTTCATCTCCTTGGATGCCACGACATGCGCTCCCGCTAGCAGCCAGCTAATGATGTGATCTGGCTGGTCACGGCGCACTTGGGTCCAGACACTCGTCTGATCTTTGCCAGGGAGCGGCACCGGATAGAGCTTCAATTCAAATCCTTCCACCTTGGCGAGCGTCTGTAAAATTGGAATCGGCTCCTGTCCGAACGGATAGTCGAGATAGACAAAGCCGATTTTTACCCCGCGCAGGTTGCCAGCGTGCACCTGCTTTAAGTAGGCAACATTATTGGCAACCTGTCCCCAATAAGTAGGACCCAGCGGAAAAACCCACCCGAATACGCCGCCATCGACGGCGTCTCCGCGGCCAACTAGTGCTTGGATGAGGATGTTCTTGTCCTGCATAACTCGCGGCAACATGGCGATTGAAACGGGAGTCGACAGCGTGTCAAAGATGAACACGCCTTCCCGCTTAAGTTTCTCGTAGCATTCGATGCCGCGTTGCGGCTCATTGCCGTGGTCTTGCACGATGACTTCGATCGGAGCGCCCCCGATCCCACCCTTGAGATTGGTTAGCGCGACCAGATCCTGTGCCGCCTGCGATACCTGAGGCGTGGCGAACGTGTAGGCCTTGCTTAGATCGTAGCAGACGCCGAGCTTCAGCGGTTGTGCGGCGCCGGCAGGCGGAGCTACCGAAAGCGCCACAATGCCAGCGATTGCCGCAGCCACTGAGTATTTCAAAAATCCCATCATGAGTCTCCTCCGTTCACAACTGACACATTGGGGCGTTCTGATCAGCTGAGCCAGCGCTTGCGTCTGCGATAGTGCTTGATGTCGTGAAAACTCTTGGCTTGACTGCCCCCGAGGTAAAACTCCTGAATATCGGAGTTTGCTTTCAGCCTCTCTGCCGTGTCGTGCATGACGACACGTCCATTCTCGATCAGATAGCCACGCGAGACGATATCGAGAGCTGCGAGCGCATTTTGCTCGACAAGCAGGACGGACAGGCCATGATCGCGATTGATCCGTTTGATGATCTCGAAAATCTCGGCGACCAGAAACGGAGCCAGACCCAGACTTGGCTCGTCCAGCATGAGCAAGCGCGGCTGCGTCATTAAGGCCCGTCCGATTGCGAGCATCTGCTGTTCACCGCCCGAAAGATATCCGGCAAGCGAAGATTTTCGCTCAGCTAGACGCGGAAAGTAGTCGTAAATGCGCGCCTTCTCCGATGCGACCCGCGTTCTCGACAATGACATCGGAGCGGCAGCCTCGAGGTTCTCATCTGGCGTAAGATGCTCGAAAACTCGGCGCCCCTCGATCACGTGGCAAATCCCCAGTCCGACACGCTGCTGAGGCGGATTGTCGCCGATCACTCTACCGTCAAAGCGGATCTCGCCCCGGCTTACCTTTCCGCGTTCTGCGCTCAGAAGGCCGCTTATGGCTTTCAATGTGGTACTCTTCCCAGCTCCATTGGATCCGAGGAGCGCGACCATTCCGCCGTAGGGCACCTCAATCGACACGCCCTTGATGGCGAGCATGACCGAATTGTAAAGCACCTCCACGCTGTTCATCGACAGGATTGGGCCATCTTGTTGAATGTCGTTTGGTTTCATGCCGATTTCTATTTCTTGAACTGGTCGAAGGGCCAGACCAGGAAATAGTCCCTGATATTCGCATAAAGCTTCCCGAGTCCCAAAGGCTCAACCAGCAGGAAAATGATGATCAAAGCGCCGTAGACGGTGGTAGGGATATGAGCAAGGGTTTCATTTCCGAGTGGAAGCCCAAGGAAAGACGTCAAATTCGCAATTATCTCATTGGCGATTCCCGGCATGAGGAGGATCAATGCCACTCCAAAATACGTACCGATGATGCTGCCGAGCCCGCCGACGATGATCATGGCAAGCACCTGAATTGAAACATTGACCGAGAATTGCTCGGGCGCAGCAAGGAAAAAGAACGTAGCAACAAGCAGGGCGCCACCAATCCCACCGATGAACGAGCACATCGAAAACGCGATTAGCTTGTAGTAGAAGCTGTTCACGCCGAGAATTGCAGCCGCATAATCCTTCTCGCGCACGGCAACCAGGGCACGTCCCAAGGCGGTTCGCTGCAGGTTCATCATGAAAACGGTCACCAACGCGCACCATCCCAGCGCCACGTAGTATAACCCTCTGCCTGAAGCGATTTCCTGCCCAAGAAGCGCAAAACGAGGGGATTGAAGCGAGGCATGTGAGCCGCCAGATATCGCTGGTGAGTGATTCAGTACCCAATCCATGACGAACTGCATCGCAAGTGTCACGATCGCGAGATAAAGCCCTTTCACCCGCAGGGCCGCGAACGCAAACAGGCTTCCTATCAGGGATGCGGCGAGGCCGCCGATCAGAAGAGCAAATTCCCAGGGTATGCCGAACCTGGCTGCGTGGACGGCCGCATAGGCGCCCACCGCCATCGTCGCAGCGTATCCCAGATGCAGCTGCCCCGCCCAGCCTGTCGCCAAATTGAGACCGAGCGCCAGCGCCGTCCAGATCAGCCAAGGCTGAACGTAGCTGTTTAGATACAACGAACTCAACAGGAACGGCGCAGCGATAGCAGCGACGGTAAGGACGATAAGCAGGTTCCGGTCCGTTGGCACCGGAAATAGCTTGCTGTCCGATACATAGCTCTGATGACGAACGCCCGCGAGAGGATAAAACATGCGTCATACTCTTTCGATGTCATGGCGTCCGAAGAGTCCGTGTGGACGCAACATGACGGTGAAGATCAGCACGGCAGCGACGATTAGGTCACGACTACCTCCTCCAACCACCAAATCGAGGTAGGAGGAGCCCACGTTCTCGATGACCCCAAGGACAATTCCGGCGAGGATCGCACCAACTATGCTGTCAAGCCCACCCAGGACGGCGACAGTCAGTCCTTTTAACAGGAGTTGCGAAAGCGATTGGTCGACGCCCTGGATCTCTCCCCAAATCACGGCTGACGCAACGGCGACCACCGAAGCCATACCCCATGACAACGCTACGCCGTGCTCAACGGAGATTCCGATCGACCAAGAAGCGACGTAGTCGTCCGAGATTGCGCGTAACCGGATTCCACGGCGCGTTCGGAAGAACAGGAGGAATGCTACAAAAAGTGCGATCGCGACGCAGGCCCCGGCCAGATTGATGCGGCTCAGCAGCAACGGTCCAAGAAACAAAGGATCGTAGCTGACGCCGAGCTCCATCGAACGGGAGGTACCGCCCCACACTGCCAAAGTCGAACCTCGTATGAAGATGTCGAGGCCGAGCGTCATCATCAGGATCATGACAATCGGACGCCCCGCCATGCGCCGCAACGTCACCTTCTCCACACCAAAGCCGGCCAAAAACATGATGATCGTTGTCACAGCGATTGCCAGCCACAATGGGAAACCCAACTGCCGGGACAAGGCCAGCACCACGTATGCGGCCAGCATCGTCAATGCGCCTTGGGCAAGATTGGGAACGGACGATGATTTGTAGATCAACACTAGTCCAAGTGCGAAAAGCGAATAGAGCAGTCCGGTCAATGCGCCATTTACAGCTAACTCGCTGACATATGCGATGTCCATTAGACCTCCCGAATTACCAGCGTGCGCTCAACCAACCCGACCTCACCGCTCTCGTACGTCACCGCAGCTTTGACGTGGATTTCTTTCGATCCATCATAAAGTGCGTCGATAACCGATGCGTATCGTTCTTCAACAACAGAGCGGCGAAGCTTGCGGGTGCGTGTTATCTCTCCATCGTCCGGGTCGAATTCCTTGTGAAGGCTGACGAACCGATGCAGCTTCAGTGATTCTGGAAGCGCTTTATTGACCCGATGAAACGCGTCGCCAAGTAGTCCGGCAATTTCGTTCCGTTGCGACAGGTCAGCGTAGGAGACATAGGGCACCGCGTTGGTCTCTGCCCAATGCCCGGCGGCCTCCAGATCGATACAAACAATAGCCGTTAGTTCGTCCCGACCGGCTCCGAAAACGGCTGCGTCTTTTATGTATGGGCTGAACTTCAGCCGATTCTCGATGTAGTTGGGGACGTAACGCTCACCTTCCTTGGTATGGACGACCTCTGACACACGCCCCAGCACGACAAGGTGACCATCGTCTTCCAAATATCCGGCATCGCCGGTGTGCAGCCAACCGTCCTTGAGCGTTTCCGCGGTTGCCAGGGGATTGTTGTAGTACCCCCGAAACACGCTTTCTGCCTTCAGCAGTATTTCACCCCCGTCCGTGACCTTGACCTGAACGCCGGGAAGCGGTCGCCCTACGGTGTGTAGCTTGACCTCATCGGGCATCTGGATAGCGTTGAAGGCTGCATTCTCGGTCTGGCCATAGAGCTGCCGCAACTTGATCCCCAGCGCGCGGTAGAAAACAAAGGTGTCCTCCCCAATGGCCTCGCCGCCCGTGAACGCGCTTTTTAGTCTGCTAAGACCGTAGAGGTCTTTTATCGGTCCGAAGACAATGCGTTCGCCGAGCAACCGGCCCAGCCATTCCAGATGGCTACCCTCTTGACCGTCGAGCTTTCGCCTTTCCGAAGCAATCGCTCTGTCCGTGAAAAAGTGGTAGAGCCATTTCTTTAACGGAGTGGAGTTTTCGATTCCGACCTGAATAGAGGTCAGCAAATTGTCCCAGCTGCGCGGGGCAGCAAGATAAAGGCTGGGCGCAATCTCGCGCATGTCACGCAAGACCGTCTCCTGCCTTTCCGGTACATTGACGGTGAAACGAAAAGCGATTCCGGCAGCCACGGTCAGGGCAAAATCTCCGACCCATGCCATCGGCAAGTAAGCGAGAACCTCTTCACCATAATTGAATGCCCCGCCAGAATATGCATTGCGAACTGCGGCGATGACATTTCTGTGGCTGAGCACGACCCCCTTTGGTTTACCGGTCGTGCCTGACGAATGCAGGAATATTGCCGGATCATCCGGCGCCGCGCGATTGACGATGCGGTCCCGCAGTTGCGGATCGGCCTTAAGGTTCGTCTCGCCTTTATCGTTAAGTTCCTCCCACGACAGGAGCCCCGACGCGTCATAGGTGTTAAGGCCTCTCTTATCCTCGTAGACGATATATTCGATCGTACTGCCGGCCTCCCGCAAATCGAGAAATTTGTCGACCTGCTCCTGGTCTTCGGCGAGCGCCGCCACAACCTTCACTTCACCGACGAAGTGGCGCAATTCGTCCAGCGTCGTCCCAGGGTAGGCTGGCATCGCGTATGCTCCCAGCATCGACGATGCAATCATGCCCGCGTAAAGGCGCGCGCGATTATCGCCAAGAATCATGACTGCATTGCCCGGTTGAACTCCGAGAGCGTCAAGGCCAGCAGCGCAAACCAGCACCTCATTGAAATATTCTGACCACGTCATCTCCTTCCAGATGCCGCGATCTTTTTCCCGCATCGCGATTTTGTTGCCATGCTGGGCGGCATTGTGGACTAGTAGGCGCGGCAGGGTATCGTCTGCAGCGCATGTAGGCATGCTCATCACTTTTTCATGCCGCATGACCGACACCAATATAGGCTTCAATGACCCGCTGATCCTTGACAACCTCCCTGGGCTTGCCCGTTGCGATCATTTCTCCGTAGTTCAATGCCAGCACGCGATCACATATGCCGGTAATCACATCCATACTGTGTTCGATCAACAAAACGCTCACGCCGCGTTCCGCGCGCGCATCGAGAATGAACCTTGCCATATACTCCTTCTCCTCCTGGTTCATTCCAGCCATCGGTTCATCGAGGATCAGAAGGCGCGGTTCCGCCACCAACGCGCGTGCAAGCTCGACACGCTTCTTCATTCCGATCGGAATGCCGTCGACGAGTTCGTGACGGACACTTTCGAGTTGCAAGAACTCGATCACTTCCTCCACGATTTCGCGGCTTCGCATTTCGTCGCGACGCGCCAACCACCAGTATAGCGCCGTACGAATGACGCCCGGGCGCATGTGAATATGTCGTCCAAGCAGAATATTGTCGAGCACACTCATGCCATTGAAGAGCGCCAGATTCTGAAACGTGCGGGCAACGCCTAAACTCGCCACCTTGTGAGGTGCTGTGCCAGTAATGTCCTTGCCGTCGAGTTTGATTGTTCCCTTGTTAGGCGGATAAAAGCCGGTTATGGCGTTTGTCAGCGTAGTTTTGCCGCTACCATTTGGGCCGACGAGCCCAAAGATTTCGCCGCGGTACACACTCAGATCGACACCGGTCACGGCAACAAGGCCGCCGAAGCGTCGTTCAATGCCAGTGCATTGCAGTACCGGTTCCGCTTGGTGAAACGATTTCGGCACACAATCTTCTGTCATACCAGCTCGCTTCGCATTCGCGGCCCGTTGAACCTGGTTAGCCTAATTTAAAATAGTCTGGACGCCCCGTCGGCCACGGATCACCCCACAGCTGCTGACCACCGTCGACCGTCAAGACTTCTCCAGTAATGAACTTGCCCGACGGCGCAGCCAGGTAAATTACAGCTTCGGCAATATCCCACTCGTCTCCAGACCGGCGCATGGGATTTGATTCCTCGAAGGTGGCCGCGCCTTCCGGCGAATAGTTGCCGAATCCGCTGCTTTCACAGCATCCGGGCGCGACGCAATTGACCCTGATTTTGTACGGCGCCCATTCCACGGCCACCGATTTGGACAGATAGATCACGCCGGCGCGCGCCGCGCAGGAATGCGCGATGCCTGGCAGGCCGCGCCAGATGTCGGCGACGATGTTTACGATGGTTCCGGGCTGTCCTGTCGCAACCCATCTCTTCGCTGTCGTCTGCATCATCCACCATGTGCCATTGAGGTTGGTGTCGACCACTGCGTTCCAGCCCTTAACTGAGTAGTCGAGTGCCGGCTGTGGGAACTGCCCTCCAGCATTGTTAACGAGAACATCCAGCCGGCCAAATCGCTCGCCGACTGCGCTGATAAAATTTGCTACCTGCTCTGGATCGCGGATGCTCAATTGACCGCTGAGGACATCGCCGCCGAATCCGCGCAAATAATCCGCAGCGCTATTCAGTTTTTCTTCATTGCGGCCGCAAATCGCCAATGATGCACCAAGCCGCGCGAAGAGCGAAGCGATTGCCCGACCCAAGCCGCTGCCAGCACCGGAAACGACGACGGCTTTTCCTTTGAAAAGATCAGGCCTGAAAACCGTCGCGCAATTGCGCAACTTGGATTCCGATAACCCGAACTGCGCTCGCGGTGAACTGTCCATTTCCTCCCTCCCCCCGATCTGTTGTTGTCGGGCTCGATCACATCTAACATGTGTTAGAAAACACCGCAAGGTGCTTCAGGGGAGGCGCTTTCGCTCTTAGCCAGAAAAAGGAACGAGCCTTTCGGGTTCAACACGCAGTCTATTGTGTCCGGCCGTGATCCGATGACCTTCACTGACGCTGCATGCCGCGCCCGGTCGCGCCGAAGGAACGACGATCGCTCCATCGGCATGTCGTTGGTCCGCATCTCGGCTGCAACGACCGCTTTCCTGAATCTGTTCAATTGGCACAATCGCCGCAATCTATACAGCCGCCAAATACTTCACGCGAGCATTCTCAGATGTCGCAGGTGTAGGCCAAACGACTACATTCGTTTGGCGACCTCTTCTAGCATGACCTCGCTGGCGCCGCCGCCAATGGCCTGAACTCGGGCATCGCGCGACATCCGCTCCACCGCCATCTCACGCATGTACCCCATGCCTCCGTGAAACTGAACACAGTCGTAGAGAACCCGGTTCACCAACTCACCGGAGTAGGCCTTGACCATCGAGACTTCACGCACACAGTCGCGGCCCTCGCAGTCGAGACGAGCAGCGTGATAAACGAGTTGACGCCCCGCTTCGACCCGGGTCTGGCAAACCGCCAGGCGTTGGCGCACAGTCTGTTTGTCCCACAATGCGCCGCCGAATGCTTTGCGTTGCTTGACGTAAGCAACGGTCAGGTTCAGTGCGGTCTGCGCTTCGGCCACTGCTAGTGCACCCAGCACAATCCGCTCATTCTGGAAATTCTTCATCACCGAGTAGAAGCCGCGATTGATTTCGCCCAGCACGTTTTCGGCAGGCACGCGAACATTCTCGAAAATCAGCTCGGCGGTGTCCGAACACAGCCATCCCGTTTTCTTCAACGCTCGGCTTACCGAAAAGCCGGGCGCACCTTTCTCGACGGCGAACATCGTGATCCCGCGGGAGCCCTTCGCTCCCGGATCGGTCTTGGCGGCGACAAAATACAAGTCGGCGTGCACGCCGTTGGTAATGAACATCTTGGTGCCGTTCAGCACCCAATCAGAACCGCTTTTCACAGCGCGCGTACGCATACCGGCGACGTCCGATCCCGCGCCCGGCTCAGTGACGGCCACTGCCGTGATCTTCTCACCGCTGGTGATGGCGGGCATCCAACGCGCCTTCTGCTCCGGCGTCCCGGCGTTTTCCAGATGCGGCGATGCCATATCGGTATGGACCAAAACCGTCGCCGAGAATCCGCCAAAGGTGGAGCGGCCCAGCTCCTCGGCCAGCATCACACTCGCCATCGTGTCGAGCCCGGCACCGGCATATTCGGGATCATAGCGCATTCCCAGGACGCCGAGCCCGCCCATTCTGCGTAGGACGTCGCGAGGTACTAAGCCTTGCTCCTCCCACGCGTGTGCCACCGGAATAACTTCGGTTTCGATGAACCGCCGCAATTGAGCGCGGATCATCTCCAACTCTTCGTTGAAGGGGAACGCGGTCGCCTCGGTTAGGACTTGACGGGTATTCATGTGTCTTCCTTTCGCTCCATTCGGACGAGCGGGGCGCCACCAGCAACGGTGTCGCCGGTCACGCAATAGATCTCCTTCACGTTGCCGCTCAAGGGGGCGACCAGGCTTTGCAGTAACTTCATTGCCTCCAGCACCACCAATGTCTGACCTCGTTCGACAAAGTCGCCCTGCCTGACGCTGAGCTCGACGATCGTGCCGGGCATCGGCGCATTCAGAGTATCCTCGTCAGCTGAACCCGCACCAGCGCCGTGGCCATGAAGATCCTCGAGCGTGAGGAAATGGACCTGCATCATGCCATCACGGCCCGAAAGATGGACACGCCAGCTCCCGTCGGTACGTTCCAAGTGCGCGATGCGGGCAAATGGCCGCCCGGCAACGCGCCCCATCAATCGTCCATCGCGGAGTGAGATGTCTTCAACCGAGACCGGTGTCATCTTTGCTCCGCGAACCTCCAGCCGCAAATCCTGCCCGACCGCCAAAAGCTCTTCCAGCTCGTCCCCTGCTTGCCAATAGCGTGCCGCACCAGGCCGTCCCGCCCGGTCGGTCACACGCCAGGCACCCAGCGTATGCCACGGGTCGGCATTCGCGCTCTTGGAAAGATGCTGATGCAGCGCCAACGCAGCTAGCGCTCGACTTTCATTGTCTGCCTCTGGCGCCTTCCAGCCGCCGGGAAAAAGCTGTTCGAGCGCTGCGGTGTGGTGGCGCAGCGAGGCGAAATCTGGATGAGTGAGCAGCGCGCGCTGATAGGCGATATTCATGCCGACGCCCCCGACGGCGAATTTGTCGAGCGCAGCAACGGCCTGGCGGATTGCACCTTCACGATCGCCTGCCTTCGCAATCAGCTTGGCGAGCATCGAATCGTAGTGATGGCTCACAACGCTGCCCATCTCGACCCCTGAGTCGAGCCGAAGGTCTGGACCCTTGGGGGGTGCCCAGAGGGTGATCGTGCCAGTTTCGGGGCGAAAGCGTTCGGCGGGATTCTCAGCTGCAAGGCGAATCTCGATGGCATGACCCGCGCAGCCAATGTCCTTCTGGGTGAAGGCCAATTCCTCGCCGCGCGCGACTCGCAGTTGCCATTCCACGAGATCGATGCCGGTGATCGCCTCGGTTACGGGATGTTCAACCTGAAGGCGCGTATTCATTTCGAGGAAATAGAATTCCCGACGTTCAGAGTCGTAGAGATATTCCACCGTGCCAGCCGAGCTGTAGCCGATGGTGCGGGCGAGGCTGACGGCGGCCCCGAGCATTTTCTCGCGCAGCGGCGCCGGCAGGCCGGGAGCTGGCGCCTCTTCGATCAGCTTCTGGTGGTTGCGTTGGAGCGAGCAATCGCGGTCCCACAGGTGCACAACATGACCATAGCTGTCGCCCAAGATCTGCACTTCGACATGGCGTGCGCGTGGAGCGTAGCGTTCAAGAAACACGGTTGCATCGCCAAAGCCGGCAAGCGCTTCGGCTTTGGCGGCGCGGATCGCCTCACTTGCCGTCTTGAGCTCCATAACAAGCCGCATCCCCCGCCCACCGCCGCCGGCGCTGGCTTTGACGAGGAATGGCACGCCGAGGCTCTCGGCTTCCGCGAGCAGCCGCGCTTCGGACTGATCCGCCCCGCGATAGCCGGGCAGAACGGGCACCCCCGCCGCCTCAGCGGCCGCCTTGGCCTCGATCTTCGAACCCATCCGCGCGATCGCCTCGACAGAGGGGCCGATGAAGACGAGCCCCGCCTCCGCCACGCGGCGAGCGAATTGGGCGCTTTCCGACAAGAAGCCATAGCCAGGATGCACCGCGCCCGCGCCCGCAGCGCGCGCGGCCTCCAAGATCGCATCGATGTTCAGGTAGCTCCGCGAAGGTGCCGGCGGGCCGACGCAGATAGCGTGATTGGCCTCGGTTACGAAGGGGGCGTCGCGGTCAGACTCGGAATAAGTGGCGACACTTTCAAGCCCGAGTTTCGCGCAGGCGCGCTGAATGCGCCGTGCGATCTCGCCTCGATTGGCGATGAGGACGCGCGTGAAGCTCATTTCACGCGCCATGAGGGCGTGCCCTTGCTCAAGAAGCAGTTGATGCCTTCAACTCCCTCTTCGGTCTCCCAGGCGTCGGCCAACCGGTCGGCGGTATAGATCATGTTGGCGTGGAGATCGTGCCGGGCGACATAGGCGATGAGCCGCTTGGTTTCGGCCACTGCCCCCGGAGCGGCCTGTAGATGGGCATTGACGACGCGCTCGACTGCCTTGTCTAGCGCCTCGGCTGCCACGACCTCGGTCAGAAGCCCGAGCCGCTCGGCACGCGCACTATCGAATAACGCTCCCGACAGCATGGTCTCGCGTGCGGCAGCCGCTCCGATCTTCGCCACCACATAGGGGGAGATATTGGAGGGCAGCAGGCCCATTCGTACCTCCGTAAGACCGAACTTCGAGCCTTCGATGCCGATCGTGTAGTCGCACACCGAGATCAGGCCAACGCCGCCACCGTAGGCCGGGCCGTTGACGCGCCCGATCAACGGCTTGCGCAGGGTGTCGAGGCTGCGTAGCAGATGAGCCAGCGATGCGCTCTGTGCCACCCGCTCAATGCGCGTCTTTTCCACGTTCGAGGCAAACCAGTTGAAGTCGCCTCCCGCGCAAAAACTCTTGCCTGCACCGGTCAGCACCACGATGCGCACGGCTGGGTCGTCCGCCAGTATCTGAGCTGCCGCACCCAGGTCAGCCATCAGTTCGCCATTGATCGCATTGTGCTTCTCCGCACGACTGAGCGTCAGCGTCGCAACCCCGCGGGCATCCACGTCGACGATGACGGTGTTGTGTACGCCGAGCTTCATGGTTGCATTGTCTCACATTCTAAAGACGGGCGTATGGCGCCCGGCCTCGGGCACCGAGGTCACGATGGCCAGGCACAGCCCGAGGACGTCGCGCGTTTGACCCGGCTCAATCAGACCGTCGTCCCACAGCCGCGAGGTTGCATAGTAAGGATCGGATTGTTCCGCATATTGCGCGCGCACTGCGAGCTCGATCTTCTCCAGCTCCGCCTGCATCTGCCTCTCGTCGCCCCCCTTTTGACGACGCAACTCCATCATCACGCTTGCTGCGATGTCCGCTGACATGGTGGCAACTTCTGCCGTCGGCCATGCAAACAGGAAGCGCGGCGCAAATCCGCGGCCGCACATTCCATAGTTACCCGCCCCATAGGAGCCGCCAACGATCATCGAAAGTTTGGGCACTTTGGCCACCGACATGGCATAAACCAGCTTGGCGCTATTCTTGGCGATGCCGCCGCGCTCGGCCTCCGTGCCGACCATGAAGCCTGTGACATTGTGCAGGAAGATAAGGGGCAGATTTCTCTGATCGCACATTGAGACGAACTGTGCACCCTTGAGCGAAGAGTCCGACAGAAGCGCGCCGTTGTTACCCAAGATGCCGACCTGATAGCCGTGAATACGTGCAGTGCCACAGACCAGCGTTGCCCCCCAATCGGGTTTGAATTCGTGGAACTCACCGGCATCGATGATGCGCAACAGGAGCTCGCGCACGTCATAGGGCTCCTTACGGTCGCCGCTCACGACACCCAGAAGCTCCTCGGGATCATAAAGCGGACGGCGCGGTGGAGCTGTGGGCGCGGTTGGGCGTGTCAGCCCCAGACTAGCGACGATATCGCGCATGAGTGCGAGCGCGTGATGCTCGTTTTCGGCTAGATGATCGCTCACGCCCGAGACGCGGGTATGCATCTCGGCCCCCCCGAGGGTCTCGCCATCGACTTCCTCGCGGATCGCCACCTTGACAATCGAAGGGCCACCCAGATGAATGCGGGCATTGCCGCGCACCATGATGACCTCGTCAGAGAGCGCGGGAATATAAGCTCCACCAGCGGTGCAGCCGCCAAACACTGCCGATATCTGCGGCAGCCCCGAAGCCGACATGTTGCATTGCCGATAGAAGGCGTTGCCGAAATCGCGCCCCCCAGGAAACACTCGGTCCTGCTCGGGCAAATAGGCACCGCCGCAGTCAACGAGATAGAGACAAGGCAGCCGATTTTGGTCAGCGATCTCCTGTGCGCGAATGTGTTTCTGCACCGTCTCGTGATAGAATGATCCGCCTTTGACCGTAGCGTCGTTGGCGATCAGCATGCAGTGCAGGCCGTGGATGATTCCAATGCCAGTGACGATGCCCGCACCCGGTACCTCGCCGCCATACTGCCCCCATGCCGCCAAGCTCGAAAGCTCCAGAAATGCCGAGCCGGGATCGACCAGGACGTCGATGCGCTCGCGCACCAGCAACTTGCCGCGAGCGCGGTGCCGCTCAACAATTTCAACCCGTCCACCACCTGTGGCCTCGGCCATTCGGTCGCGCAGAAGCGCTATGCGCGCCTTTTGTGTAGCGCGGTTGCGAATAAATCGTTCAGAGGCGATGTTGAGTGATGAAGAAAGGCTCCTCATTCGTTCTTCTCAGACTGTTCACCGGTGCTACTGTCGCGGATGCGTCCAGAGCAATTGCCGTTTTCTAACATCCGTTTGATTTTTGTCAACGTCTTCGGTAAGCTGCATCTGCGGAGAGTGCACGTGTGCAAGAAATGGCAATCTGACCATCATCGGCGAGTCGTTCTGGGAATAATATTGGAAAGCGGAGATGAAGAGAGAAATCGGAAGTCGCTTCGCCCCTAGTTTAATGCTCGGTCAGGTTGCACTTGTCACCGGAAGCGGCTCTGGCATGGGCCGCGCTACCGCGCTTGAAATGGCATTCTGCGGTGCAAAGCTCGTGCTTTTCGCCCGCCGCGAGGATCCGCTGCAGCAAACCGCCGAGATGATTCGTGCCCAGGGCGGCGAAGCATTGGTAATCTCAGGCGACATCCGAGATGAAGCAAGTGTTACTGCTGCGATGCGCCGGATTAAAGAGAATTACGGGCAGCTGGATGTCCTGGTCAACAACGCTGGTGGGCAATATGTTGCCGCCGCACGCGATATCACCAACAAGGGTTTTGAGGCCGTAGTGCGTAACAATCTAGTTGGATCATGGCAGATGACGCGCGCTGTCGCCGATCATTTCATGTTCGAACATGGCGGCTCCATCGTATTCGTGACGGCGGTCAGCCGCACCGCGTTGACCGGCTTTGCTCATACCGCCGCTGCACGCGCCGGCGTGACCGGACTGATGAAGACCCTCGCCGCCGAGTGGGCACAATACGGCATTCGGCTAAATTGCGTAGCACCCGGCACTGTAAAGACGGAGGCGCTCGGTCGCTATCCGATCCCACCACAGAAATGGAATGAGTTTAACCGCTCCGTTCTCAACCGCATGGGCGCGCCCGAGGATGTCGCTGGCGCGATTGTCTTTCTTGCGTCGAAGTTAGGTAACTTCATCACCGGCGAAGATTGGTACGTAGACGGCGGCGAAACCCTTCACCTAGCACACGATGCCCGTGACATGATCAACACCGAAATGTTTGCCAACCGTCAACGCGGAGATCGCCGACATGGCTGATTTTGTAACCGTTCCGCATCCGGAGTATTGCTTGCGCACCCTCGCATTTTGACGGCGCTCGAGCGGCCTACAGAGGAAAGCACTGAAATGGGTTGCTGTTGTCAAGACAACGCCGCTTCCCCTCGAAGAGTCAAAATCTCCATGAACTGAAAGAAACCGCGCTTATTTTTTTCAATAGTCATCAGCTAAGGTCGCACCGATGCTCCTCAAAGACCAGCAACGCTTTGAGCAAATCAGCACTCTCTGGATCACGAGAGCCAAGGGTTTCATTACCCACATGAACTTGCGGATTGAGGGGCACGGGCCTGACGGCGTAACCGTCCGGATGCCGTTCAATCCCGCTTTTTGTATCGACGAGCCACCAACTCTTCTCCATGGCGGAGTGCTGACTGCGCTGCTGGACAGTGTATTCGGGCTGGTCAATTTCATCGCGATCGACGACATCAGCACGATGGCCACGCTTGATCTGCGCGTGGATTATCTTCGACCGGCACAATCCCGCGCCGACGTGTTGGTCCGCGCCAAATGCTATCACCAGACCCGCCATATTGCCTTCAATTCCGGCGTTATCTGGTTCGATGATGACAAGGGCGACGAAGTCGCACGTGGCTGTGCTACCTTCGCTCTCACACGAGGCGAGAGAAATCTTTTCGATATCCAGACAACACCGCGGAAACCAGAATGACGCCCGAGGAAACGAACACGCTACTGATGAAGAGGCCCTTCTTCAGGTTCCTCGGCTTTACCATCGTGAACATTGAGGAGGGACACGTCGCTGCCCAAATGCCCTTTTCCGAAAGCTATATAGGTAATCCTGTCATGAACTACTATCATGGCGGCATCATTGCCAGTGTTATGGAGGCGGTGGCATCCGTCGCAGTTTGGCAAGATCTTAGGAATCGAAGTCCGAAGCCAATCAACCTTACGGTTGACTACCTGCGGCCCGCCATCGCAGAGCCGTTGAATGTGCGGGCGACGGTCTTACGAAAAGGGCGTCGGATGGCAAGCGTCGAAGCCGTGAGTTGGCAGGCGGAGCCGGAGATTTCTGTCGCCAAAGGGCTATTTCATTTTCTGCTCGCTTGAGAGCGCGATCGCTTATCGCCCGACAATAACGCAGGTGACAGACCTTGGCACTAACCGGCCTGCAAAGAACAAATACATTATCAAGTACGATACAAAGGCCTCGTAGTTCCGCCGAAAGCCTAGATCGTCATAGCAGTTCCGATCAGTCAGCGTTACGTGTTCGGCTGCCAGAAGCTTGATCCTTCAGCCGATCTTCGAGAACGTGACGCTGGACTTTGCCGCTGGTCGAACGCGGAAAATCATCGAACGCAATGAACCGGATCTCCCTTGGCCGTTTGTATCCGGCGAGGCGTTCGCTGCAGAGCCGCAAGATTTCATCGGCGGATATGTTTGCCTCGTCACAAGCGACGAACGCTACGGGCCTTTCTCCCCATTTTGGATCACTAGCCTTGACTACCGCCGCTTCCAAAACTGCTGGATGAGCCAGTAACACTCGCTCGATCTCGGCTGGGTAAACGTTTTCACCTCCGCTCTTGATCATGTATTTTACCCGGTCAACGAAATCCACACGTCCATCAGGAAGCCGCCGAAATGTATCGCCCATATGGAACATACCGCCTCTGAAATCTACAGCATTGGTTTCCGGCGCATTCCAATAGCCCGAAAAAAGCGTGGGTCCTCGGACCACCATTTCACCCGGCTCGCCATCAGGTACGTCGTTGTCAAGCGGATCGACCAGCCTGATCTCGCAGAATGAAGAAATGCGTTTGGCGAGATCGGTCGGCGTCACTCCGACCTCTATTACAGAACCGCTTGCTGGCGGAAGACCGGTCTCCGTTGCGCCGAAGGAATTCAGATAGGGAGCGTCAAGCAGGCGGGTCAATTCCGCAATTTGATGCCGCGGTACGAGATCCGCCATGGCGCCACAGATTTTGATGCCTTTGATGGGTGTTGGTCGCGCTTTTCGCTCTTCGATGAATGCGTCGACCACACCCGGCATCATCACCAGCCAACCAATCTTGTGCTGAGACAACGCCATATTGATCGCTTCCGGCTGGAAGCCGTTTATGATGACGACCGTACCACCCCGCATGAGTGTCGCCAGCATATGGTCGGTCGATGCCATATGAAACATGGGCGCCCAAGCAACGAACGCGTCACGTGGGTCCAGCATTAATTCAGCCGAAAAAGCCATCGCACGCGCCACATGTGCGCGATGGCTGACAAGTGCGCCCTTGGGCAGTCCCGTGGTTCCTGAGGTGAAAAGAATGGTCAGCCCCTCCTCATCACTTTCAAGCAACGTGCCGAGCCGAGAATCGAGGGCGGCCGACGAGCTCATTCGACTCAACTCAGGGCCGACTTGGATTGTCGGCAATTCCGACACGGCTGCAAACGTCGCATGTAATTCCGGCTCGACGACAGCCATCACCGGTTCCACCAGTTCGATGCAATGCTTGAGTTCAGCCGGCGAAAGTCGCCAGTTCAAGCAAGCAACGATGGCCCCGATTGCAGCTGCAGCCAGCTGCAGTTCGACGTAATCAGGACGGTTATGCGAAAGGATCGCGATACGGTCGCCAGGATTGACACCTCGGCCGAGCAGCGCGGAAGCAATCGCGTCGACCCTCTTCAGAAGGTCACCGTATGAAACGGTTAGCCCCTCATACTCGATCGCGGCACTGGATGGCTGTTTTCGTGCACAGGTTCTGAACAGGCCATAGACGTTGGCCTGACCCGCAGCCAGGAGTATTTCCGGCATCAATTCCTCCCTCGGTCACTCTAACCAAGTCGCATTCCTGCCGTTGTGATAGATCGCTCTGCGATTTGGCCGCCCTTTTCGAATGAACGCTAACACCGCCGTCGACGTACGGTTTGCAGCATATCTAAAATTGAGTTGCCGCAGCACCACTTCCGTCGAGCAACTTAGCCATCTCGGTTTTTTCCTCAGCTAAACTTTACGGTACTTATCGAGTCCGCCGGAATGCATCACACGGCCCATTAGTGGTGAACCAATTATCTTTTCGGCATAAACGGAAGCGGCAATGAGCTTATCGAGATCGACGCCAGTCGCAATGCCCAGTTCATGGCACAAAAAAACTGCATCTTCGGTGCAGACATTCCCGGCCGCGCGCGCATGGCCGTGACCGGCAAACGGGCATCCGCCCAGTCCAGCGACGGAGCTCTCAAACATGTCAACGCCCATAGAAAGCGCCGCATAGATGTTGGCTATGCCGAGGCCCCTGGTGTCGTGCAGGTGCATGCCGATGCGCGCATCCGGCTTGATTTCCCTTATCGCCCCGATCATGCGCTTAACTGCCTCAGGATTGCCCCACCCCATCGTGTCGGCGACAACAAGGATCGGTAGCGGAATATTTTCTTCTGCGCAGAGATCCAGCACGAAACGGAAATCGTCTAAGACCCGGTCCTGCGGGATCGGTCCTTCGAAGTTGCATCCGAATGCGGTCATCACATATGCCGTGTCGACAGTGTAGCCCTCCTGCTTGTAGAGGTTGACCCATTCGCGCTGCTTCTCGCGCATCTCCATCGAGGAAGCATCGTTGTTCTTTCGCGAGAATGTGTCGGATGGATAGAACAATAGCCGCGGATCGATATCGACTTGAGGCGCTGCGAGCGCCTTGCGAAAGCCCTTGTCGTTCAGCCAGAGCGACGTGTATCTTACGCCATGCACCCGCCTAATGCGCTTGAACAGCTCGGCTGTATCGGCCATTTGGGGCACCTTTTGGGTGTTGACGAAGCTACCTACCTGAATCCGCTTCAGCCCGGTTTCGCTGAGCATATCGATCAGTTCGACCCGTTCTTCGATCGGGTAGATCTTTTTTTCGATCTGAAACCCCTCGCGGGGTCCCTCTTCTCTAAACTCGACGAATTTTGGAAAATCGCTCATGAACTCTCACTTTCTAAGGGAGTTATCTCGACGATTGGCTGCCCTCGGTCCACCATTGCGCCTCGCGAGATGGATATATTTTTCGCCACTCCCGAAACCATCGCCTTTATCGAGATCTCAAGCTTCATGGACTCCAGGATCGCCACAACCTCGCCGGCCGCTACTGAGGCCCCCTCGTCGATCAATACCTTCACAATTGTGCCGGTTAGAGGAGACACGAGAATGCGGTCCGCAGTGCTATCTACTTCAGCGAAAGCCAGCGATGTCGACGCTTGGTACAGCAGACGGCCGCCAGGCGTGTCGATTTCGATCGAATTGCCTCGGACGCGCGCTTCGATGGTAATCGTTTCGTCCTCATGCGTGATCTGCAAGCGGCCGCATCGAAGCTCAGTTGCGTTCAGCGCCAAGGGCATGCTGTCGTCGCTGTAGACAACAAAGAGGTTGTCATTTCCCACCGGGCTGACGCGCAGCTCTTTGCCGGATGTTCCCGGATGCGCGAGGATCACACGCTGGCCTGCCTCGTCCAGAGCGCCGCCAAGGCCGAGCCGCCAACCGGTAAACCTATCACGGTTGCGCCAAGGGTTGGCATCGCCGTCGGCGCGGCCACGGGTGACGAACAGAACGGCGGCCACCGCCTGCCACAGCCGCCCATCCGAGCGCTGCGGAGCGGCGGTTAGTGCATTGATGCAACTGTCGATCCAGCGGGTATGCACCTGCATTCGCGCAAAATCGGCGTCTCGGGTGAGTGCAGCAAGAAAGGTACGGTTCGTCTCGACCCCGTCCACAACCACGTGATCCAACGCTTGAGCCAGGCGCGCCAGCGCCGCATCCCGATCGGAATGATGCACGATGAGCTTTGCAATCATCGGATCATAGAAAGGGCTAACACTGTCGCCTGCCTCAACGCCACTATCAATCCTAAGACCGTCGGGCAGCGAAATCGCCGTGATCCGCCCTGTTGAAGGAGAGAACTGCATCCGCGGATCCTCGGCGTAGAGCCGAGCCTCCACAGCATGCCCCGTGCAGGTGATCTGATCTTGGGTCAGGCCCAAGCCTGCGCCCTCTGCGATGCGCAGCTGCAGCGCCACGAGGTCCAATCCGGTGACCGCTTCGGTTACCGGATGCTCGACTTGGATTCGGGGATTGACCTCCAGAAAAAAGTACTCTTCGCCTAGCACTAGAAACTCGACAGTGCCTAGCCCACGATAGTTCAGCGCCTCCGCAAGCCGGACCGCATCCTGGGCGATGTGATCGAGAAGTGGCCGCGGGAGACCCCAGGCGGGAGCTTCCTCGATCACCTTCTGATGGCGGCGCTGTAGCGTGCAGTCGCGTTCGAAGAGGTGCACCACGTGGCCTGTGCCATCACCGGCGATTTGTATTTCGACATGGCGCGCCGCAGGCAGGAAGCGCTCGAGCAAAAGTCCCTCGGAGCCGAAAGCGGATTTCGCCTCGCGCTGCGCGCTCTCGATGTCGGCCTTCAGCGTAGCCTCATTGTCGATCAGCCTCTGACCGCGCCCACCGCCGCCCCCAACGGCCTTCAAAAGAGCCGGAAGCCCAACTTCTCGTACCGCCCGTGCGATTTGATCGGGGTCGGACATGACACCATGGCCTCCGGGAATGACCGGCACGCCGGCGGCTGTCGCGGCCTTTTTAGCACTGGCCTTGTCGCCGAACCGCTGTAGTGTCTCGGCGGTAGGGCCGACGAAGATCATACCGGCGGCCTCCACCGCACGAGCGAAGTCCGGATTTTCCGCGAGGAAGCCATAGCCGGGATGGATTGCGTCCGCGCCGGCTTGCCGAGCGGCCGCTATCACCGCGTCGATCCGCAGATAACTTTCGACAGCCGGTCCGCCTCCGATCCTGAGCGACCGACCGACTTCGCGCACATGCAACGCCTCGGCGTCAGCGTCAGAATGGACGCCGATCGGAACGATTCCGAGCGAGCGAGCCGTGCGTGCGATCCGGCATGCGATTTCGCCGCGGTTGGCAATGAGAAGAGACTTAATACGCATGGTGTCGCGCACCTAAAACCGAAAAACGCCGAAGTGACTGTCGACCTTCGGACGTCGGGAAGCTACATCCAGAAGCAGCGCCAGCACATCGCGCGTTTCAGCGGGTTCGATAACGCCGTCGATCCAAAGATTCGAAGCGAAATTGTACGCGTCTTGAAATGTCTCGTACTCCCGGCGAATTGGAGCTTTAAAGACCTCTTCCTCTTCGGCCGTCCAAATTTTACCTTCGCGGTCATTGATCTGGGCACGCACTTGGGCCAGCACGCTCGCTGCCTGCTCTGGCCCCATGATAGCCGCGCGTCCGTTCGGCCAGGCAAACATGGCGTCCGGCTGAAACGGTCGGCCCAACATAGCGAGGTAGCCCGCGCCGTAGGAGCCGCCGGTAATCACCGTAAACTTCGGCACGCGGGCCGACGACATAGCAGTGATCATCTTGGCGCCAGCCTTAGCGATGCCCGCCTGTTCCACTTCGCGACCGACCATGAACCCATTAACGTCGACGAGAAAGACCAGCGGAATGTCGCGTTGCACGCATAGATTTATAAAATGAGCCGCTTTCAGAGCTGCCTCGACGAAAAGCACTCCGTTGTTGGCCAGGATGCCGACCTCATGGCCGTGAATGCGAGCCCAACCAGTTATTAATGTGTCGCCATACAGCGGCTTGAACTCGTGCAATTCGCTGCCATCGACCAGCCGCGCGACGATTTCGCGATTATCCGTCGGTACCTTGGCGTCACGACTGACGATGCCGTAAATTTCATCAACCGGATAAACGGGAGGCTTCGGAACGATGGGGATTTTCCGAGGACTGGTCTTTTCGCCCAGATGTGCCACGATTTGCCGAGTAATCGCCAGCGCATGGGCGTCATTCTCGGCCAAGTGGTCGGTCACGCCGGAGATCGCGCAATGCATCTTCCCGCCGCCCAAAGTCTCGGCGTCGACCTTCTCGCCAGTCGCGGCAAACGTTAATTCGGGCCCGCCAAGATACATAAATCCTTGCCCGCGCACGATCACGACCTCATCGCATAATGCCGGGATATAGGCACCACCCGCGGTACATGGTCCCATCACAACAGCAATCTGCGGTATGCCATCGCCCGACATGCCCACTTGGTTGTGGAAGATGGAGCCGAACTGGCCTTCGTCGGGAAAAATATTTGCTTGTTCGGGCAGAAAAGCCCCACCACTGTCGACCAGTGTGATCACTGGCAGCCGGTTGGTCCAAGCGACGCGCTGGGCGCGAACGTGTTTCTTGCTCGTCATCCCGAAATAAGTGCCGCCCTTTACGGTGGCGTCGTTTGCAATAATCATGCAATGCCGGCCCTCGATCATGCCGATGCCGGTAATGATGCCAGCGCCAGGGGGCACGCCTTCATATTTATTCAAGCCCGCAAGTTCACCCAGTTCCAAAAAGGGGGTGCCTGAATCAATCAGCCGTTCGACGCGATCACGCGGCAGGACCTTGCCCTTCTCCTCGTGTCGCTCCCGTGCCTTCAGCGGGCCGCCGGCACGTTGCTCCAGCCGCAGTTCGTGCAGCCTTTTGATTCTCGCGCGATAGTGCGTCTCATTGGCCCGGAAATTCTCCGAACCCTTATCGAGAAGTGATTTAAGGATTGTCATGACAGATCGGGGTATTTGCGAAGAGTGAGCGCAACCTTCGCCGCGCCGGGTTTCTCGAATGTGTCGGGCTTCACAATGCGGACGTCGGCCTTGAATACCAGCGCATCGCGAAGACGCGTCTCGATCTTGTTTCTTAGTTCGTCGTCCCTGTTGGGCGGACGGTGGGGTCCGCGTTCGACAATGATTTTGAGTGCCGACTGCGTCGTATGCCCCTCGAAATCGGCAACAACGCGGACAACCCCGTTGGTCTCGGGCATCATTTCGTTGATGATGCTGTGGATGGCTGAGGGGAAGACGTTGGCACCGCGGACAATCAGCATATCGTCGGCGCGACCGATACAACGGATCTTTGGCCCTGTTCGCCCGCACGAGCAGCTGGTGGCCAGGACGTCAATGTAGTCGCCGGAGCGGAAGCGCAGCAGCGGGCTCGCCTGACGGCCTATCGCCGTATAGACCATCTCACCACGGGCCCCGTCCTGGAACGGGATAATCTTGCCAGTTTCGGGGTCGAGCAGCTCGGTAATAATGTAGTCCATACTGACCATGTGCATGCCCGACTGTTCGTCGCACTCGGCCCAATAGGTCACACCGAGGTCCGTGCCACCAAGTAACTCGGTGCATTTTGCGCCCCACAGCTCCTCAATGCGGCGGCGGACGGTGGGGATGCCACCGCCCGGCTCGCCACCCACGATGACCCGCTCGACGCCAAGCTGCGATGCGGGAATGCCAAGGATCTCAGGCGCTTTCTCACCCAAGTGCAGAACAAAGTTTGGCGCACCGACCACGCAGCGCGGGCGGATGTCGGCACAAGCTCGGATGAGACGGTCGGCACCGCCATCGGCACCAATCGGGATGTCGATGGCGCCCAAGTATTGCAAACCTTGCATGACCGGGATGCCGCCAACAAAGCCTTTGGCCAGCGAGAAGGCATGCAGCACCATGTCGCCGGGCCGCACGCCGGTTGCGAAAAAACAGCGTGCCGACATTTCATGCCACATTGCGGCGTCGGATTCGGTCAGAGCCACGTAAGATGGGCTGCCTGTAGTGCCGGAGGACGCCTGCATCTGAATTATATCTTCGGGCTTGGCCGCGAGGTGGAGGCCGAAAGGCTTGCGAGCGGCAAGACTGTCGCGGATCTCCGCTTTGAACGTGTAGGGCAGCTTCTGCAGATCATCGATAGTGCGCACGTCGTCGAACCTCGCACCGGCCGCGCCCAGCTTCTTCTGATAGAATTCCGAGTTGGCCTGCAAGTAGGCCATCTGCGCGATCAGCTTCTCTTCTTGAATGCGTCGGACTTCGCTGAGCGGCGTTGTTTCGATCGCATGCCAGCAGCGCGCGCTTGACTTGTCGTGAGCGTCCGCTCGTCGGAAACGCATCCCGAGATTCATTGCTTAACCTCCTTGCCGATCCGCAGCTCTCAGTAAGAGCGTGGCAGGCCCATGATCTTTTCGCCGATGAAACTCAGACAAAGCTCGCGGTTCACTGGGGCCGTGCGCAGCAAGCGCATCAGTGGATATAGCTCGTAAATGCCGGTATCTTCGGTAAACCCCGATCCGCCATGAGCCTGGAGCGCCGCATCCACCGCCTCGATGCCAGCCTCCGCCGCAGCATATTTGGCCATATTGGACGAGGCGCCAGCGGGTAGGCTGTTGTCGAATTCCCAAGCGGCGCGGCGGGTCATGAGGCTCGCCATTTCGACTGCGGTGTGGGCCTTGGCCATCGGATGTTGGACACCCTGATGCGCACCGATCGGCTGGCCGAAAACGTTGCGCTGCGACGCATAGGCGACGCCTTTATTTAGCGCGAATCGGCCAATTCCGCAGCATAGAGCAGCCAGGATGATGCGCTCGGGGTTAAGCGAGTCGAAAAGAATCGAAAAGCCTTCGTCCACTTGGCCCACAACATCTTCGGGACCAAGATCAACCTCGTCGAAAAATAGCGTCCATTGTTCTTCGGGTAGTGGAATCGAAATCTTCACCCGTTGTTTGTCGACGCCTTTCTTTTTCAGATCGACCGCAAAAAGCGTGAAGCCATCGGTCTTGCGCTTGACCTCTTCGTGCGGCTTGGTACGGGCTACTACCAAGCAGTAGTCCGCGACATCAGCGCCGGTAATAAAGGTCTTTTCCCCCGATAATGAAAAGCGGTTACCTCTTTGCCTTGCCAATGTTCGAGCCTTGATCGTGTTCGAACCAGCTCCGGGCTCTGTGATCGCAAAACAGAACTGGATTTCGCCACGACAAGCCCGCGGCAGGAGCTCCTTTTTCTGGAACTCGCTTCCATGGTTCGCAATATGCGCCAAGGACATGGTCGGCCCGACGACCATCATCAGAAGCGGAATACCGTGATTGGCCGTCCCCTCCATGAACAAAGCCATCTCAGTCATGCCGAGGCCGGCCCCGCCAAACTCTTGAGGCACCATAAGCCCCAGAAATCCATCATCGGCGATCTTAGAGAACATCTCTCGCGGAAAAACATGCCGACGCGCATGATCGAGCCAATAGGCGTTGTCGAAACGCTGTGCCAACTGGGCGCCGTATTCGTAGATCTGGCGCTGCTCATCGTTCAAGTTGAAATCCATATTGAACTCCGACGCGGTGTTATTGTTCAAATCTCGGCTCGCGGCGATTGGCGAAGGCATCCAGCCCTTCGGCCACCTCCGCTCCCGGCAGGTGACGCAATGCAGCGTCGCGCTCAAGACGCATGCTTTGGTCGAGCGTCAGTTCCAGACCCTCGCGACCCAGCCGTTTCATCTCAGCCATGCCCTGCCGCGAGCGCGTGCCGATCTTCTGGCAGTAAGCCAAGGCCGCGCTGTGGAGTTGATCATCGGCCACGACATAGTTTACGAGTCCAGCCTCCTTGGCCTCGTCCGCCTTCAACCAACGCGCAGAGAACATCAGATCGAGCGCTCGGCGCAGTCCCATAAGACGGACCAACCGCTGACTGCCGCCCCAACCCGGAATGAGACCGAACTGCGCATGCTGATCACCAAATTGCGCGGTCTCCGCCGCGAAGCAGACGTCGCACGACAGCATCAATTCGATGCCCCCCGCCAGGCACAGCCCCTGGACCGCCACGACCACCGGTAGGGGACTCTGCTCGAGCCGGCGCAACACGCCTATGCCGAAACCAATGAAGCGATCCAGCGCCGCCGGATCGTCCATCTTGCCTTTCACTTCGACGAGGTCAGCTCCGGTGCAAAAATGTTTGCCCTGGGCGCAGATCAGAACAGCGCGAACCGAGCGGTCGGCCTCAAATTTCGCACGACCGGCATCGATAAGCTGATGTACCTCGAGCGAAAGACAGTTGAGCTTCTCCGGCCGGCTCAACTCGATGATCCCGGTGCTGCCTTCGGTTCGGATCTTGACCGGAACGCTCATTTTCCCGCCCCCTTCGCTCTCTTGTCGTATTGGAGCGCCACGCGCCCTACCTTCTCGCGCGCTATGACGAGCTTCTGGATTTGCGCCGTGCCGTCGCCGATTTGAAGCCCGAGCACGTCGTTGTGACGCTGATGGTGCGGCAGGTCGGTTGTGTAGCCATAGTGCCCGTGCAAAATCAGGCACTGGTGGATGATCTCGCAGGCAGTCTTTGGCACATACCATTTGCACATGGCCGCCTCGGCCGTATGCGGCATGCCGCGATCGCGCAGGTCGAGGGTATAGTAACAGAGCTGGCGCATCATCGTCAGTTGCGTCTCGGCCTCGGCGAGCGGAAAGGTGACGCCCTGATATTGAGCCAACGGCGCGCCGAACGCCTCGCGTTCCTGGACATAGGCCCAGGTCTCGTCGACAGAGGCCTGCGCCGGACCGAGGCACTCCAGCCCGATCAGCGCGCGGCTATAGTCGAAGCCCGCCATGATGGTCCCGAAGGCTCGGTCCTGTTCGCCCATCAAGCATTCAGCCGGCACATGGACATCATCGAAGAAAACCGAGCCACGGCCGACCGGCTTGGTGCCGATGTCGTCAAAATGGGTCCGCTTGATCCCCTTTTCCGTCAGGTTAACAAAGAAAGCGCTGACGCCACGCGACCCGCCTTTTGGATCGCCGGTGCGGGCGAAGACAACTGCAGCGTCTGCCTGCGCAGCAAAGCTCATGGAGGTCTTTTCGCCATTCAGCCGCCAGCCATTACCTGACTTCTCGGCGCGCAGCTGAAGATTTGCCGCGTCCGAACCGCCGCGTGGTTCGGTAAGGCCAAGTCCGATCACCGCGTCCCCTGCAATCACTCGCGGCACCCAATCGCGGGCGATGTCCTCCGAGGCGTGTTTTGCGACCATGCCGCCCATGAGCGAGCCCAGGAGTTGCACGTAGCTGACGTTGAAATCGGCATAGGCGATCTGTTCGGTGATCAACCCGGCCGTGACGGAGCTTTCACCCATTCCGCCAAACTTCTCAGGAAGATCCGGCGCAATCAGACCGAGCGAGCCCATTTCACGGATCAGTCCCCGATCGAGGACATGGCCTTTGGCGCGCTTTTGATAGCCATCGGCCAATCTTTCGCGCGCAAAACGCCGTGCGACCTCCCGAAAGGCGAACTGATCTTCGGTCGGCTGAAAGGGCATTGAATGATCCTCCCGCGGAGCGTCTTAAATCGACTTTCCAAGAAACCTAACAAACGTTAGAATACCCGGCAAGTGCCAAAGGGAGGAAAATTATGAACACGACGGCTTCGTCGACCTACGCCAGATTGCTCTCACCGCTCAAGGTCGGGCGCCACGAAATGCGCAACCGGATCATCATGGGTTCAATGCATACCAAGCTCGAATGCAAGCCCGACCCGATCGCCGCGCAACTTGCCTTCTATGTCGAACGTGCGCGCGGCGGCGTTGCGCTCATCGTCACCGGGGGGTTTTCGCCTAACGCCGAAGGCGTGCTTGACGCTCAAGGACCGCGGCTCGACGATCCCGAAGAGGCCCAGGCGCTTCGCCCGATCTGCGATGCAGTACATCACGAGGGCGCTCTCATCTGCGCGCAGCTCCTTCATGCAGGGCGCTATGCAAAGATTGCGGGCTGCGTGGCGCCTTCCCCAATTCGGGCACCAATCAACCGCCATATCCCGCGCGAGATGCTCGATAGCGACATTCTCCGCACAATCAGCCAATTCGCCGAGGCGGCAGCGAACGCGCAGGCTGCAGGCTTTGACGGTGTGGAGATCATGGGATCCGAGGGCTATCTCATTAACGAGTTCACGGTGACCCACACCAACAAGCGCGAAGATGCTTGGGGCGGCAGCGCGGAGAACCGCCATCGTTTTCCTGTCGAGGTCGTGCGCGCGGTGCGCCAGCGCTGCGGTCCGGATCTACTGATCATCTATCGCATTTCGGCTGCCGATCTCATCGAAGACGGCGCACCGGCGGATGAGATCGCCGCCCTTGCCCGCAAGGTGGAGGCCGCAGGTGCCGACATTATCAACACTGGAATTGGCTGGCACGAGGCCCGCGTGCCTACTATCGCCTACCCCGTGCCACGAGGAGCTTGGCGCAAGGCCGCCGCACGGGTCCGCGCTGCCGTCTCCATCCCCGTGGTCGCGTCCAACCGCATCAGCACCGCGGAGATGGCCGAGGACATCCTCGCGAGCGGCGATGCAGATCTCATCTCTATGGCGCGGCCAATGCTGGCCGATCCGTTCTTCGCCAACAAGGTCCGCGATGGACGAGTGGACGAGATCAATACCTGCATCGCCTGCAACCAGGCTTGTCTGGACTACATCTTCTCTGGCCGCGCGGTGAGTTGCCTTGTAAATCCTCGCGCTGGCCGCGAGTCCGAGCTGCGCGATACGCCCGCGGAGGTCCGGAAAAAGATCGCGGTGGTCGGCGGCGGCGCGGCGGGGATGGCTACCGCAACGGAAGCGGCGCGACGCGGTCACTTTGTTTCGTTGTTCGAAGTTTCTCAAACGCTCGGAGGACAGCTTACGCTGGCGCGCGCAGTTCCTGGCAAGAATGAGTTCGACGACACTCTGCGTTACTTCCGACGCCAGGTAGACAAGCACGGGGTCAACCTGCATCTTGGCCGCCGCGCCTCCCCCGAGGATCTGAGCGGGTACGATCATGTGGTGATTGCTACCGGCGTCAGCCCCCGCATCCCCGATCTGCCGGGCGTTGACCATCCCAAGGTGGCAACCTATGCGGAAATCCTATCGGGCACACGGGTCGCGGGAAAGACCGTCGCCATCGTGGGCGCTGGCGGGATCGGCTTCGACGTGGCCGAGTTTCTCGTCACTCCTACCGCCGAGGCTAACGGCAGCGAGGCTTTTTTCGACACTTGGGGCGTGGATGGAAATTTCTCCGCGCCCGGCGCGCTCAAGGCTGATCCGCAAGCACCGGTGGGCGGCACCCGCAAAGTCGTCATGCTGCAGCGTAAGACCACTAAGCCCGGTGACGGACTCGGCGTTTCCACGGGCTGGATCGTTCGCAACGCGCTACGCAAATACGGCGTCGAGATGTTGGGCGGCGTCAGCTATGAGCGAATCGACGATGAGGGCCTACACATCAAGATCGCCGGCCGACGTCAGGTCATCGCAGCTGACACGATCGTGCTTTGCACCGGGCAGGAGTCTGAGCGCGCGCTTCACGCCGCACTGATTGAGCGCGGCATCCCGGCCACAGTAGTCGGCGGGGCCAAGGAAGCCACCGAACTGGACGCCTTACGCGCGATTGACGAGGGCATCCGGCTGGCACAATCGCTTTAAGGGTGGATGATATCGTCTGTTGACATTGGTCTATGTAGGGCCTCAAGAGGTTGTTCCTGGCTAAACCGAGTCGGCTGATGGGAGTGTTGGCCTTCAGACTACCATGCGGCCGATGCCAATTGTAGCGATGAGCCAATGCACCAGCTCGGCTGATCGTTGATCTGAGTTCTGGTAGGCGCGGGCATATGCCCATTCGCGAAGGGAAGTTTGGATGAAGCGCTCGGCCTTGCCGTTGGTCTTCGGGGTATATGGCCTGGTGAAGATTTGGTGAAAGACCAAGGCGCCTGCAAGCTGCTCGGAACATCCTTGAGCGGTAGCACGAGCCATTATCAGTCATCACGCGCTCGACGCGGACTCCGAGCCTGGCAAAGTAAGTGACAGCGGCCTCAAGAAAAGCCACTGCACTTTCCTTGCGCTGATCGGCCATCACCTGCACGAAGGCGATGCGTGAAGCATCGTCGATGCAGACATGGACGAACTCCCAGCCGATGCCATGGTGGCGATTGATCGCGCCGGGATACCGCCCGGTGATGCGATGTCCCACAGAGCCGATCCGGCCGAGCTTCTTGATGTCGAGGTGGATAAGCTCGCCGGAGTGCTCGCGCTCATAGCGGCGGATCGGCTCGGCCGGCTCCAGCTCGGCCAACCTGTTCAGGCCGAGCCAGCGCAGGATGCGGCTGACGGTTGCGGGCGATATTCCGACTTCGGCAGCGATCTGCCTGCCCGTGTGGCGCTGCCGACGCAACGCCTCGACAGTGGCACATGTAGCTGCCGGGGTTTGGCCTGGCAATGAATGGGGCCGTGAGGAACGATCCCGCAGCCCATCCACGCCTTCTGTGCGGAAGCGGGTGACCCACTTGGCGACAATCGTTGGTGATGTTGAATTGGCGCGTGGCTGCGGCCTTGCTGAGCCCTCCTTCAACAACACTGCGCACCATGGCCTCTCGACCTTTGGGCGTCAGAGGCGCATTCTTGTGAGTGTCCATTCGATCCCCCGCGAATCACTGTGTGTTTGGCGACATCAGCGTTCACGGTTGCGGTCGAATGGACAACCTCCTGAAAGCTCACAGCTAGCCCGCTCGCAGCGGGCCGTCGGCATTGCGGCCAAGCTATCGAAAAGAAACCTGTTGGGGCACCGCGCCTCGAAGGACCGACAATACCATACCAAAGCGGCGATCCCCCTTGGCGGGGCGGTCGATGAGTTGCAGCCTGTCGCTCCCTTCCAAGACGGCGTTCAGCGGCCTTTGTTCCTCAATGCAGCGATGGGAGCAATGACCTCGGGATTCTGCAACGGCGACAGGTCGCCCGGATTCTCGCCCAGAAACGCCGCGCGGACGACGCGGCGCATGGTCTTCATACTGCGAGTCTTTGGCAGCGCCTCGACAAAGTGTATCTCGCGCGGGCGGAAAGGTTGGGAGACCGCGGCGGCTACATTGTCCTTCAGTTGCTCCACCAAGGTGTCGTCGGTTTTCACGCCGGGGGCGAGGACGCAGACGCAGACCACAGCTAGGCCCTTTAGATCATCCGGCGCTGCAATTGCAGCGGCGTCGATTACATTACCAGTGGCGGTTAGTGCGGCCTCGATCTCGGTCGGGCCGATACGCTTGCCGGCAATGTTGAGTGTGTCGTCCGAACGGCCGAGAATGAACCATGTTCCGTCGGAATCGCGGCGCGCCCAATCGCCATGCCGCCAAACGCCGGGGTAATCGGACCAGTAGGTCTCGAGATATCGCGAGTGATCCCGCCAGATCGTCGGGGTCAGGCCCAGCGGCGGCTTGGTGACCACCAGCTCGCCCATCTCGCCGTCTGTCGCCTCGGACCCATCCGGTCGCAGCACTTTCGCCCCGACGCCCAACGCCTCGCTGGAAAAACCGCAGGGCCGCAACGTGTGCAGCACGGTCGACGTCAGGATTGCGCCAAAAAGCTCAGTCCCGCCGGAGATGTTGAGTGGCACCGCCCTGTGGCGGCAGATGTGTTCCAGATGCCAGAGCCAGGCATCCTCGGTCCAGGGTTCGCCGGTGGAAGCGACGATGCGCAGAGCGGAGAGATTGTACCGCGCCAGCGGACCGGGATCGCTTCTCATAAACTGTCGCACCAACGTGGGCGCGACGCCAAGATGGGTAACGCCGTGTTCGCTCGCGAGGCGCAGCAGGCGGAATGGATCGTCCGGCGTGGAGGGCGCCCCTTCGGCCAGCACCAGTGTCGCGCCCGCCAGAAGCGTCGAGATCAGGGTCAGCGGGCCCATAACCCAGCCCATATCGGTCATCCACAGGTGCCGGTCCTCGCGCTTCAAGTCGAGGCACAACAAGAAATTGGTCGTTGCCGCCGCCTGCACACCGAGATGCGTGTGAACCACCCCCTTGGGCCGGCCGGTTGTCCCAGAAGTGTAGGCAATCATCAGCGGCGCCTCTGATGCAACCGGAACAGGTGCAAAATCCGCCTTTGCGGCCCCGACTGTGGCAGCCCAGTCCAGATCCCGCCGTGGGTCGGCGGCGCTGCCGCCGAAGCGGCGCAGGCTGATCACCGTGTGCACGCTGGATACGTCGGCCAGAGCCTCAACCAGCACGGATTCCATGGGAACAGGCCTGCCGCGACGCCTACTCGCATCGGCCGTCAAAACCGCTTTGGCCGTGCAGTCGTTCAAGCGTGCCGCCACGGCCGGCGCCGGGTATCCGGAGAACAGGGGGACGGCGATAGCGCCGAGCCTCGCAACGCCCAGGAGGGCCGCTTCGATCTCGGGCACCATCGGCATGTAGATGCCAACCGCATCACCCGCGCCTACGCCGCGGGCGGCCAGGGCGCTGGCAACCCGGGCGCTTTCGCAGGCGAGATCGCGGTAGGTCCAGACGCGCCGTTCCCCGTCTTCGCCGATCCAGTCGATGGCGGCTTTTTCCCCGAGCCCAACTTCGATACGAGCGTCAAGGCAAGTCTCGGTGAGGTTGAGAGTGGCGTCCGCGGCCCAACGGATTCCGGCTGGCCCACCGCTCACGTCCCGCAACGTTCGGTAACGACGCGAAAAGCGCACGTTCGCAAGATCGAGAATTTGTGACCAGAACCAATCGGGTTCAGCGTCGGCCCGCGCGACGAGACTTTCGTAATCTGTCAGGCCGCAGCGCGTGAGAAAAGCTCTGATCGCGCTGCAGTCCTGGATGTCTTTAGATGGCGTAAACATACCATTTCATCCGATACGGTATCTCGGCACGGTCCGGCCGTATCAATCCACAAGTTGAGGGCGCCGCCGTCGCGCGCGTCATCCATGCATCGTCAGCCCGCCGGAGACCGAAATCACTTGGCCGGTGATGAAACCAGCGTCGTCGGAGGCAAGGAAGCAGATGATCCCCGGGTAGTCGGTCGGTTGCGCGAGCCGTCGCATCGGAATGGAACGCTTGAGACCTTCCGCGATTTTCTCGCCACCTTCGCCCTTCGAGAATTCGGCGAAAAGCGGTGTGTCGGTCGGCCCTGGGGCCACGGCATTGAGCTGTATTCCCTTGCGCGCCAATTCCCGCGCCACTGTCTTGGTGAAGGCGATAATGCCGCCCTTGCAGGCCGAGTAAACAGCTTCGCCTGAGGAGCCAACGCGGCCCGCGTCGGAACTGATATTGACCACGCGCCCGCCTCCGTTTCTAACCATGCCCGGAAGTACCGCGTGATGCATGTTCAGGGGACCGTAGAGGTTAATGTCAATAACCTTTTTCCAGAGCGTTGCGTCGGATTCCAGGAAAAGTCGAGGGACGTCCCAGCCGGCATTGTTGACCAGAACATTGATGGGCCCGCCTTTCTCCACCTCGGCCACAGCCGCATCGACTGCCGCACGTTCGGTGATGTCAACGGCGTGGGCAGTCGCTTTGCCACCTGCGTCCCCTATGATCTTCACAGTTTCAGTCGCACCCGCGGCATTTATGTCGAATACGGCGACCTCGCTGCCTTCTTCGGCGAATCGCTTGCATACTTCGCGTCCGATCCCGCTGCCGCCGCCGGTTACGATTGTCCGCTTCCCTTTTAGCCCGCGCATGGTTATCACCCCTCCCTTCCGCGGATACGCCATAGGTGTTCTAACCTTAGGCGACCAAATTCTAACGTATGTTAGATTATCGCACTTGCTATTTCGATGTCTAGAGGCAAATTACACAATATGAATTCGCCCTCACCGCAGCTTGGAACTACTGGAAAAAATCATGGCAAGTCGGAGCAGACGCGCGCCCTCATCCTGAGCGCCGCCGCGAAGCTATTTCGAGATGAAGGATACGATGCCACGACGCTCCGCAAGATCGCGAAGGCTGCGCGTATGGAGGCGGGTAGCCTATATTATCACTTTGCGTCGAAGGAGGCGATCTTCGACGAAATCCTTCGATTGGGCGTACGGCACGTTTTCGACGCCGTGCAGAAGGTCCGAGAGGATTGCCGGCTCTCCGGCAGGGATTTCCGACAGACATTCGCCTTGATGATCGACGCGCACTTGACGTATTTCCTGAAAGAAAGTGATTTCACTTCGGCAAATATCCGAAATTACTCGAGGCTTCCTCAGGACATGCGCGTGACCCATCGACCACTGCGCCAAGCCTACACCTCCGTGTGGGACAATTTCTTTGCAGAGGCTCAAACGGCCGGGGACATTCGGAGCGACATCAAAGTCGTACCGCTGCGACAGTTCGTGCTGGGAGCAATGAATTGGACAGTCGAATGGTATGATGCGACGCGCTATCCCGTAAGCATGCTGTCTGAGCGCTTGTGTAAACTTCTTTTGGACGGAATGTCCACCGCACGCGGCATGCCATTGAAACAGCCAGGTCCAATCGAACTGGAAACCCTGGACCTGATTGATTCCGACGACAGCAAATCATCCCGCACCCGCGTCCAAGTGCTCTCCGCTGCAGCGCGGATTTTTCGCGACAGAGGGTACAAGGCTGCAACAATGCGAGATATCGCGCAAGAAGCCGGCATGGAAGCAGGCAGCATCTATTATCATTTTAATTCAAAGGATGAGATACTCGACGAAGTGCTCGATATTGGATTGCGAGCGGTCCTGCGCGGAATGTCGTCGACCATTTCGAAGACACATCAGTTTCCCGATCACCGCAGCCGGATCGCCGCAGCGATCCGTACCCATATGGAGTACCTCTTTCGTTTGAGCGAATTTACGTCTGCGAATATCCGCATTTTCGGGCAGCTACCCAAGAAGGTGCGAGCACGTCATCAGCCAATACGACACAAGTACGCGAACCTTTGGGATGACTGCTTACGCAAAGCGCAGGAAGCGGGTGAGCTGCGCTCCGATATCAAGGTTGTGCCTTTGCGGCAGGCCATGCTGGGAGCGCTCAACTGGACTGTAGAGTGGTTCAATCCAGAAAAGGGCCAACGCGATGGATACTATTCGCTGTCTGAATTGATTGTGATGTTGCAGAGCCTACTGTTGGATGGCCTTCAGTACGATGCCGGTCCTTCGCTTCACCATCGCGACTTGCCCTCTACGAGCAAACGAACGAGGCGGCGCGCCTTGCGCGCTGGATCTCACGCCGGCTAAGCGTCTTTCTTGTTTACAATCAGCGACGCGTTCTCCTCCAGGAGATCGATAAATTCCACGCCATCGGCCCGGATTCGTGCACTGGTGGCAAAAGCTTCGATGGCACGTGTTTGGGCCATGATACGATCGGCGCCGGGCTCGGCGACGAGCAAGAGGCGCACGGTATCCCGATCGTTCTCGCATGTCACAACCGCCTGGGCGGCGCGCACGCCTGGGGTCGCGATAACCACTTCTTCGATGGCGCGGGGGTAGACGAAAATCTCACGGACTTTTACGGCCGCGCCGACTCGTCCCTGCAAGGCCGAAAGACGCGTAACGCGACCATCTCCGTCACTCTCAAGAGCGAAGCCGCTATCTCCGGTGCCGAAGCGGATCATCGGCCAGTTGGCGTCGCGTGCGGTCACCACGATCTCACCGGTTTCGCCGGCGGCCAAGGGTTCCCCACTGATGGGATCGCAGATCTGCACCACGTGATTGGGATGCGCAACATACCCTTCGCCGTCATCCTCATAAGCCACAAGACCCAGATCGGCCGTCGCATAGGCGGCCCAGGTTGTAACGCCATAGTCCGCTTCGATACGACGCCGTTTCGCCATCCAGTCGCCCATCTCGCCGCCGAGGAATGCTGATCTGACCTTCCAAGCGTTCCGCCCATACGCCTCGATTACCGTATCCGCCAATGTAAGGAAGAATGCCGTGCTGGCGCAGACCGCGGTCACGCCGGTTTCAACGATGATCTGCGCCTGCAGCTCACGGTTTCCCGTACCACCGGGAATGACCGTCGCGCCGACTGCACGCGCTGCTTCGTCGAACAAAAGACCTGCCGGGACCAGATGATAGGACCATGTGTTCAGGAGGAGATCGCCCACCGTGATCCCCGCAGCCTTGAACAGCTCCTTGAGGCCGTGCCCGCCACCTCCCGCCAATGAGGGCTCGAAGATCGGTCCGGGCGACACATAGATCCGCGACAGGCTTTCGAGATCGGCTGCGAGAAAGCCTCCAAAGGGCGGATTTTCCCTTTGGAGTGCCAGGAGCTGTTCTTTCTTCAGAACCGGCAGGCGAGAGAGATCCCTCAATGATCTGATGCTTGCCGGGTCGAAACCCGCCGCATCGAAGCGTGCCTTTAGGCCGGGCGCCTTACGTGCCGCCTGGCCATAGGCTGCAGCGATCTTCCGGTAAATCGCGTCGGGCATATGCTCGCTACCTCTCTCCCGCGCAAACTAAATAGGGCAGTCCTTGCGAAAATTCGGAGCGCGCTTCTCCCGATGTGACAGCACGCCTTCCTTGACGTCAGGGCCCATGAAACCCAGCATCTCGAACGCAGTGGAAGCGTCGAAGATTGGCCCGGCCTGGCGCAACCAATTATTCAGTGAATATTTCGTCCAGCGGATCGCGCTTTGCGCGCCGTTTGCCAACTCAACTGCAGTGTCGAGAGCGACTTGCTGCAGTTGATCATCGTCGACACACATGGATACCAAGCCAATGCGCTCGGCCTCTTCGCCGGAGATTGCCTTGCACGTCAGAAGATAATACTTTGCCTTGGCCATGCCGCAGAGCAGCGGCCAAATGATCGCCGCTACGTCACCTGCGGCAACCCCCAGGCGGGGGTGCCCGTCAACAATCTTGGCTCGCTTGCCTGCGATCGACACGTCAGCCAGAATTCCGACAACGAGCCCCGCACCCGCGGCTGGGCCATTGATCGCCGAGATGATAGGCTTGTTGCAATTGATGATGTTGTAAACGAGATCCTTGGCTTCCTTCCAGGTTCTCATCATCTCGTCGAAGTTGCCCGCTATTCTTTCGATCAGGCTGAAATCTCCCCCCGCCGAAAACGCCTTGCCAGCCCCCGTCACGATAACCGCGTTGATGTTGGGGTCGCGGTCGACATCAATCCACATGTCGGTCATTTGCGTGTGCGTTTCCGCATCCACGGAGTTGAAGGTTTCGGGACGATCGAACGTGATCCGAAGAACACGGTCCGCCGGATAGTCGAATTTCAGTTTGTTGTATTTGGCATAGCGGTCAGACATGGTGTGTTCTTCCTCCTTCAATGTACGGGCAATTATCTATCAGCCAGGCAAGCCGAGAACGGCTTTCGACAAGATATTGCGCTGGATCTCATTCGTCCCGCCGTAGATCGTGGTCGGTCGCGCCTTGTAGAAGTTCGCCAGCACGTCAACACCGACATTGCCGAGCTGTAAGGGACCGATCAGGCCGCCGTCAGGTCCGGCGGATTCGATCATGAGTTCGGTAATCTCTTGGAACGTCTCAGTGACCCAGATCTTCAGCATCGACACGTCGGGACCGAGCATTTCGCCGCGCTTGAGTTGGTCGGCGAAGCGGCTATAGAGCGCCGCGTGATCCTCAACATCCAGAGCGACTTTCGCAAAGCGATCGCGGAACACCGGATCGTTGAACATGCAGCGCCCTTGCGCAATCGTCCGTAACTGAACAAGTGCGTTTTGCGCCAGGTTGGGCGCACCGATGAAGATTCGCTCGAAGCCGAGCAGGGCCTTGGCCATCGTCCAACCCTTGTTCAGTTCGCCAACCAGGTTTTCGCGGGGCGCGCGAGCATTGTCGAAGAATACCTCGCAGAACTCGTCTTCACCCGCGAGCGTCGTGATCGTGCGAACTTCGATGCCCGGCTGGTTCATTTCGGCGAGCAAGAAGCTGATGCCCTCCTGTTTTTTTCGCGCATGAGAATCGGTGCGCACCAGCATAAAGATGTGCGTGGCGTCATGAGCCATCGTGGTCCAGATCTTCTGCCCATTGATCACGAAATAATCGCCGTCGATCACGGCACTCGTGCGCAGACTGGCGAGATCGGACCCCGAGCCCGGCTCGGAGTAGCCCTGACACCAGATGTGCTCACAAGTAAGGATACGCGGCAGCCAGTAGTGTTTCTGCGCCTGGGTGCCAAACTTGATGATAAGGGGGCCGACCATCTGCACACCCATGTCGCGGCCCCGCGTCACGCCCCAGCGCTGCTGCTCTTCATAAAAGATGAGGAGCTTCGAAGCTTCCAGACCCATGCCGCCATATTCGACCGGCCAAGCAGGCGCGACCATGCCCTTGGCGTAGAGCTTCTCGTGCCATTGGCGGATCTCGGCGAACTTCGCCCGATGCGGCAGATGGCGTAGCTCTTCGGGATACTCGGTCTCGAAGAAGGTGCGAACCTGGCGGCGGAACGCTTCGTCACTCAGTGCATTCCAGTCGGTCATCGACCTGCCTCATTTGCCTCAAGAGCGTCCATCCAACGAGCCCGGTGGTAGGCGGCATCCCCGAGCCAGGCCGAAAGCACAAGCGCACGGTTCAGAAACAAGCCGATGTCGAACTCGTCCGTATAGCCGACTGCACCGTGGAGTTGAATCGATTCCCGGGTGATCCTCTTGGCCGTGCTGCAGGCGCGAGCTTTGGCGCGGCTCGCCTCACGTATGCGCGCGCCCTGATCGGCGCTCACATCCATCCGTGCCAGCGCCTCGCTCACCCCCGCCTCGGCCACCTGCTGAGCGACATACAGGTCTACGGCGCGGTGCTGGATGACCTGAAACGACCCGATTGGCTTGCCGAACTGCTCGCGCGTCTTCACATAATCGAGGGTCAGTTCGAGTGCTTTAGCGCTGACGCCGACCAGCTCGGCGGCGGCGAGCGCCGTGGCGTCGGCGACGACGGTGGACAACGCTTCCGATACCACCGAGCCTTCGGCCAGCAATTTACCTGGGGCGTCGACAAAGCCGATGTCGCAGAGCTGGCTTCCGTCGGACTGTCGCCGCAGCTCCGAGTAGATCCCCTTGCCATCAGCGTCGAGGGCAACGAGAACGGGCTTCGAATCATTTTGCGCAACCACGAGCAATTGATCCGCGCCGACGGCCCCGGCAATCCAGGCCTTTGAGCCGTTCAGCACCTTACCGTCGAAACGGCATGCCATTTGGTCAGAGTAACCTCGAAGACCACGTTCCTGCCAAGCGAGGGCGCAGGCGATTTTGCCACTGATAGCCGTAGCGAGCATCGCATCGCCAGGACATACCCGTTGAATCATTCCGATCGCAAGTGCGATGGCTGACACCACCGGTTCGGGCGTGAGCGCGCGACCAACTTCTTCCACGATCACACCGGCCGCTGTAAGTCCCATGCCAAGTCCGCCGACCGCTTCTGGGGCGGCGACACCGAGCACGCCAGCATGGGCCAGTTCGTTCATCACCTGTCGGTCCCAGCCCTTGTCGCGAGCGTTACGGGCGCGTGCGATGCCGCCCGCGCGCTCAAAGAGTGTGCGCACGCTTCCGCGCAGCATCCGCAAATCGTCCTGTGAATGCGCCCTCACATTGCTCATGACGGCGGCGCTGCCTTTCGCTTAACCATCGCGGCGGTATCGACGGTCAGCACGGGCTCTCCTGCCATGTTGCGCGCTTCGACACGGTAGCTGACGACACCCCGATCGGGCTTGGTTTGGGAGGGCCTCACTGCCTGCATCTTCAATGTAACATCAAGCGGCTCATTCGCCCGCACAGGCGCGTTCCAAGATAGTCTCTCGAAACCCAAACCACCGATGTTTGCGACCCCCGTCATGAAGTCCCGCATAATCGGCCTGAATACGAGGAGGAGTGTCTGGAACCCCGATGCGATCAGACCGCCATGGATTTGCTTGGCATAGTATTCATCCGTATGCAGCCGCTGCGGATCCCATTCCCTGGCGAACGAAATTATCTCGTCCTTGCTTAAGGGAGGGGTGCGGAACGCAAAAATTTGTCCGACCTTGAAATCCTCCAAGTACTTCACGGCCGATGCCCTTCCTCCGTCGGCGCAAAACCATCGTCAAAGCCGCTCTGCCCCGCGATCCGGCAACGGTTGAATTCCTCCAGCTTGGGATAGGTTGCTTTGAACGCCGCCAGGAATTCGTCGATTGGCGCATCCACGTACAAGCCCCGGTCATGAACATATTCCATGTGCCTCTGATTCTTTTCGTCGAACTCGTGAAACAGAGCGTCAGACGTCCCGTCGAAGAGAAGAGGCTTTACTCCGAAGCGCTTGCATAGCTCCATGTTGAAGGCCGGCGTAACCTTGTAGGGCCTCCCGTCGAGCCACAGCTGCACGTATCCGTGGTAAATGAAGAGATCCGTTTGCATCAGCTCGGTTAGCTTTGGCGTATTCAAATGGTTACGAACGTCGGCGAAGCCCAATGCAGCGGGAATGCCAACAGCACGTAGGCAGGCGGTCAGCAAGATCGCCTTGGGCACACAAAAAGCAGACTCCGCCCCTGCCACCACGCTAGCGCGATAAGCATCGGGGCTCAGTTCAAACGTGTAGGGATCATATCGGATGCCATCGCGCACCGCTTCGAACAGTCGGATTGCCTTTTCGGTATCGGAAGCGCTGGAGTTCAGGTTGCGCAAAGCAGACTCTACGAAAGCCCTCACCTCGGCGCTATCGCTATCGACAAAGTTTGTTGGGGAAGTTAAGCACGCCGGATCTGCCGGCGGTCGATGATCCGCGCTAGACATTATCCACCCCTTGAAGCAGCTTTTCTAACATACGTTAGATTTACTCCATCGTATGCAGGCCTGTCAACGGTGCACGAAATCTTGATTTCCGCTTAATGAGATGGACGTTCGATCCGCCTCGGCCGCTCCCTCAATTGTGGAAATCTATTCGCAGCGGCCCCACTGGCAGTTCCGCGTCGACCCTATTGAAATGCGGGCCCTCCGTACAGATCGACAACCTCGGCGAAGCGGTCCGGATACCTTCACCGGCATGTTTCTCGATCGAGGTAAGTGCGCGAAGCCAGGCTACCGTCCTGCTAGTTTTAGGCTTGACTGGCTGTGGCGGCGCGCCGCATCCGATCGATGAGACGGTCAGCGAGATCCTCGACCACGAGCCGGTACGGTCTAGGGTGACCAAGACAAACGCCGTGCTTATCAAATTCCGCGATGATCATCCGCTGCGCTGTGGCGGCTGCTGAGGTCTGCTCGAGCTCTGTTTTTCGGGCAACACACAACCCTCAAATTTCTCGCGTAGTGACGCATTCCGATTTCCCCGTCGCCGTCATCGGCATCTCTTCAATGAACACGACATCATCCGGCATCCACCAACTGGCGATTCTCGTCCTTAGATAGTCGAGCCGGAGGCTACCCGTCGCCTTTACGAATGTCATCAATGGAATCAACTGCCCTCGACCACAGCACGTCTTACGTCCGTGACAACCTCGATCTTCACCTGGTGAACGGCCGTTACTCTGCCGGTCTTGTTTGCGAACTCGCCAACGTGTACGAGGGGCGCACCGGCAGTGTGTTTGCGGTCTTTGATGAAATAGCCACTCTGGAGGAACATCCCATCGCCCGCCCGAGCCTCACCAAACCCCCGTCACTGTTTACAAGGCCACCGCTGCGAGGCCTGCGGCATAAGCATTATCATCAAGCCGCCTTAATTCCGACGAATGTCGATAATCACTGGCGCGCGAACAGCTTCGCCGACCCCGTCGAAGAAGCGGCCACCAACATGTCCGTTCCCGACGACAAGCTGATCGGCTTCATGCTGCACGAATTCGTCACCTCGGATATCATGATCGCAGTCAAGCCCGGCGGCTGACCGGTGAATGGATTGTCTACGCCCGGCAGGACGAAAGACATACCTATCTCACGCTGGGCACCCCCGGTGACGATGGTGCCATCTATGAAAGGGTGCGTGCTTGCGCGAACGGGTTCCCAGATCTCAATTTGACCCAATGCTTATAGCAGAATCGCGCGGTTTGGATACGAAGTCCATCCAGACAGCGCCCATGGGCTCCGATTCATTGAACGCAGCGATCGACCGGTTTTTCCGATCCTACTTCAACCAGCTTCAAGAGCCGGATCCCGACACACTGCTCAATTTCCTGAATGCCCTTTACGGATTGAATGACAAGCTCAAAAAGCAAGCCGGTCGGGACCTGTTCGGATCCGCGAACTTCCTTGCCCTGAAGGCGCTGCGCAATCTGTTCCATCACCACGTCGAGCCCGTCCATGAAATCAAGCTCATTCCCCTCGATGAGCTCCCGCCAATGACGACAGACCTGATGATCGTGTGTCTTGTGCCGCGTTCGCTCATCGAACGCGCGCAAGTTGAGACCGAGCGGCGGCATCAAGAAAATCCGCTCCGCATTTGCCGCATTCAAATGGTACGGAAATATTGTGAACATTCAGCCCTGCATGTTCAACGTGGCCGTGGATGTTTTCGAGGCAATTGCTGATCTCGATGTTGATCCCTCGTCTGACGCGTACGATGCCTTCGAGGAGGCATATCGGTTGGATGAGCAGAGCGGTCGACCTACACGCGCCACCGGTGATATTTGGTGCGCCGCCGGGTCCCTGAAACCGTTTTTGATCAAACGGCCTCCGGGAAGAACTAACCATCCGTTAGCTAAGAGACGCTGCGGCTACTCGGCTCAGCCGCTTTGGTCGCGCAGCACAGACGGCAGCGGCCGAGGTGCCTGGAGCCCGGAGCAGATTGCCCGACGCTTGCCGATCGACTTCCCGGACGACAACACGATGCGCATCAGCCACGAAGCCATCTATCACGCTCTCTTCGTTCAAGGTCGGGGAGCGCTACGCCGCGAACTGACGGCCTGCTTGCAAACGGGACGTGTGCTAAGAGTGCCCAGAGCGCGCGTAAGAAGGCGAGGCAAGGGCTTTGTTTCGCCGGAGATCATGGTCAGTCAACGCCCCGCCGAAGCAGCCGATCGAGCAGTGCCGGGACACTCGGAGAGGGACCTCATCCTTGGTCTTGGCAGCTCAGCGATTGGTACGCTGGTCGAGCGCACAACGCGGTTCACGATGCTGCTGCATCTTCCACGGCTCATGGGGCACGGCGAAGCTCCGCGCATCAAGAATGGGCCTGCGCTCGCGGGACACGGAGCTGAACGTGCGGGACGCGATTACTCGCACCATCATCACCTTGCCACAAGAGCTGCGCCGTTCGCTGACCTGGGACCAAGGGGCCGAAATGGCCCAACAAGATCGTCTCAAGATCGATGCAGGCGTGCAGGTCTACTTCTGCGATCCGCAAAGTCCATGGCAGCGCGGCACTAACGAGAACACTCTGCTGCGTCGGTACTTCCCGAAAGGCACAGACCTGAGCGTCCATAGCGTTCACGAGATCGCCGCCGTTGCTGCCGCCCTCAACGCCCGACCGAGAAAGACGCTGGGATGGAAAACGCCGGCGGAGGCGCTTGACGAGTGGCTACCATGAGTAACAAAATCGATGTTGCGACGACCGCTTGAATCCGCCTTTGCTGCGTCGGTCGCTATGATGCACGAGCCCGCCGCGATGGATCGGCCGCCGATCGTGCAGTGCCTGTTCCAGCGTATCGAGCACGAAGCCGGCATGCGCAGTGCGCGAAGCACTATAGCGCGACAAAGCATGAGCGATCGGGATTGGATAGGTTGCAAAGCAGCCAGGAGGACGCGTCGTCGCAATAACGCGTAGTTTGCCCGGCCATACATTTGTCGTTTGATGGCTTTGATCCTGCTGATCTGGCCTTCGATCGGACTAGTGCCAAAGCGCGCCGCACGCTTGTGCCCTTTCACAGCGTCATCGCACAATCCGAAAGAGGGGCTGAGTCGCGAGGCTCCTTGTGCCGGGGGCAGCCTCGCCAAGGCGGCATTCGTTCAAGAAAAGCCATTCTGGAGACGTCGGCGGACCACCTGGCTCCTAACCGATTGCGGACTATCGTATCGAGCTGCCTCTTGGTAGGATTGGTCACCGATACTTCTCGCTGGTGCTAGCTGTCCATGCTCCCCCATCTCGAACGGCCAACTGATAGACCGTCAATATCCGGAAAGATCATTTCTGATTTTGGGTTGCTGTACGCCTCGAACGGATTCATCGGCTGGCTCTTTGCCGCGACTGCTCCGATGGCCATCATCCTGACAGCCGGTTTGCAGGGTGAACTTTCGGAAGGCGAAATTGCGTCCTGGATCTTCGGTGCCTTCTTCATTAATGGCTTGATCACGATCCTGTTCTGCTGGCTTTATCGACAGCCATTAGCTTTCTTCTGGACGATTCCCGGCACGGTTCTGGTCGGACAGTCATTGACGCACCTGAATTTTCATCAGGTCGTCGGAGCATACTACGTCACGGGCGCTCTCATCCTGGTGCTGGGTGGAAGCGGCTGGGTGAAGCGCTTGACGGAATTGGTTCCGCTCCCGATAGTGATGGGAATGGTTGCCGGCGTGTTTTTGCGTTTTGGCCTCGACCTCGTCCGTGCGGTATTCGCGGACGGCGCTGTCGCCGGACCCATGGTGGCGGTCTGGCTGCTCCTGTCCTCGGTCCCAGGGCTGGGCCGCCGCTGCCCGCCCATCATCGGAGCGCTGGTGGTTGGCGCGCTTGCCACGATCGTCCTCGGCAGATTCGAGGATTCGTCGCCGCTGGAGTTCGAGTTGATCCGACCGGTCATTCAGGACCCGGCTTGGTCGATCGCTGCTTTGGTCGAGCTTGTCTTGCCGCTGGCGATCACCGTCTTGGTCGTGCAGAACGGTCAGGGCTTCGCTGTACTCAAGGCAGCGGGGCACAATCCGCCGGTCACTGCGGTGACGATCGCCTGTGGGGTCGGCGCGTTCGCCAGCGCCCTTGTTGGCGCCATCAGCACGTGCCTGACAGGGCCGACGAATGCCATCATCGTCGGCAGCGGCGAGCGCAAACGCCAATATGTCGCCGGGATCGTGGTTGGTCTTCTGTCGATCATGTTCGGGCTGTTTGCGCCAACTTTCACCCGACTGCTCCTCAACACTCCAAAGTCCTTTGTTGCAGCATTGGCAGGCCTCGCGATGTTGAGCGTGTTGCAGACGACTTTCGTTACGGCGTTCGCCAACCGCTTCTCCTTCGGCGCGCTGGTGGCGTTTCTCGTGACCATTGCTGACATGCCATTGTTGAATGTAGGGGCCCCCTTTTGGGGATTGGTCTCCGGCATTGTCATATCCGTCCTGTTGGAGCGGGCGGACTTTGCGTCGCGGCCGATGTCGTAAGACGGATTTCTACTGGTCAATTTGTTCTTGGCCAACAGCGGTAGCCCGAGAAAGCATGCAATGATGTCGCCTGAGAAATGAAGAAGCGGTATTTTCGCGAAAAGCAGGTCCGCGATCACCCGGAGCACTCCGCTGAATATCTGAGACATGAGCACTGTTGGCGCAGCCGGTCGAGGCCAAAGCTGCAGTCGTGCTAAGCAGCATGCCGACAAGCTCACCGAGGATGGCCGCCAGGGGTTGGTGCGCCACGGGCATCTCCTGAGCCGGATTATGACTGGCATCGGGCTGTGCGCTCAGCGTGTGCGCGAACACGTCGGTGAAGGTTCGGCGCGCATCCGCTTTTCGTCGGCGATTCTGCCGCCGATGCACCGAGATCGAAGAGCCTCGAAGTGCTGATCCAATCCTTTATCTCTAGGGCGTTTCAACCGGCGACTTGGGGCGGACTTCTGACCGAGCCGCGCCGAGGATCATCCAAACACGCTCGCCCCGACTTCGCAACCCGGGCCTGCTCCGACAGTCGGAGCACTAACGCTCGCCGAATGGCTCTAAAAGGAAGGGAGAACTTGAAAACAAAGCATGCCGATGGGCACACCGTTTTCGGTAGCGACGACGAACTCACGTTGAAGTTTGAAGGAACGTGCGCCGGAGGCAGGATAGCTCGTCACCTTGGCACGGCCGAGCAGTTCCCGCGGTAGTTCTCGAAGGAACGTTCATCTTTCGCGAAGAGTAGCCGGCCCCCGGTGGCGAAGCCGCTGACGCTAAAGTTCAATCCTGCCAAACTTCCGACGCTGCCGAGCGCTCTCGCTGAAAGCGTTACCCAGCCTTGTTGTCGCGCTGCTTTGTCATGGACGAAGTCGGACGAGCCATGCTGCTGCACAGCATCAAGGTCACAAAAGATCTCCCGTGATTGCTCACGGGAGCCTATTTGTTCTACCCGCCGGAGAATCATTCCGCAGGCACGTCACCGTGAATGGTGTCGCCGAACAATTCCCATTTCTTGCCTTTGAATCTCATTAGTTGGAGCGAACTGATCGGTGCAAAATCGGTCGGCCCGGTGTTGATCCTGATGCCCGGCAGCAGCGTGTCAGGCTCAAAGTCCTTCAGGTTCGCGGCCTGCTTCATGATATTGGCACGCGTGAGATCATCGCCGCACATCTCGAGCACCTTCGCCAGTGTTTGGGCAGCGCCGTATCCATAGATGTGGCCGCTGTCGGTCTTGTCGGCGCCAGGCATGTACTTGTCGACGAACTCGGCCCATTTCTTCATGCCGGGATCATTAGTCCATTGCGGATCGGTCGCGTCCTTTGCGTAGGCAGCTGAAATCACTCCTTGAGCATTGTCGAAGCCCGCAGGTTGCATCACGCTACCTACCGATGCCGAGACGTTGGTCATGATTTGCAGCGGTCTCCAGCCGATCTCAGCCGTTTTCTTTATCGCCTGCGCGCCGAATTTCGGGGTTGTGTAGATCAGGAGAACGTCTGGGTTGGCAGCCTTGATCTTGACGATGTGGGAGTCGATAGTCGGCTCGGAAACTTCGTGACTCTCTTCCATGATGATATTGGCAGCCTTGGCGCCGAACCCATCCTTGGTGCCCTTGACATAGTCTTTGCCGAAGTCGTCGTTCTGATAAAGGATGGCCACCTTCGCATTTGGTTTCTCCTTCATCAGATACTTGGCGTAGATGTGGGCCTCACTCTGGTAGGAAGGCTGCCAGCCCATCGTCCAGGGAAAATTCTTGGGATCGTTCCACTTGGTTGCACCCGTCGCAACGAACAGCTGCGGGACTTTCTTTGAGTTGAGATACCTCTGGATCGCTGTATTGGACGGCGTGCCGAGTGGGTTGAAGACGAGCAAGACTTCGTCGCTTTCGACTAGCTTGCGGACCTGCTCTACTGCCTTAGGAGGAGAGTAGGCGTCGTCATATGTTATGAAGTTGATCTTACGACCGTTGATCCCGCCGCGATCGTTGATCATCTTGAAGTAGGCTTCCTCAGTCTTGCCGATAACGCCATAGGCGGATGCGGGGCCGCTGTAAGGCATGATATTCCCGATCTTGATTTCGGTGTCGGACGCGCCTGGATCGTATTTCTTTTGGGCGAGTGCCGCCGATGGCGAGACCGCAAGCATCGTCAGGGCGAGGGACGCTGCGGCGAATCTGCAGGTGACTGTCTTCATTCCATTCTTCCTTTGCTTTTGATGGATCAGTTCTATGCGAAATCTTATTTGGCGGACCGCAAGTGAACCGTGCCTTGCTGGGGCCCAGTGAAGATCGGGCCAGTGACGCATGTGACGAAACGGCCTGACGGCATCCTATTCGCAAACATAGGCACCTCTTCCACTTGCCAGAAGGGCGCCGTCGGTACCGACAACACGTGTTTCAGCAACACTGATTTGACGCCCCATCTTTACTAATCGGCCAATTGCGCGCAGCTGACCAGGTAATGCAGGTCGATGGAAATCGACATGCAGATCGATTGTCGCCCGCGGTGTCCCTCCAGCTGCAAGGATGGTGTAGAGTCCCGTCAGGTCGATCAACGCGGAAAGAATGCCGCCATGCGCCGATGCGATTTTGGGATTGGAGACAATCTCGTCTCGCCAAGGCATTTCGAGCACGAGTTCGTTCATATCGAAATCAATCAAATTCAGCCCGAGCCAGCGATGAAAGGGAGCAATCAGCAAACGCTTCCGCAGTTGTTCAATATCGTGGGGCTTCCTTTCTCGGTTCACGAGACCACCTCCGCGCCATGCCTTCGGATCAGGAATTCAACGATGGCTTGACCGAAAGCATCGTTCTGATCGCCCACCACCATATGTGTAGCATCCGCGATGTCGGTGTATTCAGCGTGGGGAACCAGCGTCTTGAAATGCACCACAGCTTCGGGAGACACGAGGTCGCTCAAGCCTCCCCGTATCAAATGGACGGGCAGACGCAGCCTGCCGGCCGCAGCGTTCAGCGCGCAGCGCCGACGATCGATCGCCGCTGCTTCCATCACTTTCGGTCGAACGATTTGATCGATGAAGGCGGGATCCCAATGCCAATAATATCGTCCGTCTTCCTTGCGGCGAAGATATGTTTGAAGTCCGGATGAGGCTTTTCGGCTTGGGCGATGGGGCAGATAGTTGGAAATCGACTGCGCAGCCTCCTGGGGAGAGGCGAATCCCTCGCGTGCATGAGCCGCCATAAAGCCGACAACGCGCGCGATGCCTGCCGGCTCCATTTGTGGAGTGACATCAACGAGCGTGAGAGATGCAAAGCTGAACGGGCTCAGTTCGCCCTCCGCGAAAATGCCCGCCAAGCCCCCAAGCGAGGCGCCGATGAGCGCCGGCCTTCGAGCTTGTGCGCTTGCGATGGCCACAAGATCGCTCGCAAAATCTCGGATGTCATATGCGCCATCCTCAGCCCAAGCGCTATCGCCATGTCCGCGCAGGTCTATTGCAATTGATCGAAATCCATGCCGGGCCAGCAGCTGCGAGACGACGAGCCAGCTTCGCCGTGTCTGGCCTCCGCCATGTGCCAGCACGACCGGAAAGCCATTCTCTGGCCCTTCCGTCGATGCGGCAATTTGGTGGCCCTCGTGCCCGGCGAGCATAGTCGCGCGCTGCGTCATCGTCTCAATCCTGAGTAACCTTACCGTCGATCGACGTTTCGTGACAGGATCCGACGATCGGCAGCGCGGCGATCATCGATATCGCGAGCGGCCCCGCGCGGGCGGCCTTGCAGGCATGTTCGGGGCTCAGGTTGATTCCGGTCTGGGCGAACAATTGCAGGGACCCTCCTGATGCTTAAGTCCACACGCCTTCGCAGAGCGCTGACTTTTGGCGACCGGCTTTTTGCCAATGAAGGTCAGATGGAGAATCCAAAGCAACCGTCCCATTCAAAAAATAGCAGAAGCACCGCAACCGAGAAGGGGGCGACGACGCCCAAGACCACGCCGCAATGACTACCGCGATCGTTGATGCCGGGCCCTCCCCAGCTTGCCACTCTATCCGTGCGCGCCGCTCTCTCATTGGACCGGTTGAACCGCTAAGCAAGGCAAGTACTTAATCCGGCACGCCTTAGGCATGGAACGCGCACCCGCGTCGTCCCTTTCCGTCATAGATAAACCCTTTTCTCGAAAGAAGCAAGCAAGCTTATGATAGGCTTGCGCACGGATTTGCTCGCGATGGCCGCCATAGGGCTCGCGCGAGAAAGAAGTGAGAGAATTGAGGAAGGCAACAAGCAGAGGTTCGTCCGCGTCGGAAATTGCTTGCAAACACAGGTTTGCGACCTTGTCGGGGGATTTCGTCCCGGGATTCGGCTTTGGTTAGAGATGTGTAGTCGCATACTTTTCTTAATCGGCCTTCTGGCGCTCGCGCACCTATCGCCAGCTCGAGCGATGCTGTGGTCAAACGTCGCGGCTAGCGAAGACAATCCACCGGCTACTGGCGACGCTGATCAAGGGACAACTCGGGAGTTTCAATTCTTTCGTGAAGCCCGAGTTTCGTTACGGCGGGCGATCAAAATAGCAGAGAAGCTGCATAGTGGATCAACGGCACTAGAAGTCAGATTCGATATCTTGGCTGGTTCCGCAGTCTATTGGGTCAAGACCATGCGCAGGACGCTGATCTGGGAGAATGCCATCGACGCAAAAACTGGAAGCGTTGCAAGGAAAGAAAGCACCCTCTCTTTGGAGAGTTCCGACAACCGGAATGAATTGGTGGCTCTGAAGAATGTACGGCAGGAATTATCGGATGCAGTCGCTATTGCTGAGAAAGTTACAAAGGGAAATGCAATCAGTGCAACTTTGATGAAAAGGGACGGCCGATTGAACTTCATCATCCTGATCGTGAGCGGCGACCAGTTAAGAGAAGTCATCCTTGAGCCACCGACAGCGCGGCGTCCTTGACCGTCGCCATTTTGTGACTTTGGCGGCGTGGTTGGTGCCATGGAGTTCCATGTGCTTCGGTAGGCGGCCACGATCGTCCATCGGGACGGGCGCGTGCAAGCTTTACCGATGGCTCTCGGGGCCTTGCCCTCGACTTCCCACGGCGTAGATGGAACTGTTTGTTACCTAACGGGTTTTTGAAATTGTGCGGTAGTCTTCGGTGGCTGAAGTGAGATCTGAGCCATGGATAGCGTTGGCCATCGGATTAGGGACATAGTCAGCCGGCATCTTGACGTTCCGCCGGAGAAGGTCGTCGACAATGCTCGCTTCATCGAGGACCTGGGCGCTGACAGCCTTGATACGATCGAGCTTCTCATAGCTTTTGAAGAGGCATTTGGCTGTGAGATTCCTGACGAGATTGCCACATCTGTCCTCACCGTAGGAGATGCGCGGAGGTATCTCGAGGACAAGGCAAACACATAGCCCAATCTTCTTGCAGGCGATTGGAGTCATTCGATGAAAATGCCTGCTCGCACGCGATTCAGCGACCCTACACATCCAGCGTCCCGCCGCGCATCATTGCATCTTGATCGGCCGCTCATAAGCTTGACTATCACATAAGCAAGCTTATAATATCACATGCTTATCGGAGATGTAAATGAGCCGCGCTTCCGTGGATCAGGATTTTTTGTTCACTCTCGCCGAACTGGCGCGAATGCTACGTGTCTATGCGGACAAGGAGGCAGGGCGCTTTGGCATAACCCGCGCACAGTGGGCGGTTTTGGCCAAGGTAGGACGCAAGGAGGGCATGAGCCAGGCGGAACTCGCCGAAGAAATGGAGATGCAACCGATCACGTTGACGCGATTGGTCGATAAATTATGTGAGAACAATTGGCTCGAACGCCGGGGCGATGCCAATGACCGTCGGATCAATCGACTCCATCTTTTGAAGGCCGGACGCCAGTTGCTTAGCAAACTGAACGGCCTGCGTTCCGAGCTTACTGCCACTGCGCTTAACGGCATTCCCGTCGCGGATGCTTACCGCCTGCTTACACAACTTGAGGAAATCAAGGAAAACGTTCGTAACGCGGTGCAGGGTGCGAACGAAGATTTGTCTAGAGAGGAGCAGCGTTATGGCTGATCCGATCCTCAAATTCCCACCGGAGCACAAGGGAGATCCGTCCGCGCCCGGCCGATCAAAGCTCGCCGGCGAGCCACGTCGACGACTGATGGCGGGCTTGCGCCGCTATCGCCGTTTCCTGCTGCTCGTGGTTCTGCCGCTGGTTGCGGTGGTGGCCGGACTTACGGTCTATCTGAACGGCGGCCGTTACGTCGGCACGGACGATGCCTATGTGGGCGCGCAGAAAGTACTGATCACGCCGGATGTCTCTGGCAAGATCGTCAGCGTTTCTGTCAAGGAGGGCCAGCTGGTGGTGCCCGGCGACACCCTCTTTCAGATCGATCCTGTGCCATACCGGCTTGCGCTGGCGCAGGCGCGCGCAAAACTCGAAGATGCCAAGACCAACCACGCCAACCTCGTCGCAAACGTCAAGCTATATTCCCAGACGCTGGAGATCGTCGGCGCGGGCATCGCCATCAAACAGCGCGACGTCGAACGCAAATCATCGCTGGTGAAAAATAATGTCGGATCGCAGCTCGATCTCGACAACACTATGACCGCGCTGGTAACCGCACAGGCGCAGCAGCAGCTGGTCCGGCAGCAGCGCTCGAATGCGCTCACCCAATTGCTTGGCAATCCTGATTTGCCGTTGGAGGAGTTCCCCGCCTATTTGCAGGCGAAAGCGGCGCTTGACGACGCGCAGCGCAATCTCGACCTCACCACGGTTCGTGCGCCAATCAACGGCACGGCCACTCAGGTCGAGCAGATCCAGCTCGGCCGCTACGTCACCGCGGGCACGCCAGTGTTTTCCGTGATGGACGTCGCCAACCCGTGGGTCGACGCCAATCCCAAAGAAAGCGACCTGACGTATGTTGCGGTCGGCCAGCCCGTTTCGCTGCAAGTCGATGCGTTTCCCAACCACGTTTTCAAGGGAAAGATTGGTTCGCTGTCCCCGGGCACCGGCGCGCAATTCGCGATTCTGCCTCCGCAAAATGCCACTGGCAATTTCGTTAAGGTGGTTCAGCGCGTGCCGGTGCGCATCTACTTCGAAGAGAACGACAAGCAGGTGCGCAAGCTGAAGGCCGGCATGAGCGTTTATGCCACCATTGACACCGGCCACAAGCGCACGCTTGCCGGCTTGCTGGGGCTGTCGGCGACGGCAAATCAGCACGAGGATTGAACCATGTCGGGTCCGTTGCCTTCGGGGCTGCGCCGTAACATGGTGACGACCTGCGCCATGACGGCAACGATCATGCAGGCGCTCGACACGACCATCGCCAACGTTGCCCTTCCTTATATGCAGGGCACGCTGTCGGCCTCGCAAGACCAGATCAACTGGGTGCTCACCTCCTACATCGTCGCTGCCGCCATCATGACCGCCCCGGTAGGATGGATCGCCAATCGCTTCGGACGTAAGCGTATCTTCATCATCTGCTCGGCTGGTTTTACCGCGGCATCGGTGCTGTGCGGGCTCGCGCAAGACATTACTCAAATGGTGTTGTTTCGCCTGTTGCAGGGTGTATTCGGTGCAGCGCTCGTACCGCTCTCGCAGGCAGTGATGCTCGACTCTTACACTTTGCAGGAGCGAGCAAAGGCGATGGCTATCTGGGGCATGGGAGTGATGTTAGGCCCGATCATGGGCCCGTCCCTCGGCGCTTGGCTTACCGAAACTTATTCCTGGCATTGGGTGTTCTTTGTCAATTTACCTTTCGGTGTACTGACAATCCTCGGCCTGTTGGTCTTTATGGACGAAACTGAGAAGGATTACACGCTGCGGTTTGATTGGTTCGGGTTTACTGCATTGGCAGTCGCCATCGGCGCCCTGCAGCTCGCGCTTGATCGTGGCGAGCAGTTGGGATGGCTCGAATCCAACGAGATCATAGCCGAGTTCATCATCTCCGGTGTAGGCTTCTACTATTTCTTCGCGCACTCGTTCACGACCCCGAGCCCGTTCATTCAATTCGCGCTGTTCAAGGACCGCAATTTCGTGACGGGGTGTATCTTCATGACCGTGATGGGATTGGTCCTGTACTCAACCATGGCGCTCGCCTCGCCCTATCTGCAAAACGTGATCGGCTATCCCATCATTACCGCGGGTATGCTGCTGGCAACCCGCGGCTTCGGGACCTTCTTGGCCATGATGATGGTCGGCCGGTTGATGCGCTTTATCGAGGCTCGAACGTTGATTGTCAGCGGCTTGGCTATGACTGCGGGCTCGCTGTTCCAAATGACAGGATGGACCGACCTGACGCAGGTGCCGGAGATCGTCGCCGTCAGCATCATCCAAGGTTTTGGCTTTGGGCTCGTGTTCGTGCCGCTCTCGACTGTTTCGTTCTTGACGCTTCCCAGCCACCTTCGAACCGAAGGCACGTCGATGCTGACGCTATTGCGCAACGTTGCCAGTTCGATCGGCATTTCCATCGTGATTGCTGAGCTCACGCAGGGAACCCGGCGCAGCTATGCCATCCTGTCCGAGCACATCAACCCATTCAACCATGCCCTTCAGATGCCCGACGTGCGCGGCATTATCAATCTGTCTACCGATGCGGGACGGGCGATGGCCGACAAGATGGTTGCCGTGCAGGCGCAAATCATTGCGTTTTCCCAAGACTATCAATTGGTCATGTTGTTTGTTGTGGCCACGATCCCGCTCGCGATCATGATCGGCTCAACAAAGGCCATGTTGCGCAAGCAAGCAGCAGGACCAGAGCACGCGGCCATGGAGTAGCGGACTCGGCCGGAGCAACGCCTTGGAAAGGTCGATCTGATCTCAATGGCGCCCACCGCCAGCCCCCGACTTCTCTCTGCCACGAATTGTTCAGGAAGAGAGGCCAATCTGGCCAACCTGGTCCGAGAGGCGGAACAGGAGCCGGTGCCGTGCAGCGTGCGCAATGATATCAGGCGCCGCAAACAATCACGGAAAAGGCTACCGCATCGAAGAAGAACTCGGCACCAAGAGCCTTCAGGCTCGCCTTGATGGCCGTGCCAAAGCCTAGGTGCCGAGGTCCTGCCGTCTCGATAAGGCAATAAGGCCGATCAGGCTGAGCTCGTTTTTCGATATTCGTGACGTCGCAAGTCGGTGCGACCGTCAGGCTTTCAGGCGCCGAGTGCTGCTAGGTGAAAGCGGGCCAGAGCTGATGGGCCGGATAACTTAAGACAGCCGCCCATCAAGGCAGAGAGCAAAGCCCGCAACTAGGTGCTCCGGACAAGCAGACGATCGACGTTTACTTTGCGGGGGCTTGGACGACGTCTGTCCGCTTAGTGTCAGTCACAGGACGCGCGCGGGTTACCAAGCGAAAGAACACCGGCACGAACAGGATAGCGACAAAAGTCGCGGCCAGCATACCGCCGATCACGCCCGTGCCGATCGAATGGCGGCTAGCGGATCCGGCGCCGGTGCTGACCGCTAGTGGCAGCACGCCGAGCACGAAAGCCAACGAGGTCATGATAATGGGGCGAAACCGCAAGCGAGCTCCCTCCACAGCGGCTTCAAAGACTGTTGCCCCCTTGCGCATGCGCTGCGCGGCAAACTCCACAATCAGAATGGCGTTTTTGGCGGCCAAGCCGATCAGGGTCACAAGCCCGATCTGGAAATAAACATCGTTGTCGATGCCGCGTAGGAAGATGGCGAGCACGGCCCCGAATACGGCAAACGGCACGGCCGTGATCACCGCAAGCGGCAGTGACCAGCGCTCGTATTGAGCGGCAAGTATGAGAAACACCATCAGAATTCCGAATAAAAAGCCCTGATAGCCGGTGCCGGCAGTGGCGAGTTCTTGGTAGGCTGACCCGATCCAACCGATCGAATAATCTGCTGACAGCGTTTTGGCCGCAATATCCTGCATCGCGGAAATGGCCTGACCAGAGGAGTATCCAGGCGCGGGCTCGCCGAGGATCTTCGCGGCTGGAAAGATGTTGAAGCGATCGACGATGTCGGGGCCGACAACTCGCTCAAGCGATACGACCGCGTTTAGCGGTACCATCGCGTTGTCGAGCGATCTAACGAAGACATGGCGCAGATCGTCAGGCGTTCTTCTGAACTCCGCCTCGGAGGAAAGGCTCACGCGAAACGTACGCCCCAACAGCGTGAAGTCGTTCACGTACAGGCTACCGAAAGTGCTTTGCATGGTGTCGAAGATAGCACTGATCGGAACGCTTAACGCTTTTGCCTTCTCGCGGTCCACATGGATACGGTATTGCGGCACGGCCGTGCTAAACGTGGTACGCACGCCGCGCAACTCAGGACGCTGAGCTGCTGCTTGTATCAAGCTGGTTGTGATCTGCGCCAGGCGATCAAGACTGCCTCCCGAGCGGTCCTGCAAATAGGCTTCGAAACCGCCTGTTGTACTGATGCCTTGGATCGGTGGCGGATTGAAGCCGATGACTACACCGTCGCGAAAGCGCGCATTCAGTGCCGAGAAGCCGGGCACCAACGTGCGGGCATCTGATCGTGGATCGGTGCGCTCGGCCCAATCCTTAAGGGTTACGAAAGCAATGCCTGAATTGGTCTTTTGAGCCAGCGAGAGCAAATCGAAGCCTGAAAAACTGATCACACTAGCAACGGCCGGGTTGGCCTTAAGCCCTTCCGTGATGGTGCTGTTGACCTCGCGCGTGCGATCGACGGCGGCGGCTGGCGGAAGCGCTGTGACGAGAAACGCATAGCCTTGGTCCTCAGCCGGCGCGAGCCCTGTCGGTACTCGGTAAAAGAGGTATGCTGTGCCGGCAAACATCATTGCAACGAGGGTCAGCGACAGCGGCACACGGCGCAGGAAGAAGCCCACAGCATCGCTATAGCACCGAGTGAGTCCTTCGAAGGCGCTATTGAACAGTCGAAAAGGCAGCCACGGTTCAGAATGACCACTCTTGAGCAGCAGGGCGGCGAGTGCAGGTGTAAGAGTAAGTGCAACGACGCCGGAAATCACCACGGACACAGCGATTGTCACGGCAAACTGGCGGTACAGTTCGCCTGCCAAGCCCCCCAGGAACGACACGGGGATGAACACAGCGCACAACACCAGCACGATGGCGATGACCGGACCACTTACTTCCTCCATGGCCTGGATCGCCGCTTCTCGCGCCGACTTCGCTTCCGCGCGCATGATCCGTTCCACGTTCTCCAGCACCACGATGGCATCGTCAACCACGATCCCGATCGCCAAAACCAAACCGAACAGCGTGAGAAGATTTATGGAAAAGCCGAGCACATACATGCCGGCAAAGGTACCGATAATAGAAACCGGGATGGCGATGACCGGAATCAACGTAGCTCGGACATTCTGGAGGAACAGGAACACGACCGCCACGACCAGAATGATAGCCTCGACGAACGTCTTGATCACTTCGCGAATGGACGCTTCGACGAAGCGGGTGGTGTTGAACGGAATATCGTATGTAAGCCCCTCCGGAAAACGCTGGGCGAGGCGGTCCATGGTTTGCCGCACTGCGGCGGCCACCTCCAGCGCATTGGCGTCCGGCTGTAGGTAGATACCGATGGGGACCGCTGGCGCCCCATTGTAGGTCGCCGAAAAAGCGTAGTTGAGCGCGCCAAGCTCGACGCGCGCGACGTCCTTTAGCCTCAACGCCGCGCCTTTCTCGTCGGAACGAAGGATGATGTTCTCGAACTCGCGGGTATCTATGAGCCGCCCCGGGGTACTGACGGAATACGTGAATGGCTCAGCGCCGGGCATCGGTTCTTCCCCGAAGCGGCCGGCAGCGAACTGCGCATTCTGTTCGCGTATCGCGGCGGCGATGTCTCCGATGGCGAGATTGTACTGCGCGACCTTGTCCGGACGAACCCAGATGCGCATGGAGTAGTCGGACGCCCCGAACAGCGAGGCATCGCCGACACCGGGGAGCCGACGAAGCTCATCGATCACATTCACAAGCGCATAGTTGCCGATGAAGATCGTGTCGTAACGACCAGCGGGAGACGACATGGTCACAAGCTGCAGGATCGTGCTCGAGCGCTTTTGCACCGTTACGCCCTGACGGTTGACCTCAATCGGCAGGAATGGAGCCGCACGCTGGACGCGATTGCTGACGTTAATGGTCGCCTGGTCCGAGTTGGTACCGATCTCGAATGTGACGGTCAGGCGCATCGTCCCACTATCCGTTGACGTTGATCGCATGTAGAGCATGCGCTCAACTCCATTGATCTGCTGTTCGAGCGGCGCCGCGACCGTCTCGGCAATGGTTTGTGCGGTAGCGCCCGGATAACTGGCGGTAACAACGACTTCGGGAGGCACGATCTGCGGATACTGCGCGATCGCAAGCACACGCATTGAAACCAGGCCTGCAAGCACGATGACGATGGATAGTACGGAGGCAAGAACTGGCCGGTCGATGAAGAAGCGGGAGATCATTTGGCGCCTTTCTTCGGCGGGTTGCCCTCGCGCGACGGCAGGTTGGCCGGAACTGGTCGGACTGGCGCCCGAGGCCGCACCCGCATGACACCGTCAACCATTAGTTGTTCGCCCGCCTTCAGGCCATCCTCAATCACCACACCGGCGTCGAGCTCTCGGCCGATTTTAATCGGCCGCGCCTCCGCCTTGTCGTCGGCGCCAAGCACATAAACAGAGGCACCGCGCGGCCCCTGCATGACCGCTTGTTTGGGAATGATAATCGCATCAGGAAGGGTGACGCCATGGAGCCGGACCCGCACGAATTGGCCAGGCAGAATCGTGCCGTCGGCATTCGGAAAGATGGCGCGGAACTGGATCGTTCCCGTCTGAGAATCGATAATGCTGGCTGACAAGTCGAGCTTCCCGGTGTGCGGATGTTTGGTTCCCTCGGCATAGTGAAGCTCGACCGAGACGTCCTTCCGCGCGATCGGAACAGCGCGCTTTCGGTTCATGCTGCGTAGCGACTGATAGTCCGCATCTGTGAGCGCGAAGTGGACATAAGCCGGATCGAGTGGGGTGATAGTCGTCAGCAAGGTCTGCTGCGCAAGAATGAGAGTGCCCTCCGGTGGCGAGCGCAGACTGGTCATGCCGGCTACTGGCGCTTTGATGGTCGTATATCCGAGATTGAGCGTCGCATTGCCGACCTCGGCTTGAGCGAGCTTTACCGACGCTTCGGCGGCATCACGCGCGCCACGGGCGTCGTCGAGCTGCTTTTGAGTGGTCACCTGACGGATCGCCAGCTCTTCGACGCGCCGAAAATTCTGCTCGGCCTGGACGAAGTTGGCCTGAGCCTGCGCCAGTTGAGCTTGCGCACGATCCAACGCAACTTGGTAAGGACGGGGATCAATGCGGAAAAGGACCTCGTCTTCCTTCACCCGGGCACCTTCCGCATACTCGCGCTTAAGCAAAATGCCGCCCACCTGCGAGCGGATCTCAACGTCGCGGACACCGGCAACGCGACCAGCATAGATCAGGGGAAGCTCGACGGTCTGTGGTGTGACGGTGATCACCCCCACCTCGGGCGGTGGCGCTGGCCTCGCCGTTGTCGCAGGCGGTGCCGCGCGCATAGCATGCCAAGCGTAAGCCGTCGCGGCTATGCCTACGGCGACTAACAGCAGCGCAAGGCTACGTCTGTACATCTTGGCCGACCTACGTCATTTAGACTGGGCAGTCTAAATGGGTACCCAACCTATGCCAATGCGTCAAGAAACGGAACCGACAAGACGACGGTCATCCGGTCGACATGACATCCATGTGGCCATACTCAAAGCGGCATCAGAACTCTTCGGTCGACAGGGCTTTTCCGCCACTTCCATGGACGAGATCGCGCTTAAGGCAGGGGTGGCCCGCCAAACGATCTACAATCACTTCTCAGGAAAGGATCAGGTGTTCCAAGCCTTGGCAGAGTACTTCGCCGATCTGGTAACCGCCTCGCTGCCCGAGTTTGCGGACGGCTCGGACCTAAGCTCTAGCCTCATCGATCTGGCCCGTCGCATTCGTTCGCAACTGCTCGCCCCCACTTCGATCGCCTTGCACAGGGTGCTAATCTGGGAGGCGCCGCATTTTCCAGAACTCGCCAAGGCGGTGTATGCGGCTGGTCCCCACCGGTTGATTTCCCAGCTCGCGACGCAACTTGCGGCGAAGTCGTCAAGGCGCCTTTCGCCGGCCGAAGCGATGCACGCGGCAGAGCAGTTTGTAGGTATGATCCTCGGGCGCAGCCAACTCCGAGCCCTCCTCGGCGTAGGCGAGCCCACTGAGGCCCATGCCGCAGCACGTGTCGAACAGACGGTGGAAGCGTTCCTAAAAGGATGGGATCTTGGCTGATCTTGCCCCTGTTTGCCCTCTGTACCGGGTTTGGCCCCGCTTGGGGCGCCGCGCACCCGTTCGGTGCGAGCCCGTCGAGGCTCGTGCGGGGTCGGCTGGTGTTTTAGTCGATCCTTCCATTCCTTGATGATCTGCGGGCCTCGATGACATTGGTGAACAGGTGCTCGTCGGGACGCTGGTCGCGCAACCAGTCCTTGAAGCTTTCCACAAACCCATTCCGGCGGCTTGCCGGGGGAGATGTATTGCCACTTCATCCCGAGGTCTTCCTGCCTGGCCGACATGGTGTTTGAGGTGAACTCGGTGCCTTGTCGCTGACGATCATGCGGGCTTGGCCTCGCGCCTCGATAACGCGGTCAAGCTCGCGGATCACCCGCAGTGCGGTGAACGAGGTATCCACGTGCGTATTCCAGCCGATCGTGATCACCCATTCCAGGCCATCGTGATCACCCATTCCAGAGCATCGTGATCACCATTTCCAGCCGATCGCGATCGCTATTTCCAGCGATCGCGATCGGGGGCAACCAGGCGGCGCGCACCGCTGACAGTCTGCAATCCGGAGATGCCCGACCGAGAGACTGTCCATGCGCCACATTCGCGAAGTTCTACGCCTGCATTACAGCGTCGGCATGTCGCAACGCGCCGTTGCCCGCAGCCTCGGGCTGGCCCAGGGCACGGTCAGTCAAAGTAACGGCTGCCGTGTTCGGATTCTTGAGGACGAGTACTTTCTTGGAGTTGACCTAGCGAAAGCGCTGAGACCACTTGGTGCAGAGGTCATCGGGCCCATTCCTGAGCTTTCCGGGCGATCGAGCCGGATAGCTTTGATGTGGCCGTACTCGATATCAATATACGAGGAAGCTCATCCTATTCGCTGGCGGACGAGCTCATGTAGCAACACCTCGGCACGGTCTGGTAAGGGCTAGACTGAAGCGCCCTTTTCAGCGGTGTAGCGCCTCAGAACTCGTCCAACGAGCAAGGCACCCCGCCACGCTGAGTACAGCGGTCACGCAGCTCGTTGGCAATCTCCTGTGTGACGTCGCGTGACCAGCCGCCGGCGGGATTGAAGGCGATTGCGCGGGCTGGATTTAGATGTCCAGTAGGTCTCGGATCAAGGCGGGCCGCTCTGTGTCCGCTTCGCGGTTTCGCGCCAAGCCCGCCCGTACTTCCCCCCAAGGTCGTCCAGCACGAGATAAATATCCCGATCGATTTGGTCTGGTACGATCGACGGTGAGCCAGCCATTACGCAACTCCATCTAGCTCTAAGTCAAAATAGCTCCTATCGTTCGTTCCTAATTAGTAAACAATCTCCTGTAACGTTGGTGGCAGCCTTGCTTGAGCTACCTCGACCACCGGCTACACGGCTTGCCGCACAGAGAGTCGCGCCTCACTTACTTGCCGTAGGACGCGTCTTACTCTCCTTCGCCCCGGTCCTCTTTCGGCATCCCTGACCGGACTTTGACGGCGGTCCGCCGGCGATGGCCAAGCCGGCCATGAAGGCTGGCGGATCCGCCGGAAAAGTTTGCTCAAGGGCAAGATCGAGGTCTTCGTCGCGCAAGGGGCTCTCCTAACAGGCCAGAAAGAACGCGAGATTGCAGACGCGGTTTCTGATCTGGAGGCGGGAGATCGGGACTGCACTGCCTCTCCTCCGTGGTGCCTTCATAGCGGCCCGGGTTTACCCCGCCTCTAGATCAGCGCGCGCCGGTGATCTAGGCAAGACACCTTGGCACGCAAGACCCCTCCTCTTGAAACCGAGGCCTCCGAGCTAGTTCATAAGTGCCGCGCAGCGAAGCGGCGCCGGATGTCGGCAAGGGCCCGGCCAAAGGCGTCGGGTCCTGGCCCGATGGGACTTGTATCCACGTTGCTCAACGAGGATGTGGTATGAGAACGCACGATCCAATGTCGCTCTGGTGGTCAAATACCGCACCGACGATCAACTCTGGAGATCACCGTCATTTTCGAGCGGAACTCGTCGGTGGCGAAGGGCCGCAAAGGCCAGGATAAGACCTCGAGCAAGATTGCCGCAAGAGAGGGCGCGTGCACCGCCCCGCGCCGTCTCCCGCTTTTGCTGAGAGAGAATGAACCAAAACAGAGTTACGCGTGCCACCTACTGCGCTCGCCTTTCGGTTAAGGGAGGTTTGACCATGGCAATGCTGCCCCTATCTCTCAAGAAGAGAGGCTAACTTGGGCAGCCGGCGCTGGGCGTCCGAAGTGGAGCGGCTCGCGCTCCAGCGGCTTCGCTGTCTCAGCGGCCGGTATAGATCGAGCTTGCATGTTCATGTTGGTCTGCTCCCGGGCGAGCCGCGCTTCGCTTGCGTAACTCGTCGAGACGGCCCGCGAGGCTTCTGGGTCACCTGGCTGGAACCGCTTCGGTTTCTTCATGGTACGCCACCGTCTTCTACCAAACCAGCGACGCACTTCTGCGTTTGCTCCAAAATCAGGGCTGTGGCCCTCGTTGTCTAGCAAGCCGCGCAGAGATCACTGTGAATGTCGGCAAGCGCCTCGTTGAATGCCTCGAGGCAACTCATCAGTTGTCCTACGTTCTGCAGGCGCGCGTGCACATGATGCCGAGCAAACGGAAGACCATCACCGGCGGCTCGCCATGCGCCATGCGAAATTGCGGTCCGACTGATTCGAACAGGACATTCACGGCGGGCAATGCCTGCTTGATCCGGTCCAAAATGCCTTCGATGTCTTCAGGCTGCAGCCGACGAGATGGGCGATCTGGCGCTGCGGTGCGGCAGGCGGCATAGGGCCAAGCTCCGTCACGATCTGGTTCTCGATTTACTGCCGGACTTGCTATGGCGCATTGCGGATCTGGTCCGCCGTCAAGGTAGGTCCGATCTTCTAAAGGCACCCTGCCGAACAGGCCGTTTTGGCTACTAATCTGCCGCGCGGCAATCAGGGTGACAGTGGAGCGTCAATCAGGATGAGAGAGCTTCGCCGGGCTCGTGACGCAGGGAGGGCGTAGCCCGACCGGAGTTACGAGCCCGGCGTCGGCGCGATCCNTGCCGCGCGGCAATCAGGGTGACAGTGGAGCGTCAATCAGGATGAGAGAGCTTCGCCGGGCTCGTGACGCAGGGAGGGCGTAGCCCGACCGGAGTTACGAGCCCGGCGTCGGCGCGATCCKTGAGGGACCGCGCCGACTGGTGATCGCGGCCGGTGGGTTATGCAAGTGGTTCTTCCGCCAAGAGGAATCACTCGCTTGCCAGGCCGACACGTTACCGATCACCAGATGAGGCTCTACATGAAGTACCGTCAGACCGATACCCCGCCAGTGGCCGCTGCCAGAGCGTCGTTCAGTACMTCGACCGCGTACCGCTTCGACAAGGATCGAAGGCTCCCATCGCAGAAGAAGGGAGCCCGCGGCCGGCGCCGACCGGACCCCTTAGCCGACGTGTTCGAGRTCGAGRTCGTSCCGATGCTCAAGGCCGCCCCCGGCGTGCGGCCGATTGCGATCTTCGAGGAGATGTTACGACGYCATCCTGAACTCGGGGCCGGAATCCGCCGCACGCTGGAGCGCCGGATCCGCGCTTGGCGGGCAATCCACGGCGAGGAGCAGGAAGTTATCTTCCGGCAGACCCATGAGCCCGGCCATGTCGGCTTGTCCGACTTCACCGACATGGGCGAACTCGGGGTAACCATCGCGGGCGTGCCGCTCGATCATCGCCTCTACCACTTCCGGCTGGCCTATTCCGGGTTCGAGCACGCCCATGTCGTGCTCGGCGGCGAGAGCTTCGTTGCCCTGGCGGAAGGCCTGCAGAATGCCCTGTGGTCGCTCGGCGGGGCGCCGCGGGAGCATCGGACCGACAGCCTGTCGGCCGCCTTCTGCAATCTGGACCGGAATGCTCAGGACGATCTGACGCGGCGGTACGAGGACCTCTGCGCCCATTACGACATGCGGCCCTCCCGCAACAATCGCGGCATCGCCCATGAGAATGGGGCGATTGAAAGCTCGCACGGCCATCTCAAGCGGGCGATCGCCGATGCGCTGCTGCTGCGCGGCACCACCGACTTCGACGATCTCGTCGCCTACCGCGGCTTCATCGACGAGATCGTCAGCCGCCGCAATGCCCGCAACGCCAAGCGGATTGATAGCGAGCGCGCTGCCCTGCAGACGTTGCCGGATCGCCGCACCTCGGACTACGAGGAGGTGATTGTCCGCGTAACGTCAAGCGGCGGCTTCACCTTGCGCAAGGTGTTCTATACCGTGCCGTCACGCCTGATCGGCCATCGGCTGCGGGTTCGCCTTTACGACGATCGTCTCGACGTGTTCGTCGGCGGCACCCATCTCGTCACCCTGCCGCGTGGCCGGCCGCATCCTAACGGCAAGCATGACCAGGTAGTCGATTATCGGCACGTGATCCATTCCTTGCGGCGCAAGCCGATGGCGCTGCTCAATCTCGTCTACCGTGATCGGCTGTTCCCGCGCGATGCCTACCGCCGAACCTTTGACCTGCTTCGGCAACGGCTGCCGGACAAAAAGGCTTGCCGCCTCATGGTCGATCTGCTCGCACTTGCCCATGAGCGCGGCTGCGAGGCCGGACTCGCCGATCAGCTCGCGGCTGATCTTGAAGCTGGCCGGCTACCGGACCTTACCCGGCTACGAGCTCACTTCGCCCCTGATCCTACCCACGTGCCGAACGTCGTGGTGCATCTCGCGCCGCTCGCCACCTATGAATGCCTCATCGGTGCGTCTGAGATCGGAGGTGCCGCATGAGCACGGCGAACACCGTCGACACCGCACGCCTCAACCTGTTGCTCAATGAGCTGCGCCTACCCGCCATCAAGGTGCTGTGGCCGCAGTTTGCCGAACAGTCCGATAAGGAAGGTTGGCCGGCGGCCCGCTTCCTTGCCGCCATAGCCGAACACGAGATCGCCGAACGCGGCCGCCGCCGGATCGAGCGCCATCTCGTCGAGGCGCGGCTGCCCGCCGGAAAGACCTTCGACAGCTTCGACTTCGAGGCCGTGCCGATGATCTCCAAGGCGCAGGTGACCGCGCTCGCCGCCGGCGATGGTTGGCTCGGCAAGGGCGCCAATTTGCTGCTGTTCGGGCCGCCCGGCGGCGGCAAGAGCCACTTGGCGGCAGCGATCGGCCTGGCCCTGATCGAGAACGGCTGGCGCGTCCTCTTCACCCGCACCACTGATCTCGTGCAGAAGCTCCAGGTAGCGCGGCGCGAGCTCAACCTCGAGGCGGCGATCAATCGTCTCGATCGCTTCGATCTCATGATCCTTGATGATCTCGCTTACGTCACCAAGGACCAAGCCGAGACCAGCGTGCTGTTCGAGCTTATCAGCGCACGCTACGAGCGGCGCTCGATGCTGATCACGGCCAATCAGCCCTTCGGCGAATGGAACAAGGTCTTCCCGGACCCCGCCATGACCCTCGCCGCTATCGATCGCCTCGTTCACCACGCCACCATCGTCGAGATGAACGTCGAGAGCTATCGCAGGCGCACCGCCCTCGAACGCAAGCGCGGCCCCGGACGGCCGCCTTCGCACGCGACACCCAAAACTGTCGCTGATTGACGCTCCGCGACAATCAGAGCCAACAAAACTCTTGCGCGCGACAATCATCGCGGCAATCATCACCTCGCCGCGACACCGACTCGCCATCCTGATTGTCGCGCGCTTCCCACCCAGATTGTCGCGCTATA